>NZ_JBSGYT010000048.1:0-58815 GCF_053610645.1 Streptomyces sp. NPDC054883 | reverse complement strand
GAACACCCGCCCCCGGGGGCGGTGGGGCCGCGGACCCGGGGGCGGGGCGGCGGACCCGCCGCCGGGGCCGCCGGGCGGCCGGCGCCGGGTCGGGGGGCCGGCCTCCCGGCCGTCGTCAGTCACCAGGGTGGACGCTGCGCGGCCCCGCGCACCGCGCCCCGTACGCGCGCACCCGCTCGCGCAGCTCCCGGTCCGCCGTGACCACGACCAGGGCGGCGGCGTCACCGCGCTCCGCGTAGGCGGCCACCAGCTCCACGATCCGGTCGTCGCCGCTGCCGGAGGCCGCGTCCACCCGTACGCCGGGCACGGATTCGACGCCCTTGGCGGCGCCTTCCACCACGAGGACGATCTCCTCGCCCGCCTCCCGCCGCGCGAGCCGGTCGCGCAGCCGCTCGGCCGCGCCGCGCCGGTCGCGCCACCAGCCGTCCGGGACGGATCCGACGACGTTCGCGGCGTCCACGATCAGTACTTCCACAGGTACGACTGTCGCAGACCGGCTCAGAAGTCGCCGTAGTTGACCTGCCAGGTCGGCAGGCCCATCCGGCGCCAGACGGCCACGACGCGGTCCCGGTCGTCGAGCGAGACGCGGACCGCGTACCGGTGGCGCACGTGCGCGTCGAACAGGCCCGCCTTCACCACGTCGTCGCGGCGCTGGTCGCCGGCCGCCCGCATCCACAGCTCGTCGTACGGGACCGCGTGCCGCTCCAGCCACTCCTCGGTCTGCGGGCGGTGTTCCTCGCTCCGCCCGGAGAGCAGCACCACCACGTCCCCGTCGGCGCGCCGGAAGGCGTCCAGGGCGCGCCGTACCGGCTCGTTCAGCAGGTCCAGTCCGCAGCGGGTGAAGTCGTACGGTCCGCGGTCGCCGGTCAGCGCCAGCGTGCCGTCGATGTCGCACATCACCGCGGCGGGCAGCGCGGGATCGGGGACGTACGGCTCGACCGGAGGCTCGTCGCCCAGCCACTCGGCGGTCAGCTTCCACCCGCCCTTGCGGGACTTGGCGTGTTTGCCGGCCAGGATCCGGATGATCTCCTCGCCCACCGGCCGCTCCCGTGCGGCGTCGCGGCGCACGCACTCATCGACGGGCACGTCCGTGAAGTCGTGGACGACGAAGGCGGCGAGCCCGGCGACGGCGGCCTTGAGGCGCTTGGGGATGTGCGGGGTGAGGTGGGTGTTGTCGACGACGACGTCGAACCCGCCCGCCACGGCGGCCCGCACCGCCGCGTCCTGGACGTCCAGCGCGGTCTGTTCGTGCGCGTACGAGAGGCCGCGCCCGTGGCCGCCGCCGTCGAGCATGATCCGCAGGTCATCGAGGTTCACCCGGCGCAGCCGGCCGCCGGACGCCGCCTGGAGCGCCCGGGCGGCGGTGGTCTTGCCCGAGGCGGGCAGGCCGGTCATGACGTGCACGACGGGGCGGGTGGGGGCTGCGGGGGCCGCCGGGGCGGTGTCGGGGGCGGCCGGTTCTGCGGACACGGGGTTCAGTTCTCCTCGTCGGTGGTGAAGGGATCGGCCGATTCCGGCCGGACGGCGCGCCAGGTGACGAGCTCGGTCTGCTTGCCGTCCAGGCGCAGAAACAGCGCGGCACGCATCCGGCCGTCGGGCAACGCTCGCACCGCCCGCGCGAAGGCGCCGCGGTCGGCGGCCAGGTGGGCCAGCGCCCCGAAGGCCTCGTCGATGCCCCGCTCGCGCAGCGCGGCGGCTTCCTCCAGCCCGGCGATGACCCCGCGCACCCACGCGTCGAACTCGTCGGGCACCTGCTCCAGCAGCGCGTCGAGCGGCTTCCCGCCCGAGGCCTCGACGTCGGCGACGCTGCAACCCAGGCCCTGCGCGATCTGCTTGGCGGGCAGGCCGGCGAAGCGCTGGATGCCGTGGCCGCGCCAGACGTCGCGCTCGGTGACGCCGGTGAGCACCTTGTGCAGGCGTACGTATTCGGCGATCTTGGCTTTGACCCGGACGCCCGAGGCGAAGCGCAGCACGAAGCCCTCGGCGTCGGTGCCGGTGGCCGGGGCACCGCCCGGCAGGGTGTTGGTCTCGGTGAGCGCGAGGAGCCGGGCGAGCGTCATCGCCGGCCACACGGTGACGACCGAGCCGATCTCCCGCCAGTGCCCGGCCGCTTCGGCGAGCGGCAGCTCCGTGCCGTCCTGGCCGAAGGCGGCGAGGAGGACCAGGTCGCGGCGGTCGCCGTAGTCCACGACGATCCGGTTCTGCGGGTACAGGATCTCGGCGAGGTAGGTGACGCCCGGGACGAGGTGCGCGGTGTCGCGGCCGTCGAGACGGCGCTGCGCCCAGGTGGCCTGCTCGCTGATGAAGGAGCCCTTGGAGGCGACCCGCCAGGCGCCGGCGTAGTGGAACACGACCCCGAGGCTGCCGTCGACCTTGTCGTACACCTCGAACGGCTCGTCGGGCAGGGCGGCCGCGTAGGGCTGACCCGACTCGTGCTCGGCCACGTTGAAGAACTTCGGCAACGGCAGGGCGACGATCCGCCCGGTGGCGTCGTCGGCGACGAGGCCCCGGCAGCGCGTGGTGACCTGGTTCCAGACCCGCTCGTACTGGGCCGTGCGGGTGTAGGTGTAGATCGACAGCGGCAGTTGCGGGTGCGCCTTGCGGGTCACGTGGCCGGCGTCGATCGCCGCCTTCAGTTCCGGTGCGGGCAGCAGGTCATGCAGAGTCAGGAAAGCCTGGCTCATGGGGTCCTCCCGGTTTGAGATGGTTCATTCTCACGTGCGGGAGGGTGGCCCGATACTCAATTATGACTGGTCGCAGGGCACGCCTTCGGCGCCGGGCGGCGGGCGCCGGGCGTCAGTGGGAGACGCAGAGTTCGTTGCCCTGCGGGTCGGTGAGGGTGGTCCAGGCGAAGGGGCCCTGGTGGCTTTCGTGGAGGCGCGTGGCCCCCTTGGCGATGAGGCGCTCCACCACGGTCCGCGGGTCGTCGGCGCCGGTGCGGACGTCGAGGTGGACGCGGTTCTTGACCGTCTTGGCCTCCGGCACGAGCTGGAAGAGGATCCGGGGCGCCCGTTCCGGGCCGTCCGGGTGACGGATGGCGGCTCCCGCCTTCCAGACGAGCGTGCCGTGGTGGAGGGTGGTGTCGTCCTGGTGGGCCTGGCCCTCCGCGATCATACGGCGGATGAACTCCTCGTCGCTGGGCTCGACTTCCCAGCCGAGGGCGTCGGCCCACCAGTCGGCGAGGGAGTGGGGGGCGTTCGAGTCGACGGTGATCTGGAATGTGTACGCCATGCCGGGACGGTAGTGGGAAGCCGGTGCGCCCGCTACGTGGTTTCCGGGTTCTCGCGCAGGCGGGCGCCGAGGAACGCCGCGAAGGTCAGCGCCCAGGCGGCCACGGCGACCCACAGGAGCACCTCGCCCACGGGCCTGAGCCAGCCGGCGCCGGTGGGCACGGCGGCGGAAAGGCAGGCGGTGGCCGTCATCCCGAGGGGGAAGACGGTGGACCAGCGGCGCACGTCGTAGCGGGGGCGGGGGCTGCGCAGTTCGGCCGCGAGGAGCACGGCGTACCAGGCGAGCGAGGAGCAGAGCAGGACCAGCGTGAGCGTCCGCAGCACGGTGTGCCCGGCGGCCGTCGAAAGGGGTGACGCGGTGAGCTTCGATCCCGCGAGGGCGCTGATGGACAGCGCCCCGCCGGCCACCCAGTGGTCGCCGGCGCCCGCCGTCACCTCGCGCAGGTCGAAGCGGGCGAGGGCGGTGCCGTACAGCAGCAGCCCGAGGCCGAAGAGGGCCAGGGCGGCCCGGCCGAGCCAGTCCTGGTGGCAGGCGGCGGACAGCTCCGCCGCGAGGACGGCCGGCGCCTGGGTGGCCACGCAGACGAGGAAGGCGGCGCCCGGCAGCCGTCGCCGGGGTGAGTGCCGGATGACCGCGTACAGCAGCCCGGGCCAGAGCGCCGCCGCCAGGGCCAGCAAGGCGGCGGCCGCCACCTGCCAGCCGAGCTGCGAGAGCCGGGCGCCGAGCACGGCGGTGGCGGCCACGGCGGTGAGGGCGGCCGGGGTGTCCGCCTCGGCCCGCAGCCGCCCCCGGTCGCCGGTCAGCCGCGCGGCGAAGCCGGCCGCGAGGGCCAGCCACAGCGCGGCGGTGACGGCGAGCGCGGCGAGGGAGAGCAGGTCGTGGCCGGTCAGGCCCAGGCCGACGGAAATGATGCCGGAGGCCATCACGGCGGCGCCGGCGGCGGGCGGCGGACCGGTCCACCACCGGCGCACGGGCAGGGGGCTCACCCCTCCAGCGGACACCAGCCGGGGACCGGCCGCCAGCCGGCCGGACCCCTCAGCCGGCCGCCCTCGGGCGCTCGGTCCCGGCGGGCCGCCTCGGGTCAGCCGACGCCCCGGGTACGGAACTGGATGCTGATGCGGGGTCCGACGGCCCTCGTGGACTTGGGCACCGCGTGTTCCATGGTGCGCTGGCAGGAGCCGCCCATCACCACCAGGTCGCCGTGGCCCAGCGGCAGGCGCAGCAGCGTGGGACCGCCGTCGCGGGGGCGGATCGCCAGGTCGCGCGGGTCGCCCACGGAGAGGATGGCGACCATGGTGTCCTCGGTGGCGGAGCGGCCGGTGCGGTCGCCGTGCCAGGCGACGCTGTCGCGGCCGTCACGGTAGAGGCACAGTCCGGCGGTGACGAAGGGCTCGCCGAGCTCGTCGGCGTAGTGCCGGCTCAGCGCCGTGCGGGCCTCGGTGAGGACGGGGTGCGGCAGCTCGTCCCCGGCCCGGTAGTAGGACAGCAGCCGGGGAACGGCGACCTCGCGTTCGTACATCCGGCGCCGCTCGGCCTGCCAGGGCACATCGGCGGCGAGCCGTTCGAACAGCGCGTCGGAACCGGTCAGCCAGCCGGGCAGGTGGTCCACCCAGGCGCCGGCCCCCAGGTCGGTGCGGCGCAGCCCGCGGGGCGGGCCGAGCCGGATCTCGTCGGTCTGGTCGAAGAGGGACCCCTGGAGCGCGTGCATGGCTCCAGCGTACTCCCCGGCCCGAACACCTGCTCGAATTACTGGCGCCCCCGGCGGGGCTTGCCGCGGCCGGTGCTCTTGGCGCCCCGGGCGCCGCCGGAGCCGCCGCGCGGGTTCTTGCCGGGGGCCGGCTTGCGGGCCGCGCCGGCCGCCTTGTCGGGGCGCTTGCCCTTCGGCTGCGCGGGGGTCTGCGCCGGGCTCGGCTTGCGTCCCCGCGTGCTGTTGACCGTACGGCCGCGGACGATCCCGATGAACTCCTCCACCAGGTCGGTGGTCTCCTCCTCTGGCCACGACAGCGCGACGCGGGATTCGGGCGCGCCCGTGACCGGCCGGTAGGTGAGGTCCCGGCGGTGGTGCAGCCGGGCGAGCGACTGGGGGACGACGAGCACGCCCACCCCGGCGGCGACCAGCTCGATGGCGTCCGCCGTCGTCTCGGGGCGCTCGATCGCGGGCCGGCCCGGCAGGCTCTCCCACTCCAGGGTGTCGTCCAGCGGGTGGAGCACGATCTCGTCGGCGAGGTCCCCGGTGGAGACCTCCTCCACCGCGGCGACGAGGTGGTCCTTCGGGACCACCACCACGGTGGTCTCGGTGTACAGGGGGATCGCGCTGAGTTCCGTACGGTCGATCGGCAGCCGGACGAAGCCCGCGTCGGCGCCGCCCGCCCGCAGTACGCCGGGCGCCTCGACCGGGGAGACGGGGACGAGGGTCAGCGGGACGTCGGGCAGCCGCTCGTTCCAGATCCGCACCCATTTGGTGGGCGTCACCCCTGGAACGTAGGCGAGCCGGAACTGGGGAGGTACTTCCGAGCCTGTCACCCGGCCAGATTACCGGCCGTGGTCAGAGGTAGCGCACATGCTCGATACCCTGGGGACATGACGTCGCACAAGACCGCCCAGACCATGAAGCCCGCGACCGCGGCGAAGAAGCTGGGTGTGTACCTAGAGGCCACACCCGCCGAGTTCCAGGAGGGTGTCGTCTCGCGCACCGAGCTGAACGCGCTCCAGGCCGATCCCCCCGCCTGGCTGCAGGAGCTGCGACGCAACGGCCCGCACCCCCGGCCCGTGGTCGCGGCCAAGCTGGGCATCTCGATCGCCGGTCTCGCCCGCGGCGGGGTCACCGAGGCGCTCACCACCGAGCAAATCGAGGCGCTCAAGGACGAGGCGCCGGAGTGGCTGCAGAAGGAGCGCGCCACGCAGGCGGAGGTCCGCAAGGAAGCGGTCCGGATCAAGGAGAAGCAGGCGGAGCGGGCGGCCCGCGAGAGCTGACCGCCACGTGTGCGCGAGGGGCCCCGGACCGGCGTCCGGGGCCCCTCGCGCGTGCGTGGTCCGGGCCGTCAGCCGGCCGGGCCCGAGGCCGTGATCAGGTCGGCGAGCGCGGCCATACCGCCCTCGGCGAGCGCGCGGCGCTGGCGGTCGGCCGGGGTGCCCTCGCGCAGCAGCCGGTGCACGAGCGCGCCGACCTCCCGCTGGTCCCCGGACTCCTCCAGGGCGGGGGCGATGTACCCGGTCAACTGGCACAGCACGTCGCCCGCGCTGTGCCGCTGCCCGCGCGGGTCCACGAGGGTGCCGTTCAGGCCGTGCCGGGCGGCGTGCCAGTTCGAGGCCTGCAGCAGTTCGTACGCGCACACGGGTGGTGGGGCTCCCGCGTTCTCCTCGGCGATCGCGGTGGCGACGAGCGCCCGCACGATGCCGGTGAACAGCACGGCGTCGTCCGCCTCCAGCTGGACGTCCAGGCAGCGCACCTCGATCGTCGGGTAGCGGTCCGACAGCCGTGCCTGCCAGTAGAGCTGGCCCCGGTCACCGATGACCCCCGACTCCAGCAGCGCCGCGATGCGCTTCTCGTAGTCCCCGAGGCCGTCGAAGAAGGGCGGCGGTCCGCTGACGGGCCAGCGTCCGAAGACGATGGTGCGCCAGCTGGCGAAGCCGGTGTCCTTCCCGTCCCACAGCGGCGAGTTCCCCGACATGGCGAGCAGGGTGGGCAGCCAGACGCGGATCCGGTTGAGCACGGCGACCCCCATCTCCCGGCTCGGGACCGCGACGTGCACGTGCATGCCGCAGATCAGCTGCTCGTCGACCAGCCGCCGGGCCTCCTCGTGCATCCGCAGGTAGCGCGGTTTCTGGGTGACGGCGGGGGGCGTGCCCTCCTTGAGGGGCGCGGTGGCGGACATCGCGACCCGGCAGCCCTTGGCCTCCGCCGCGGACGCCACGGCGTGCCGCAGGCGCAGCAGGTGGCCGCCCACTTCCCCGAGGTCCGTGCAGATGGGCGTGGCGACCTCGATCTGGGCCTGGAGGAGTTCGTCCTGTACTTCTCCCTCGTCCACGAACGACCCGAGGCCGGCCGCGGCGCGCACCTCTTCGACCAGGGGCATCGGCAGGTGGGTGTGCGGGTCCAGCAGGACGTACTCTTCCTCGACCCCGACGGTGATCATGTCCGTCGGCTACCCGTGGACCGCGGCATGAATTCCGCCCCTCCGCGTTTGCGGCGGCCGTTCGTGGTCAGACGCTTCAAGGTCCGCATTTCCCTTTCGGATGGAGTGAGAGCCATGGCTGGTGACGAGAAGGCGAAGTCCAAGGGCGAGCAGGCCAAGGGCAAGGTCAAGGAAGCCGCGGGGCGGGCCGTCGGAAACGAACGGCTGACCGCGGAGGGCCGCGCCGAGCAGGCCAAGGGCGATGCCCGGCAGGCCAAGGAGAAGATCAAGGACACCCTCAAGGACTGACTCCTTTCCTCCAGCTCTTCCCGTGCCTCC
This sequence comes from Streptomyces sp. NPDC054883, assembly GCF_053610645.1. NCBI lineage: Bacteria > Bacillati > Actinomycetota > Actinomycetes > Kitasatosporales > Streptomycetaceae > Streptomyces > Streptomyces sp. NPDC054883. The sequence goes on along the minus strand of NZ_JBSGYT010000048.1, from coordinate 51,130 downwards.
CGAGCGCCCTCGCGGCGCCGGGAGGCACCTTCCGTTCCCCGAGGAGGACCCATGCCGACCAGTGACGCCGGGGGCGAGGCCGACCGCGGTGCGCGGGACCCCCGCGACGGCCGCCGGGACGACGGCCGCCACGAGAGTCCCGAAGAGCGGGCGGACCGCCAGTGGGGCGAATTGGTGCAGGAGATCCGCGTGGCCCAGACGGGTGTGCAGATCCTCTTCGGCTTCCTCCTGACCGTGGCCTTCACCCCCGTCTTCCAGCGACTCGCCCAGACGGACCGGACGATCTACTTGGTCACCGTCATCCTCGGCTCGCTGGCGACCGGGGCCCTGATCGGCCCCGTCGCCTTCCACCGCATCGTCTTCCGCCGCCGCATCAAGCCGGAGGCGGTGACCTGGGCATCGCGGCTGACGATGACGGGCATCGTGCTGCTCCTGATGACCCTGTGCACGGCCCTGCTCCTCATCCTGCGGGTGGCGACGCACGACGCGCTCGTCCCGTGGCTGGTGTCGGGGGTGCTGGCCTGGTACCTGCTGTGCTGGTTCGCACTCCCGATGTGGGTGCGCCAACGGCACACCACCCAGCGCAACTAGTCGGGTGGTTCCTGCGCCGGAGGCTGTTCGGCGGGCGACGGCGCCGCGGGACCGGGGTCCGGCGGTGTCTTCCCCGGCTCGGCGGGCCGCGGGTCGCGCGGGACCGCGCCGGGGCCGGGGGCCGGCCCCGGGCCCTCGGGCTGCGGGGTCTTCGGGTCGTGGCCCGGTGTATCCGGCCGTTGGGCGGCCGGCTGCCGGTCCTGTGGCTCCCGGCCGGTCCGTGGTGGCTCAGTGGCCCGGTCCATGCGGTTCACCTCGGCTTTCCGTCTCGTGCGCGCGTCACCAGGTGCGGTCGACGCGTCCCTCCGCTTGCCCGGGGTCCCGGTCTCCAATCCACTTCACGCTGTGGTTCCGACGTTCCGAGTAGACCCGGTCCGGGCGGTTTCCGCATGGTTTCGTACGCGACTCGGCCCCCGGGGCCGTACGGCGGCTTCCGGGGGCCGGGGCGGGGCAGGGGTTCAGCCGCCCGCCGGGCGGGCGGCCGGGGCGGGCTGGGCGGCCCGGGCCGACAGCGGGGTGGCGATCTGCTCCAGCGAGCGGCCCTCGGCGGCGACGGCGAAGAAGACCGCCACCACCCCGGCCGCCACCATCAGGGAGGCACCCACGCAGAACGCGATCACCGCGTCGCTCACCACGCCGCTGGAGGTCAGCTCGGCGAAGAGCAGCGGGCCCGAGATGCCGCCGGCCGCCGTGCCGACGGCGTAGAAGAAGGCGATCGCCATCGCCCTGGTCTCCATCGGAAAGATCTCGCTGACGGTCAGGTAGGCCGAGCTGGCGCCCGCGGAGGCGAAGAACAGCACCACGCACCAGCAGGCGGTCATGGTCACCGCGCTCAGCCGGCCGGCGCCGAAGAGCCACGCCGTCCCGAAGAGCAGCAGCCCCGAGAGGATGTACGTACCGGCGATCATCGGGCGGCGGCCGGCGGTGTCGAAGAGCCGGCCCAGCAGCAGCGGTCCGAGGAAGTTGCCGAAGGCGATGACCGCGAAGTAGTAACCGGTGTTGCCGGACGGGACGTCGAAGAACCGGACCAGGATGCTGCCGAACCCGAAGGTGATCGCGTTGTAGAGGAAGGCCTGGCCGATGAAGAGCGACAGTCCGAGGACGGCCCGGCGGGGATAGTCCCGGAAGACCGTCTTGGCGATCTCGCCGAAGCCGGTGCTGCGCCGCTGGGTGACGGTGATGGCGTCGCCTGGCTCCGGCAGCGGCCGGCCCTTCTCCTCCTCCACGCGATGTTCGACCTCGGTGACGAGCTCCTCCGCCTCGGCCGCCTTGCCGTGGATGAACATCCAGCGCGGGCTCTCGGGTACGTGTCGGCGCACCAGGAGGATCACCAGGCCCAGGACCACGCCCAGCGCGAAGGTCAGCCGCCAGCCCAGCCAGGCCGGGAAGAGGTCGGTGTCGAGGGCGAGGACGGACAGCAGTGCCCCGGCGACCGCGCCGAGCCAGAAGCTGCCGTTGATGATGAGGTCGACGCGGCCCCGGTACTTGCTGGGGATCAGCTCGTCGATCGCAGAGTTGATCGCCGCGTACTCGCCGCCGATGCCGAATCCGGTGAGGAACCGGAAGACGAAGAACCACCAGGCGGAGAAGGAGAGCGCGGTCAGGGCGGTCGCCGCCAAGTAGAGGGCGAGCGTGATGAGGAAGAGCCTCTTGCGACCGAACAGGTCGGTCAGCCGCCCGAAGACCAGCGCCCCGGCGCAGGCGCCGGCCACGTACAGGGCGGCGGCCGTGCCGGTGACTTGGGCGTCCGTGATGTCGAGCCCGCTGCCCTGCTCGGAGAGCCGGCTGGCGATGTTGCCGACGATGGTGACTTCCAGACCGTCCAGGATCCATACGGTTCCCAGCCCGATCACGATCATCCAGTGCCATCGGGACCAGGGGAGCCGGTCCAGTCGCGCGGGGACCTTCGTGGTGACGGTCCCCTGTTCCACAAGATCAGCCATGCCCCGGCGTCTGCCCTGCGCGTCCGGCCGTAAACCCGCCGTAAAGGCGGCCGGCGGCAGCCTGCTCGGGCGACACGGGGCGCCGATTCGGGCGCGCCGCCGGTCCTGACGGCCCGTCGGCCTGTAGGGCAGACGTACGGCACGGGGGCCGCGGGCCCCCGGTGCCGCGAGGCTCCTGGAGGACGGATGACGTCGGTGGACCGCGCACCGGATGCGGCACCCCCGGATGACCGGCCGTCAGCCGGCACCGAGCGGCGGACCCGTCACGGCACGACCGTGCTGCGCTGGCTGTCGACCACCGACCACAAGGTGATCGGCAGCCTCTACCTCGTCACGGCGTTCGGGTTCTTCCTCCTCGCGGGTCTGCTGGCGATGGCGATGCGGGCCGAACTCGCCCGTCCGGGAATGCAGTTCCTGTCGAACCAGCAGTACAACGAAGCGTTCACCATCCACGGCACCATCATGATGCTGCTGTTCGCGACGCCGACCTTCACCGGCTTCGCCAACGCGCTGATGCCGTTGCAGATCGGCTCGCCCGACGTGGCCTTCCCCCGGATGAACGCCTTCACCTACTGGGTGTACCTGTTCGGCGGCCTGATGGTGCTGGGCGGGTTCCTGACGGCGGACGGGCCGGCCGCCTTCGGCTGGTTCGCGTACGCGCCGCTGAACGGCGCCGCGCACTCCCCCGGCACCGGGCCGGACCTGTGGGTCATGGGGCTGGCGGTGGCCGGGCTGAGCACGATCCTAGGGTCGGTGAACTTCATCGCGACCATCGTGTGCCTGCGGGCGCCGGGGATGACGCTGTTCCGGATGCCGATCTTCACCTGGAACGTGCTGTTCACCTCGATCCTGGCGCTGCTGGCCTTCCCCGTGCTGACCGCGACGCTGCTGGCCCTGGAGGCCGACCGGAAGTTCGGCGCCCACGTCTTCGACCCGGCGAACGGGGGCTCCCTGCTGTGGCAGCACCTCTTCTGGTTCTTCGGGCATCCGGAGGTGTACATCGTGGCCCTGCCGTTCTTCGGGGTGATCAGCGAGATCGTCCCGGTGTTCAGCAGGAAGCCGATGTTCGGCTACCGGGCCCTGATCGGGGCCACCATCGCCATCACGGGACTGTCGGCGACGGTGTGGGCGCACCACATGTTCGCGACCGGCGCGGTGCTGCTGCCCTTCTTCTCCCTGCTGTCCTTCCTGATCGCCGTCCCGACTGGCGTGAAGTTCTTCAACTGGATCGGGACGATGTGGCACGGATCGCTGTCCTTCGAGACCCCGATGCTGTGGTCCATCGGTTTCCTCGTCACCTTCCTGCTCGGCGGCCTGTCGGGGGTGCTGGTCGCCTCGCCGCCGCTGGACTTCCACCTGACGGACAGCTACTTCGTCGTCGCCCATCTGCACTACGTGCTCTTCGGGACGATCGTCTTCGCCACCTTCGCCGGCTTCTACTTCTGGTGGCCCAAGTTCACCGGGCTGATGCTGGACGAGCGGCTCGGAAAGATCCATTTCTGGACCCTCTTCACCGGGTTCCAGACGACGTTCCTGGTCCAGCACTGGCTGGGCGAGGCGGGTATGCCGCGCCGGTACGCGGACTACCTCGCGAGCGACGGTTTCACCGTGCTCAACTCGCTCTCCAGTGCGGGGGCCTTCCTGCTGGGCCTGTCCACGCTGCCCTTCCTCTACAACGTGTGGAAGACGCGGCGCCACGGCACGCCGGTCGGGGTGGACGACCCGTGGGGCTGGGGGCGTTCGCTGGAGTGGGCGACCGGATGTCCGCCGCCGCGGCACAACTTCCACGCGCTGCCCCGGATCCGCTCGGAGTCGCCCGCCTTCGACCTGCACCACCCGGAGGTGCGCCGTGAAGGCTGAGGCCTGGCTCTTCACCGGTACGGCCGCGTTCTTCGCGGTGACGACCGCCGTCTACGGCTGGTTCTCCCCCGATCCGGCGGGACGCGCCGCGCTGTGCGTGTCCTTCGTGATGTCGGCCCTGGTCGCCGCCTTCCTGTGGCGGCAGCGGGCACGGGGCGGCGAACGCCCGGAGGACCGCGGGACGGCCGAGGTGCTGGACACCGCCGGGCGGCGGCTCTACTTCCCCGCCCGCAGCTTCGCCCCGGTCCTGACGGCCGCGGGCAGCGCGCTGATCGGTCTCGGCGTGGTCGAGGGCCTGTGGCTGTGCCTGATCGGCTTCGGCGTGCTGCTGCCGGGGGTGCTCGGGTTCGCCTTCCAGGAGCTGGGCCACCCGGAATAGGGGCCGGTCAGCCGTGCCGCGGGGGCAGCGGCTCCTGGTCCGGGCCGGCGAGGGCCGCCGCGATCCGGTGGCGCTGCTCGGCCGTCTCCGGAAAGGGGATCCGGTCGCGGTAGTACCAGGCGCTGAGCGCCGTGCGCGTGCGCTGCGCGAGCCGCCGCGCCGCTCCGCCCGGCACCGGGCCGGCGGGCTCCAGGGGCCGGGGCAGGTCCCGTACGAGTACGGCGCGGCGGACGGAGCGGGGCGGGACCGCGTGCTCAGGGTGGAAGCCGCCTTCCGGGCCCTGGCGCACCAGGCCGGTCTCCTCACCCTCGGTCAGCAGGTCCCGGTCACGGGCCTGCAGGGCCAGGCAGAGCCGCTTGGTCAGCCAGAAGGCGCCCGCCGGCACGGCGAAGAAGCCGGCGCGCAGCACCCAGGTCACGCCCGAGACGGGGACGTCGAAGACGAAGGCGATCACGTCCTGGCCACCGGCGATGAGCAGTACGGCGTAACAGGACAGGGCCGCCACGCCCAGCCCGGTCCGGACGGGCCGGTTGCGCGGCCGGTCGCACAGGTGCCGTTCGCCCGTCGGGCCGGTGACCCAGCGCTCGAAGTAGGGGTAGGCGTACAGGACGGCGAAGAGCAGCCCGGGCAGGACCACCCCGGTCAGCAGCGGGTTCCACGACACGGTGTGCCCCCACAGCCGGGTCTCCACGCCGGGCATCAGGCGCAGCGCTCCCTCCAGGAACCCGACGTACCAGTCGGGCTGGGAGCCGGTGGAGACGATGTCGGGGCGGTAGGGGCCGTACGCCCAGACCGGGTTGACCTGCGCCAGCGCGCCGAGGGCCGCCAGCAGGCCGAAGACCATGAAGAAGAGGCCGCCGGACTTGGCGAGGTACTGGGGGAAGAAGGGCAGGCCGACGACGTTGCGGCCGGTCCTGCCGGGGCCGGGCCACTGGGTGTGCTTGAGGGTGACGACCAACAGGAGGTGCAGTGTGATCAGGCCCAGCAGCAGGCCCGGGACCAGCAGGATGTGGACCGGGTAGAGCCGCGGCACGAGGTCGTGGCCCGGGAACTGGCCGCCGAAGACGAACATGCCCAGGTACGTGCCGGCCACCGGGACGGAGAGCACGATGCCCTGGGCGATGCGCAGTCCGGTGCCGGAGAGCAGGTCGTCGGGGAGCGAGTAGCCGCAGAAGCCTTCCAGCAGGGAGAGCAGGAACAGGGTGACCCCGACGACCCAGTTGGCTTCGCGCGGGCGGCGGAAAGCGCCGGTGAGGAACACGCGCAGCATGTGGGAGCCGATCGCGGCGAGGAAGAGGATCGCCGCCCAGTGGTGGGTCTGGCGGATCAGCAGTCCGCCGCGCACGTCGAAGCTGATCCGGAGGGTGGAGAGGTAGGCCCGGGACATCCGTACCCCGTACAGGGGTGCGTAGGAGCCCCGGTAGGCGCTCTCGGTCATCGACGGCTCGAAGAAGAAGCTGAGGTAGACGCCGGTCAGCAGCAGGACGAGGAAGCTGTACAGGGCGAGCTCCCCGAGCAGGAACGACCAGTGGTCGGGGAACACCTTGCGCAGCGTCCCGCGTGCCAGTTCCGCCAGGGGCAGCCGGGCGTCGGCCCGGTGGGCGCCGCGCACCGCCGCGCGGCGCGCCCGGTCCCGCGGCCGAGTCCTGCGCCGTGATCCCAGCACCCGGGGGCACCTCCTGTCCGCGTGGTCGGCATCAGGGGCCACTGTGCCGGGCCCGGCGCCCGGGACCGGTCGGCGCGCCCGTAGGGGGACCGGCAGTCACCTGGTCAGGCATACCCGCGGGCGGGGGGGCGTGGGCGGGCCCGGTCCGGGTAGGCGCCGACGGACACCACGTCCGGCCACGGAGAAGTCTGGAGTCTTCTATGGACCTCACCCGAGCAGTGAGCGGTGCCCGGCGCCGCGCGGACCGCGAGGAGCGGGCCTACGCGGGCGACGAGGAGCGGCCGCTCAAGGGGTACCTCGCCCTCACGGGGGTGTACGGCGCGGGCGTCGCGGGGCTCGTGGCGGCGGCCCGGGCCGCGCGCAGGCCGGTGCCCAGGCTGTCCCCGTACGACGTGCTGCTGCTCTGCGGCGCCACGCACTGGGTGTCGCACACCCTCGCCAAGGATCCCGTCACCAGTCCGCTACGGGCCCCCTTCGCCCGCTACAAGGGCACTTCGGGTCCGGCCGAGCTGGTGGAGGACGTCCGGGGGTCGGGGGGCCGGCATGCCGTCGGCGAGCTGCTGACCTGCCCGTTCTGCCTGAGCTTGTGGGTCGGCACGGGGTTCGGCGCCGGGTACGTGTTCGCGCCCGCCCTCACCCGGTTCGCGGTCGGCTCGCTGGCGGCGCTGACGGGGGCGGACCTGCTCCAGCTCTGCCGCGCCCGGCTCCAGGACGGTTGACGGCCCCGCTCAGAGCGGCAGGTCGGGAGCGTCGGCGGACCGGATCCGGGCGGACATGTTGGTCTCCATCATCCGCAGGGCCGCCTCGGCGAGGTCCCGGTGCAGGTGCGCCACCGCGTCCCGTACGACGGTGACGTCCAGGTGGCGGATGTGGGCGTCCAGCGCGGAGTACAGCACGCACTGTTCGGTCGCCTGCCCGCACAGCACCAGGTGGTCGACGTCCAGCTGCCCGAGCAGGTAGGCCAGCGGCGTCTCGAAGAAGATCGAGTGGCGTGCCTTGAGCACGAAGAGGGAGTCCTCGTCCGGCAGCAGCGGCTTCACCAGGTCGGCGTGCGGGCCGTCGAGGGCGGTCTCCAGGATCTCGCCGTGATCGGAGCGCCACTGGCCGAAGTTGTCGTTGACGTAGAGGACCGGGGTGAGGCCGCCGCGCCTGGCGCGCTCCAGGAGGAGCCGGATGCGGGGCACGGCCCGGCGGGCGGAGGGCAGCAGCAGTTCCGCGTCGGCGTGCTCGTACCGGTTGATCATGTCGATGACGACGAGTGCGCTTCCTGCCATGTCCTGACCTCCCGTGCCTGCGCTGACGGTCCGCGAACGCACCTCCGGTCCTCGGCTGCTACCCGCCCCGCCGTCCCCGATGCCCCACGTGCACCCCCCGTCCGGGGGGTTTGTCCCGCCCGTGGCGGGTTAGCCGCGAAGCAGGGCGCGCAGCGCGCCCCCGGCCCCGTGGCCGGGCCGCAAAGTTGCGAACGGAGTCCGCGCGATGAAGGTCTCGGATCATCTGCTGGAACGGCTGCGCGAGTGGGGCGTGGAGTACGTCTTCGCCTACCCGGGGGACGGCATCAACGGCCTGCTCGGCGCCTGGGGCCGGGCCGGCGACAAGCCGCGCTTCATCCAGGCCCGGCACGAGGAGATGGCCGCCTTCCAAGCGGTGGGCTACGCGAAGTTCTCCGGACGCACCGGCGTCTGCGCCGCTACCTCGGGTCCGGGCGCCATCCACCTGCTCAACGGCCTCTACGACGCGAAGCTCGACCACGTGCCGGTGGTGGCCATCGTCGGGCAGACCGCGCGGACCGCGATGGGCGGCTCCTATCAGCAGGAAGTGGACCTGCTGGCCCTCTACAAGGACGTGGCCTCGGAGTTCTGCGAGATGGTCACGGTTCCGCAGCAGCTGCCGGGTGTCCTGGACCGGGCGATGCGGGTGGCGGCGGCCCGGCGCACGGTCACCGCGGTGATCCTCCCGGCCGACGTGCAGGACCTGGAGTACGAGGCGCCCACGCACGAGTTCAAGATGGTGCCCTCCAGCCAGGGCCTGGGCCGCTTCGCGCCGGTGCCGGCCGACGAGGAGCTGCAGCGGTGCGCCGAGATCCTCAACGCGGGCGAGAAGGTCGCCATGCTCGTCGGCCAGGGTGCGCGGCACGCGCGGGCGGAGGTGGAGGCGGTCGCCGAGGTACTGGGCGCGGGCGCCGCCAAGGCGCTGCTGGGCAAGGACGTACTGCCGGACACCCTGCCGTGGGTCACGGGCTCGATCGGGCTGCTGGGTACCAGGCCCTCGTACGAGATGATGCGCGACTGCGACACCCTGCTGGTGGTCGGCTCCAGCTTCCCGTACAGCCAGTTCCTGCCCGCCTTCGGGCAGGCGCGGGCGGTGCAGATCGATGTCGACCCCTCGATGGTGGGTCTGCGCTACCCGTTCGAGGTCAACGTCGTCGGCGACGCGACGGAGACCCTCAAGCGGCTGCTGCCGCTGCTGGAGCGCAAGACCGACCGGAGCTGGCGGGACGGCATCGAGCAGTCCACCGAGCGGTGGTGGGACGTGATGGAGCGCCGGGCGCAGGTGCCCGCCGATCCCGTCAACCCCGAGCTGGTGGTGCACGCGCTGGACCCGCTGCTGCCGGACGACGCGGTCCTCGCGGCGGATTCCGGCTCGGCCGCGAACTGGTACGCCCGCCACCTGCGGATGCGCGGTGCGATGCGCGGCTCCCTGTCGGGGACGCTGGCGACGATGGGGCCGGGCGTCCCCTACGTCATCGGGGCGAAGTTCGCCTTCCCGGAGCGGCCGGCGATTGCGATCGTCGGCGACGGCGCGATGCAGATGAACGGCATGGCGGAGCTGATCACGATCGCCAAATACTACCGGGAGTGGACCGACCCCCGCCTGATCGTGGCCGTGCTGAACAACCAGGACCTCAACCAGGTCACCTGGGAGATGCGGGCGATGGAGGGCATGCCGCAGTTCGAGCAGTCGCAGAAGCTGCCCGACGTGCGTTACGCCGACTTCGCCACCGGGATCGGGCTGGGCGGCGTCCGGGTCGAGGAGCCCGAGGGCGTGACCGCGGCCTGGCAGCAGGCCCTGGCGGCCGACCGGCCGTTCGTGATCGATTTCCGCACCGACCCCGCGGTGCCGCCGATTCCGCCGCACGCGACCTGGGACCAGTTCAAGGCCACCGCTGCCTCGGTGCTGTACGGCGACAGCGACCGCGGCTCCATGGTCAAGCAGGGACTCAAGTCGAAGATCCAGGAGTTCCTGCCCGGCAGCGGGAAGGAGTGAGGCGCGATGGCGCCGACCCTCCAGGACATCCGGCACGGCCGTTTCGAGCGGTCGCTGTCGCTGCTCGCCTCCGGGGGCGCCCTGGTGACGGCGGCCGAGATCTATCTGGAGCACGACCGGGCGAGCTTCGGCAACCGGATGATGTGGTGGCCGGTCGTACTCGGGCCGCTCGGCGCGGCCGCGGGGATCGCCGGGTTCTTCAGCCCCCGGGCGGCGCACACCGTGCTCCCGGCGGTCTCCGCGGCGATCTTCGCCAACGGGTTGCAGGGCACGTACCTGCACGTACGGGGCATCGCCCGCAAGCCCGGCGGCTGGTCCATGGCCCGCTTCAACGTGGAGACGGGCCCGCCGCTGTTCGCACCGCTGCTGGTCACCATGGTCGGCGGCATGGGGCTGCTGGCCTCCGTCCTGCGCCGGGAGCCGTGACGATGCGCCCGCGCGAGCGGCGCTCCGGGCCGCGGGACGGGTCGGCGCAGTCCCGGACGGTGCCGTCCGGCGAGTCGGGCCGGCGCTTCCCCCGGTTCGACGTGCTCGACCAGGCGGACACCTGGGACGGTGCCACCCGGGCCGTCGTGACGGGGCGCCTCACGCTCCAGCCCGACCTGCGGTTCTTCACGCCGGCCGAGGAGGCGGCCGCCTCCGCGCTCTTCGACCGGCTGCTCGCCCAGGACGGCCCGCCCGGCGTACCGAAGGTGCCGGTGCTCCAGATGGTCGACTCCCGGCTGGCGGAGGGGCAGACCGACGGCTGGCACCACCGGGACATGCCCGAGGACGGCGATGCCTGGCGCACCTCCCTGCGCGGGCTCGACGTGGCGGCCGCCGAGCGGTACTGGACGGACTCCTTCGCAGGGCTGCCGCCGCAGCGGCAGGACGAACTGATCGACGGCATCCGGGTGACGGCGCACGAGACACCCGGCAAGGAGTGGCACGGCATGCCGGCCGGGCACTTGTGGGACCTGTGGATGCGCTACGCCTGTACTGCCTTCTACGCCCATCCCTGGGCCTGGAACGAGATCGGCTTCGCCGGCCCGGCGTATCCCCGCGGGCACTCCCGGCTCGGCGTCGGCCTGCGCGAGCCGTGGGAGCACCCCGACGAGGCGCCCGAGGACCCGGCCGCGCCCGGCGGCGAGAGCCGGCCGCGGTGACGGGGCGCGGCGGGCCGCAGGGCCCGGGCGCCGCGGCCGCCGACCGGGCCCGGGCCCTGCGGGAGACCCTGAAGCTGACCGCGGGCCCGCAGCGGGCGGTACGGGAACGCAACGCCTCGGCCTGGCTGCTGCCCGACGGCGACGCCCGCTTCGACGCCCGCCTGGTGCGCGACATGCGCCGGTTCGAGGACGCCGACGAGGTCGATCTCGTCATCGTCGGCTGCGGGGCGGGCGGCGCCACCCTGGCCCAGCGCATGGCACGCGCGGGCTGGTCGGTGGTGTGCCTCGAGGCGGGCCCGTTCTGGGACCCGGACCGGCACTGGGTCAGTGACGAGGCGGGCTCCCACCACCTCTACTGGACGGAGCCGCGGGTGCTGTCCGGGACCGACCCCGTGCCCCTGGGTTCCAACAACTCGGGCCGGGGCGTGGGCGGTTCCACGGTGCACTTCGCGGGGTTCGTCCCGCGCCTGCACCCGTCCGACTTCTCGATGCTCTCCGACGACGGGATCGGCGCCGACTGGCCGCTGGCCTACGAGGACCTGCGCCCGTCCTACGAGCGGATCGAGCAGGAACTGCCCGTCGCGGGCCAGTACTGGCCGTGGGGCGACCCGCACGCCTACCCGCACGCGCCGCACCCCGTCGGGGGCAACGGCGAGGTCTTCCTGCGCGGCGCGGCGGCCCTCGGCATCGAGGCCCGGGTCGGCCCGGTGGCGATCACCAACGGCCGCTTCGGCAACCGCCCGCACTGCGTGTACCGCGGCTTCTGCCTCCAGGGCTGCAAGGTCAATGCCAAGGCGTCCACCCTGATCACGCACGTACCGGACGCGCTGGCCAACGGCGCGGAGATCCGTACGCACTGCATGGCGACGGCCGTGGTGACGGACGACGGCGGCCGCCTGGCCACAGGGGTGCGGTACCTGCGCGACGGCCGCGAGCACCTCCAGCGGGCCCGTACGGTGGCGGTCGCGGCGTACGCCATCGAAACGCCCCGGCTGCTGCTGAACTCCACCAGCCGCCGCTTCCCCGACGGGCTGTGCAACGACCACGACCTGGTCGGCCGGTACGTCATGGTCCAGGGGGCGCCACAGACCTCGGGCCGCTTCGCCGAGGAGATCCGCGCGTACAAGGCGCCGCCCCCCGAGGTCTCCACGGAGGAGTTCTACGAGAGCGACCGCCGCCTCCCCTACCGGCGCGGCTACTCGGTCCAGACGGTCTCCCCCATGCCCGTCACCTGGGCCGAGCACGTGGCCGCCCAGGGCCACTGGGGCCGCGACCTGCGCCGCTACATGCAGGACTACATCCACTGGGCCACGCTCGGCGCGCTCTGCGAGTTCCTGCCGCAGGCCACCAACCGGGTGACGCTCAGCGGGCAGCGGGACCGCTATGGGCTGCCCGTCGCCGAGTTCTCGCACAGCCTCTGCGACAACGACCGGGCACTCGTGGGCGCCGCCCGCACCACGATGGAGGAGCTCCTGCGCGCGGCGGGCGCGACGGAGGTGATGACCATCGAGCGGTTCGCCCACCTGGTCGGCGGCTGCCGGATGGGCCGCGACGCCCGGCACGGCGTCGTGGACGCCGACCTGCGCTCCTTCGCCGTCCCGAACCTGCTGATCACCGACGGCAGCGTGCTGCCCACCCAGGGCTCGGCGAACCCGGCGCTGACCATCATGGCGCTGGTCGACCGGGCCGCCTCGCGGCTGGCCGCCGGCGCCCGGAGCGGGCTGCGCGCTCCGCTCCCGGTGGAAGGAGGCCGGCGGTGAACGGACGCGCGGACGCCCCGGTGGAGCGGCTGGAGGCGCGGGTGCTGACCGTCCCGACCGACGGTCCGGAGGCGGACGGCACGCTGCGCTGGGACGCCACCACCATGATCCTGGTCGAAGCGGTCGCGGCGGGGGTGACGGGCCTGGGCTGGACGTACGGGGCCGGGGCCGCCGCCGATGTCGTGCGCGAGCCGTTGCGGGGGACGGTGCTCGGGCGCAGCGCGCTGGACGTGCCCGGCGCCCACGAGGCGATGGGCCGCGCCGTGCGCAACGCCGGTCGGCCCGGGCTGGTCGCGGGCGCCCTCTCGGCTGTGGACATCGCGCTGTGGGACCTCAAGGCGCGCCTGCTGGGGCTGCCGCTGGCCGCGCTGCTGGGCCGGGTCCGCCGGGAGGTGCCGGTGTACGGCAGCGGCGGTTTCACCACGTACGACCGACAGCGCCTGGAGGAGGAGCTGGGCGGCTGGCGGGAGCAGGGGATCCCCCGCGTCAAGATCAAGATCGGCGAGTCCTGGGGCTCCTGCGAGGACCGGGACCTCGCCCGGGTCGAGCAGGCGCGGCTGGCGGTCGGCGAGGACGCCGAACTGTACGTCGACGCCAACGGCGGCTACACCCGCAAGCAGGCCGTCCGGGTGGGGCGGGTGCTGGCGGGGCTGGGGGTGACCTGGTTCGAGGAGCCGGTCTCCTCCGACGACCTGACGGGCCTGGCCGTCGTACGGGACGGGGTCACCGCCGACGTGACGGCCGGCGAGTACGGCTACGACCTGCCGTACTTCGCCCGGATGGTGCCCGTCGTGGACTGCCTCCAGGCGGACGCCACCCGCTGCGGCGGGATCACGGGCTGGCTGCGGGCCGCGGCCCTCGCCGAGGCGCACTGCCTCCAGCTCTCCGGGCACTGCGCCCCGCACGCGCACGCCCACGCGGCGGCCGCCGTGCCGAACCTGCGCCACCTGGAGTGGTTCCGGGACCACGTGCGGGTCGAGGAGCTGCTCTTCGAGGGCACCCTCGCGGCGCGCGGCGGTGTGCTGCGGCCCGGCGCGGACGGGGCGCCCGGACTCGGTCTGACCCTGCGAGCCGACCGCGCAGCCGCCTACCGGACGGACTGAGGCGAGTCGCCGTGGTGCCGCGCTCCGATCCCCCGCCGCCCCGGTCGCTGCGCGACTACGCCCTGCTCGCGGACGGTGAGCGCGGCGCCCTGGTGGGCCCGGACGGGGACCTGGTGTGGCTGTGCGTGCCGCGCTGGGACAGCGACGCGGTGTTCGCGGCGCTGATCGGCGGCCCGGGCTGGTACCGGATCGCGCCGGAGGAGCCCGGTGTGGGCAGCGGCCGCTACGAGGAGGGCTCACTGATCTGGCGCGGCCGCTGGGTGGGGCGGACCGGCATCACCGAATGCCGCCAGGCACTGGCCTACCCGGCCGACCCGCACCGCGCGGTGGTGCTGCGGCAGGTGCGGGCGGTGGACGGACCGGCCGACGCGGCGGTGTCCCTCCAGTTGTCGGCGGAGTTCGGTGCCGCGCCCGTACGAGGACTGCGGCGCGCGGAGGACGGCAGCTGGACTGCGCGGGCCGGCGGGCTCCACCTGCGCTGGTCGGGCGCGCCGGGGGCGCGGGTCGAGGAGGGCGGCGACCGGCCGCTGCTGGCCGCGCGGCTACGGCTGGCGGAGGGCGGCGTCCACGATCTCGTCCTGGAGTGCTCGGACCGGCCGCTCGGGCCGCCCGAACCCGCCCACCGGCTGTGGCGGGCCACCGAGGCCCACTGGCGCGAGCGGGTGCCTGACGGCCCCGGCGGCGTACTGGGGGCCCGCGACGCACGCCTCGCCCACACCGTGCTGCGCGGGCTGACGGGCCCGGGCGGGGGCACGGTGGCCGCGGTCACCACCAGCCTGCCCGAGGGGGCCGAAGAGGGCCGCAACTACGACTACCGGTACGTGTGGATCCGCGACCTCTGCTACGTCGGGCAGGCGGTGGCGGCAGCCGGTCCCGGTCCGCTGCTGGACGACACCGTGCGGTTCCTGACCGCCCGGCTGCTGGAGCACGGCGCCCGGCTGCGGCCGGCCTACACCTCCGTCGGCGGGCCGGTCCCGGGCATCCGGCGGCTGGACCTGCCGGGCTATCCCGGCGGGTACGACGTCGTCGGCAACCTGGTCAACCGGCAGTTCCAGCTCGACGTGTTCGGGGAGGCACTGCTGCTCCTGGCGGCCGCCGCACGGCACGGCGCCCTGGACGACGACGGCCGGCGGGCCGTACGGATCGCCGCGGACGCGATCGCCGAGCGGTACGTGCGGCCGGACGCGGGGATCTGGGAACTCCGGGAGGCGCATTGGACCCACAGCCGCCTCATCTGCGCCGCCGGCCTGCGCGCCGCCGCCGCGCACTGCGCGGCCGGCGCGGGCCGGGCGGCCCGCTGGGCGGCCCTCGCCGACCACATCGTGGCCCGGACCGCCGCGGAGGGCCTGCACCCGAGCGGCCGCTGGCAGCGCTCCCCCGAGGACCCGGGCTGTGACGCGGCGCTGCTGCTCCCGGCGCTGCGCGGCGCCCTTCCGGCCGACGACCCGCGCAGCCGGGAGACGGTGCGGGCGGTGGCCGCCGAACTCGGCCGGGACCACTACCTCTACCGGTTCCGGCACGACGACCGGCCGCTACAGGACGCGGAGGGAGCCTTCCTGCTGTGCGGGTTCCTGATGGCGCTGGCCGAGCACCAGCAGGGCCGGCCGGTGGAGGCCGCGCGGTGGTTCGAGCGCAACCGCTCGGCCTGCGGGCCGCCCGGTCTGTACGCGGAGGAGTTCGACGTCGGGCGGCAGGAGCCGAGGGGCAACCTCCCCCAGGCCTTCGTCCACGCGCTGCTGCTCGAATCGGCGGTACGGCTAGGGGGTGTCAGGGGGGCTCGGGGATGAAGGGGAGGTACTCCTCCTCCTCGTCGCCCGTCGGGAGGACGACGTAGCTCGCCTCGGGCAGTTCGTTCCACACGCCGGGCAGATCGCCGAGCGGTTCGGAGACCACCAGGCGGGTCTCGTCGGAAACCTTCCGCAGGTAGGGCAGCTCCGGGTAGAGCTCGCGCACGGTGTCGGCCCTGCTGCTGTAGAACAGCGAACGGGACCGGCCCTGGCTCGAGTAGCGGAACGCCCAGACCTTCTTCCCGTCACTGACGGCGACCGTCATCTGGAGCGGGTCGTCGACCCCGTGCTCCTTCCCGAGGCGTTCGACGAGGCCGGCCATCCGGGCCACCGCTCCCGGCACGTCCTGGTCGAGGCCGAAGGTGACGGCCAGGTAGAACATGACCTCGGAGTCCGTCGAGCCCTCGATGGAGGAGAAGAGCGCCGGGTCGACGGCCATGCACAGGTCCCGCTGGAGCCGGTGGAAGTCCGTGATCGCCCCGTTGTGCATCCACATCCACCGGCCGTGCCGGAAGGGATGGCAGTTGGTCTGCTGGATGGCGGAACCGGTGGAAGCGCGGACGTGGGCGAAGAAGAGCCGCGAGCTGACGTGGGCCGCCAGCTCGCGCAGGTTCCGGTCGTTCCAGGCCGGTCCGATGTCACGGAACACCGCAGGGGTGCCGTCGCCGTGCTCGCTGTACCAGCCGATGCCGAAGCCGTCCCCGTTGGTCGTCTCGACGCCCATCCGGGCATGCAGGCTCTGGTTGATCAGCGAGTGCTCGGGTCGGTAGAGGACGGTGTCGAGCAGGACCGGCGATCCCGAGTACGCGAGCCAGCGGCACATCGGCGGGCACCCCTTTCAGCACATGGTTCGAGCCTAACGCGGTGGGCGGCGGCGGGCCCGGCGGTCACAGGGGTGTCCGCAGCGCGCTCACCCCCCGCCGCCACCGGTCCAGGAGCAGGGCCCCCAGGCGGTCCTCCAGCAGCACGGTGGCGTCGGCGCCGAAGGCGATGTCGCCCTCCAGACCGGGCTCGTCCTCCAGCAGGCCGGCGATGACCTCACGGCGCACGAGCTGCTCGTGGACGGCGTCGGCCTCCACGTGCTCGGCGTAGAAGTGCTCGGCGGCGGGCCCGGCGTCCAGGCGGCGCATCGCCGCCGCCAGCCGGCGCGAGCCGGGCGAGGAGGTGACCTCCACGCAGCCGAAATGGCCCACGAGCGCTCCGCGCAGCGCCCGGTGCAGGCCGAAGAGGGACATCATGTTCACGATCGCGAGGGCCTCGGCGGGCGCCGCGTCGAGGTAGTGGCCGTAGTCGGTGTTCAGGCCCAGGTCCGCCATCAGACGGGCGAAGAGCTCGGCGTGCACGCGGTCGGCGTGCCCGGCGCCGAACTCGTCGTACTCGATGGCGACCATGGCGGCTTTCGCCCGCCCGCGCAGCCGCGGGACGACCCAGACGTGGGGGTCGGCCTCCTTGAGGTGGTACAGGGAGCGCAGGGCGGCGTACTCGCGCACCTGCCCCAGGTCACCGTCGTGCTCCAGGTACCCGCTGACGCTGCCCGAGTGGTCGACGGGCTCCACCAGCAGCTCGCCGAAGGCCTGGTCGACGGTGCGGCCGGCGGGGGAGTCGGCGCGCAGGGCGGTCAGGAAGCACCGCTCCAGACCTTGGCGCAGGGCCAGCAGCTGCGGGTCCCACTCGCGGGTGTCCTCCACGGCCTCGAAGCCCCGGTAGTGCAGCTCGTAGAGCAGGTACAGGGCCAGCTGCAGGTCGTCCCCGTACGGGTCGGCGGCGCCGGCGGCGGCCGGGTCCGGGAGCGGGGCGGCCGGGTCGCGCAGGGCCGCGGCCACCGCGGCCGAGAGGGGTCCGCGGGGTGACGGGAGCCGGGGGGCGGTGGACGTGCGGGGGCGGGTGGTGCTCGCCGTCACGGGTGGATCCTCCTCAGGTGCCGGTGGCGGGCGCGGGGTGCGGGGGCGCCGGGCGCGACGGCCCGGATGACGACCAGTTCCTCCGTGCTCTCCTGCGGCCCCAGCAGGCCCCGCTGGCGCAGCCACGGCAGCCGGGAGCGCAGCACCGGGCCGAAGGGGATGCGGGCCCGGTCCACGACCTCGGCGCGCATCCCGGCGGCGGTCAGCCGGCGGAGCGTCGTGTCGGTCCCGCACAGGGCCGAGTGCACCATCAGCAGGATGCCGTGCGGTTTGAGGAGGCCGGGGGCGGTGGCGCAGAGCCGGTCGACGATCTCGCGCCCGTCGTGGCCCGCGTCCCAGGCGCGGGCGGGCCCCCGGGTGGGCAGGCGAGGGTCGGGGGCGGGTACGTAGGGCGGGTTGCTGACGACCAGGTCGAAGGGGCCGAGGGCCTGCGCGGCCGCCACGCTCCCCCGCCGGACGGTGACCGGCTGGCGCATGCGCAGGGCGTTGAGCCGTACGGTCAGCGCCGCGCGCCAGGAGATGTCCACCGCGCTCACCCGGGCCCCCAGGCGCGCCGCGTACAGGGCGAGCGCGCCGCTGCCGGTGCCGACGTCCAGTACGTCCATGCCCGGTGCGACCTCGCCCCGCACGGCTTCGGCGAGGAGGCACGTGTCCTCTTGGGGGGCGTAGACCCCGGGAAGGGTCCACAGGCGGGCGAATTCATGGCGCGCCCGTGGGAATCCGAGGCTCAGCGACATCCAGCACCTCCGTTGTCGGTCGGTCAACGGGCGGCTACCCCGTCCCGGGCACACCACACGTACCGGCCAGGTGTGCGGCGGCGTGAGGTGGGGAGGCGCGGAAGAGAGCAGTCCACTTCGTTGACGGAGGGAAGACCATGCGCGCATTGACCTGGCAGGGGACGCGGGACGTGCGGGTGGAGACCGTCCCGGACCCCGGGATCAAGGACCCGACGGACATCGTCGTCAAGGTGACGTCCACCGGTATCTGCGGCTCCGACCTGCACCTCTACGGGGTCCTCGGGCCGTTCCTGGAACCGGGGGACATCCTCGGCCACGAGGCCATGGGCGTGGTCGAGGAGGTGGGTCCGGACGTGACGACGCTGCGGCGCGGCGACCGGGTGGTCGTGCCGTTCAACGTCTCCTGCGGCGACTGCTACATGTGTGACCGGGGGCTGCACTCGCAGTGCGAGACCACCCAGGTCCGGGAGTACGACAAGGGCGCCTCGCTGTTCGGCTACACCAAGCTCTACGGGCAGGTGCCCGGCGGGCAGGCGGAGTACGTGCGGGTGCCGTTCGGGGACACGCTGCCGGTGAAGGTGCCCGAGGGGCCGCCGGACGAGCGTTTCGTGTACCTGTCCGACGTCCTGCCGACCGCCTGGCAGGCCGTGCAGTACGCGGCCGTCCCGCCGGGCGGCAGCGTCGCCGTCCTCGGTCTGGGGCCGATCGGCCAGATGGCCGCCCGGATCGCCCTCCACCGGGGTGCGGAGCTGGTCATCGGCGTGGACCTGGTGCCGGCCCGGCTGGAGCGGGCGAAGGCCTCCGGAGTCCACGTGCTGGACCTCAAGGAGCAGGGCAAGCACCTGGTGGCGGCCGTGCGCGATCTGACCGGCGGCCGCGGCCCGGACTCCGTCATCGACGCCGTCGGCATGGAAGCCCACGGGGCTCCGCTGGCCTCCGCCGCCCAGCGCTTCACGGGGCTGCTGCCGGACGCCGTGGCCAGGCCGCTGATGGAACGGGCCGGAGTGGACCGGCTGACCGCGCTGCACACCGCGATCAACCTGGTCCGCCGCGGCGGCACCGTCTCCGTCTCCGGCGTGTACGGGGGCGCGGCGGACCCGATGCCGCTGCTGACCATGTTCGACAAGCAGATCCAGCTGCGGATGGGCCAGGCGAACGTCCGGGCCTGGGTGAACGACATCCTGCCGCTGCTGGAGGACTCCGACCCGCTGGGCGTCGAGGGCTTCGCCACCCACACCATGCCGCTCGACGAGGCGCCCCGGGCCTACGCCATGTTCCAGGCCAAGGAGGACGGCATGATCAAGACCCTGCTGAGGCCGTGAGCCGCGAGGGCCCCGGGCGAGTCACGGTGCGAGGGGCGCGGTGTCCATTCCCGCGCCCTCGCGCAGGCCCGCCAGGAACTCCCGCACCGCCTCCACCGAGGTGTGGCGCGGCTCCCAGCCCAGTTCGGCCCGGGCCCGGGTGCTGTCCAGCAGCGGCAGCCGCAGCACCGCGTCGAACAGGTCGGGGGACGCGGGTACGGCGCGCAGCCGCCAGGCGGCGGAAAGCGCGGCCCGCACCGGCGCGGCCGGCATCCGGACGGTCCGGGCCCCGAGGATCTCGGCGAACCGCGCCGCGTCCAGCGGCGGGTCGGCGGCGAGGTTGAAGGCACCCCGGACGGGCCGGGTGACCGCCGCGGCGTAGGCCGCCGCCGCGTCGTCGGTGTGCAGTGCCTGCATGCGCAGGCCCGGCAGGTCGGGGACGACCGGGATCAGGCCGGGCCGGACCAGCCGGCCGGGCAGCAGCCGGCCCGCGAAGATGCGGCGCTGTTGGGAGGCGGACTCCCGCTTGAAGAGGAACCCCGGGCGCATGCGCACGACGCGGATGTCGGGGTGGGCGCTCTCGTAGGCGTCCAGGACCCGCTCCAGGTACGACTTCTCCCGGGTGTACGCGGCCTGCGGCCAGCCGTGGGTGGGCCAGCTCTCGTCCACGGCACGGTCCTTGGGGCCGGGCGAGTACGCGCCGACCGACGAGGCGTGGACGAGGGCGGGCACCCCGGCGGCGGCCACGGCCTCGAACACGCGGATGCTGCCGAGGACGTTGGTCCGCCAGGTCTCGGCGGGGTCGTGCGTGGGCTGGAACTTCCAGGCCAGGTGGACCACCGCGGCGGCGCCCTCGAAGAGCGGGACGAGGTCGGCGCCGCCGGGTTCGATGTTCACGGCGCGCCAGTCGGTGCCGTCCGGCCGCCAGTCGGGGAGCCGGCGCGCGAGGCCCAGGACGGAGCCCACGGCGGGGTCGTCCGTCAGGGCCCGCACCACGCTGGTGCCGACGTTCCCGGTGGCGCCCACGACGACGACGCGCAGGCCGGCCGCCGCGCCGGACTCGGCCGGGGGTGTGGCGGTCATGCCGGTCCCCTTCCAGCGGAGAGGCCCGGGGAGCCGGCCCCGGAGGGCTGCTCCTGCGGGACTTCCGCGAACGGACTGTCATCGAGGCGGGCGAGCAGTTCCGCCGGGTCCGCGTACACCGCGCGGGCCCCGGCCTGTTCCAGGTCGCGGCGCGGGATGCCGCCGCAGAGCAGGCCCACGCAGGCGACCTCGGCCCGGGTGGCGGCCTGCATGTCCCACACGCTGTCGCCGACGAACACGGAGGCGTGGGCGGGCGCGTCGGCGAGGTCGAGCGCGTGGTGCACCGGGTCGGGGGCCGGCTTGCCCGCGCTGACGTCGTCGGCACTCGCGGTGGCGGTGATGGCCTCGTCGGCGCCGATCGCCCGCCGCAGCGCCTCCAGTTCGGTGCTTCCGGCCGAGGTGACCAGCACCACCCGCCAGCCGCGCCCGTCCAGGGCGCGCAGCAGTCCGGCTGCGGAGTCGAAGCCGGGCAGCCGGTCGAAGTAGGTTCCGTACAGGGTGTCGTGGGCGGCTTTCAGCGCGTCGTCCTGACCCGTGTCGCGGTCGTCGCCCAGCAAGTGGGCGATCAGGTCCTCACCGGGCAGGCCGATCGCGCGGTGCACGGCGTGCATCGGCACGTCGTGACCGGCCTGCCGCAGCGCTTCCCACCACGACGTCACGTGCAGGTGATTGGTGTCGGCGAGGGTGCCGTCGACATCGAACAAGGCGGCGCGGTTCATGGGGTTCCTCCCGTGCGGACCGGACGATGGCCGGGGCTCACTTGCCCAGCTTCTCCTTCAGCTCGGCCTTGTTCATGGACGAGCGTCCGTGCAGGTTCTTGCGCTTGGCCTCCTCGTAGAGCTGGTCGTACGTCGGCCCCTGCGCGCCGCTGTGGGAACGCCGGCCGCCGCGCTCGGACGAGGACATGTCCTCCAGCGAGGTCTTGCTCGCCGTCTTCGACTCCCCCGCCCGGGCGCGCTCCTTGTTGACGGTGCGGGCGGCGATCTCCTCGGCGCGCTCGGTGCTCTCGCCGCGCTCCTCCGCGCTCTCCTTGATGTGCTCGTACTGCCGCTCGCGCTTGGGGCTGGATCCGGCGGGCATGGCTACTCCTTCGGTCGTTTGCGGTTCCCGACGTGTGGGGTTGGGTTCCGGCTTCACTGGTGCGGGGCCCGCGGGCCCCGGGACGGCACGCCGTCGGCGCGGACCGCCGTGCGCGCGTGGGCGACGATGAAACCGCTGCGCGGGCGGGTGGGCATGCGGTGGAGCGGGATCGTCAGATCCTGCTCCGGGACCTCGCAGTCCAGCTGGGCGAGGGCGGCGACGATGGCCGTCAGCAGGCTGACGGTGATGTCCTCGCCCGGGCAGCGGTGCCCGGTGCGGGCGTCTCCACCACCCTGGGCGACGAGGTCGTTCGGCACCGGTTCGCGGCCGACGAAACGGCAGGGGTCGAAGTCGCAGGGCTTCGGCCACACGTCCGGGTCGTGGTTGCGCCCGTACAGGTCGAGCAGGATCAGGCTGCCCTCGGGGACGGCGGTGCCCCGCCACGTCAGGTCACGGACCGCGAGACCGCCGACGAAGGGCGCGAAGGGGTAGAAGCGGCGGACCTCGTGGGCGAAGGCCCGCGCGTACGTCCCGTCGTCGCCCTGGAGCCGGTCCCGGTGGACGGGGGCGCTGTGCAGGGCGTGCGCGGCGAAGACCGTGAACCAGGACAGGGCCACCGTGGGGCGGATGATGTTGAGCAGTTCCACGGCCGCGGTACGCGGGTCCAGGAGGCGCCCGTCGGCGTCGCGGTGCCAGGCCACCGCGGCCAGGGCCGACCGGGGCCGTCCGTCCGCCCGGACGGGATCGGCCGCCGCGCGCAGTTCCGTCACGACGCGGCACAGCGCCCGCTCCTGGCGGGCCCGGGCGCGCCGGGCCTTCCAGTGGCGGGGGCCGGCGGTGGCGAAGCCGTCGACCGTGGCCACGCAGTCCTCGGCCAGTGAGCGCGCCGCTCCCTCCGAGAGGGGCAGCCCCACCCAGTCGCAGACGGTTCCGGCGAGGACGGCGCTGACTTCGTCGAAGAGCACCACCTCGCGCCCGTGCCAGCCGGCCACGGCGCGCGGCCAGCGGGCGGCGAAGCGTTCGGTGAGCGCCGTGATGCCGCCCTCGGCCATGAGGAGGGAGACGAACATGTCCTTGCGGACGCCATGGCGGTCACCGTCGAGCGTGTGCACCGCGCCCCGGCCGAACAGGGTGTCGAGGACGGGGCCGGGGAGGGCGCCCTCGCGGCGGACGTGCTGTTCGTCGTAGAAGAACTCCACCGCTCCCGGCCCGTCCAGGACGACCGTCCGCCGGCCCATGAGCCGGGTGACGACCGGTTCTTCCCCGGCGCGCTGCTGCAGACCGGGCAGCCAGGCGTAGCCGCGGGCCAGTAGCGAGGCGGTGCTGTCGATCACGGAAGCGAACATATGCGGCGCCTACCCGCTCCGCCGCCCGGCACTCCTGCCCGCTCGGGTGGGCGGGGCGTGCGGGCGCGTCCGTTCGGGGTAGGCGCACGGGTGGAGGGTCCGCGAGGACCCGGAGACTGCGACGAGGAGGCCGACGATGAGCGGTACGGGGCGAACGGGCGGGCCGGAGGCGGGCGGCGG
The DNA here is from genome assembly GCF_053610645.1 of Streptomyces sp. NPDC054883. Taxonomy (NCBI): domain Bacteria; kingdom Bacillati; phylum Actinomycetota; class Actinomycetes; order Kitasatosporales; family Streptomycetaceae; genus Streptomyces; species Streptomyces sp. NPDC054883. The sequence goes on along the minus strand of NZ_JBSGYT010000048.1, from coordinate 28,001 downwards.
GATGCGGGACAAGGCCCAGCGGCCCGGGATCGGCCGCGAGGAGCAGGTCGGCGAGGCCCCCGAGCCGGACCGCCGCACCCGCGGCCGGAGCAAGGAGGAGTCGACGCGGCGGCGGCCCGGGGAGCCGCTCGGACCGCAGGCGGACCGCGCGGGCGGGGGCGGGTCGCAAGACACGGACGAAACAACCGGCGCACACGGCCGAACGGGTTTCGACGGACCGTGACCGGCAAGGCGGACCCCATGAACGCGAAGCGATCCGAGGCGTACGCCGCGCCGGGGGCCCCGACGCCCGCCGGCAGCGGCGACCCGGTGCGGCACATCACCGAGCCGGACGGCCCCGAGCTGGTGGCGGGGCCGGTGGAACGGCCCCGGCGGGACGGTTCCACGGCCCGCTCCGAGCGCCCTGTCGTGGCCCTGTGCACCTGTCGGCGGAGCCGGATCTTCCCTTGGTGCGACACCAGCCACCGGGCGCGGACCCGCGCGGACGACGGCGCCGACGGGCCGGAGCGGGAAGGAGGGCAGCCGTGAGCACCTCCCCCGCCCCGGGCCGGGTCGTGGTCGTCACCGGCGCCAGCGGCGGCGTCGGGCGCGCCGTCGCCCGGGCCTTCGCCGCCCGCGGCGACCGGCTGGTGCTGGTCGCCCGTGGCGGGGCCGGCCTGGAAGGAGCCGTGCGGGACGTGGAGGCGCTGGGCGCGAAAGCCCTGGCGATCGAAGCGGACGTGGCCGACCCGGAGGCGGCCGAGGCCGCCGCCCAGCGGGCCGAGGACACGTTCGGCCCCCTCGACGTCTGGGTCAACATCGCCTTCTCGTCGGTGTTCGCGCCGTTCACCGAGATCAGCCCGGACGAGTTCCGCCGCGCCACGGAGGTCACCTACCTCGGGTACGTGTACGGGGCCCACGCGGCCCTGCGCCGGATGCTCCCGCGCGACCGCGGCACGCTGGTCCACGCCGGCTCCGCGCTCGCCTACCGCGGCATTCCGCTGCAGAGCGCGTACTGCGGCGCCAAACACGCCATCCAGGGCTGGCACGAAGCGCTGCGCTGCGAACTGCTCGCCTCGGGTACCGGTGTCCGCACCACGATGGTGCAGCTCCCCGCCCTGAACACCCCGCAGTTCGACTGGCTGCTCTCGCGGCTGCCGGGGCGCGCCCGGCCCGTGGCGCCGATCTACCAGCCGGAGCTGGCCGCCCGGGCCCTCCTGTACGCCGCGGACCACCCGGCGCGGCGGGAGTACTGGGTCGGGGCCAGTACCGCGGCGACGCTGCTGGCCAACGCGGTCGTGCCGGGACTGCTCGACCGGTACCTGGCCCGGACCGGCTTCGACTCCCAGCAGGGCGACGCGCCGCAGGGGCACGATGAGCCGGCGAACCTGTGGCAACCGGCCGACACCCGGCGGGACTTCGGGGCACACGGCCGCTTCGACGCGTCCGCGCGGCCGCGCAGCTTCCAGTGGTGGGCCACCCGCCACCGGGGCGCCCTCGCGGCGGCGGCGCTGTGCGGGGCGGGGGCCGCGGCCCTCGCCCGGACCCGGCGCACCGGCCGGGGCCGCTAGGGGGTGTCCGGAAAGGTCCAGCCGCGTCCGCTCAGGAGACCAGCGGGAGCCGGACCCGGATGCTCTTGCCGCCGTCCGGGAGCAGGGTGACGGCCACCTGGTCGGCCAGCAGGCAGACCAGCTGCCAGCCGAAGCCGCCCTCCGACATGGCGTGGTGGGTCGACGCGGTGCGCGGGACGTCGTCACTGGCGTCGCTGACGGTCAGCGTCACGGTTCCCCGGCCGAGTCCGGCGGCGAATCCGGTGAGGCCGCCGCCGTGGCGGAACGCGTTGGTGACCAGTTCGGAGGTCACGAGGAGGATGTCGGCCCGGGCGGTGCCTCTCACCGGAAATCCGGCCCGGTCCGGAGCGGCGTCCAGGAGATCCGCCACGACGGAGCGTGCTTCAGCCGCGTCGGACGGCACCGGCCGTTGCGTCCGGCGCTGCGCATGCTCCCCGGCCGTCACACCATCCCACCCGCCTCTCTCCGTAGGATCGTCGCTCCCCCACTCCGTGTGCCCCTCCCCATGAGGCCCATACCCGCCCACGGCCCGGGCCTCGCCGGCCCGGCTGCCGACGGCTGGTCGTCGGAACACGGTCCTTCCCGCGATCACGTCACGGGCGGGCTCGTTCTGCCCGTGGGAGAAGGCGTGGGCCCTGAGCCGGGCCAGCGCCCGGTGGGGGTCCGCGTCCAGCCGGACCATCAGCATTCCGGTCGCCTGGCGGACCTCCCCGTGGTCCGTCTCGGCCGCCACCAGCCGGCCGGCGGCCGGGCGGCGCGCCCCGGGCCGCTCCTCATGGAGGGCGAGCAGCGCGACGGTGATCGACTCGGCCGCGGGCAGGGCCAGGGCGAGATGGCGGGGGCTGAGGGCGCCGGGCGGGCCGTGGTAGCAGCGCCGTCCCGATCGGGACGGCGCTGCTACCAGCGGCAGGGAGAAGACGGCCCGGCTCCGGCGCGGCAGCGCCCGGGGGCGTCCTGCCCCTCAGTCGCAGGGGTGGGTGCCGCGGCGGGCGCTGCGGATGCCGTGCGCACGCTGTTCGAGGGCGCGGACGTACACCGCGTGCCGCAGCAACGTCAGGGCCTCGTCGGAGCCGGGCCGGGGCGGCCCGAGCGTCGGGGTGAGGTGCGGCAGGGCCGGGAGGACGCCGACCCGCTCGGCGATGACGGCCACCGGGACGGCGTGCTCGGACCCGTACGCCCCCGCCAGCCGGAGCAGCCCCGCACCCGCGCCGCTGGAGCTCGGCCCGTACTCGATGTCCAGCACGATCGCCTCCAGGTCCGCGGGCAGCTCCCGGAGGGCGGCGTCGAACGCGGCCTCGGCCTGCGGTCCGTCGGCGCCCGCTCCGCAGCAGGTCAGGAATGCGGTCCTGCCGTGGACCCGGACCTGGATCCGCATGGGCTTCCACATGGCGGGCATCGCGCGCTCCCCGGACAGAGTCGGGTAGCAGCCCAGAGCCGCAGCAGGCGCTGGTTACCGGCACCGGCGGCTGCCGGGTGCGGTCCAGCGTCCAAAGCCGCGACGGCGCGTGCACACGCGCCCGTGTACGGCCCGCGTTCCAGCGGGTCCCCGTAGCCTCGAATCGACGGAACCAGGCTGATCGGTCCCCTTCAGGGTCCCACCCGCGGCGCGCCCTGACCAGGGGTGCGGGCCGCCGCCCGGGGCCCCGAGGCCAAGGGGTCAAAACGGTCGCCCAGGCTCGATGATGGAAGGGTGCCGTACGCGTTCGGGATCGGGATCGGGCGGCAGGGGAACACCCTGCTGGTGACCCCTCACGGCGCGATCGACCACCGGGCGGAGCCGGAGCTCGCCCGGCTGGTGGCGGGGCTGCCGTCGGACGTACGCGTGGTGGTCCTGGACATGCGGGACGTCCCGTTCATGGACCTGACCGGCCTGCACTTCCTGGTGCGCGTGTACCGGCACGCCGAAGCGCACGGGCAGCAGCTGACGGGGCTGGGGTGGCAGCCCCAGCCCCGTCAGCTGCTGTACACCGTCCTGGACCGGGATCACGCCGTCGACGACGGCGCGCCGGTGGGCCGACCAATCCTGGAGGTGCGCCGGACGCTGCGTGAACGCGCCGAGGTGCGGCGCGGCCGGGGGCGCGAGCGGGCCCGCGCCGCCCGGGAGCCGGCCGACGGGGCGCGCCGCTGGCTGCCCGCGGCACTGGCGGACGTGCTGCGCGAGGGGTCCGGCCGGACCCCGTGAGGGCGCCCCGCCGACCTTCGCGCCGCGCCAGAGGCGGTCAGGTGGTGAGGAGGCGGTTGAAGAAGGAGCGGTAGCGCTGGAGCGCGATCCGCAGGTCCTCCGTCACCACTTCCTCGCCCTTGCTCCACTGCCCCTCCAATTCCTCCTTGTGTGAGGCGAAGGTGCGGGCCAGCGTCTGCATCACCTCTGCGACGAGGGTGTCCGCGGATCTGACCGCGTCCTGCGGGTCGTCGACGAAGCGGCCCTGGATCTCGCTCCACCGCGTGCGGAACTCCTCCGCTTCGGTGGGCGCGAGCAGCGGTTCGTCCGTCCCGCCGTCCGTCGCGCCCGTGCCGGCGGCCGTCCTGTCCGCTCCTGCCCGGTCGTCTCCCCGTACGCCTTCCCGTACGTCTTCGCCTGCGCCTTGTCCGGTCGCCTCCGGGGCGCGCTCGTCGGCGACTGCGCCTCCATCGCGGTCGCCCGTCGCCTCCCCGGGGTAGACGGCGGTGCTCCGCTCGTCGGATCCCGGATGCGCGAGGCTCTCCGTGGTCAGGCCGCCCTCGTCGGGCCGGCCGGCCGTCTCGTCGCGGTCCTGCATGTCAACGGCCTCCTTGGTCGCCGAGCAGCTCCTGGAACAGGGCGCGGTAGTGCACCATCGCCCCGCGGAGCTCCTCCGTAGTCGCCTGTCCTCCGCTGCTGCGCGCGTTGACCGCGTGGGCGGAGCGGTAGTGCTCCAACGTGCTCGCGTGCTCGACCGACAGGTCGCGCACCTGGTCGCCGAACCCGTTGGTGGGGTAGCCGCGTTCCCTCATGAGCCGCGTCACCAGGTCGTCCGCCTCGGCCACGGCCCCTTCGGGGCGGTCCACGAAGTGCTCCTGGACCCCCTGCCACTCCTCGGCGTACTGGGTCCGGCGCGCGGGGGGCAGTTCCTTGACGTCCAGCTTGTCGTGCCGCTGCTCGCGGGCGCGCAGTTCACGCTCGGCGGCCAGCCGGCCGCCCTCGTCCTCGACCGTGCGGTCGTACTCGGGTCCGAACCGCTCCCGCAGGTGCCGTCGGCGCGAGACGAACCAGAACCCGGCCGCGATGGCGATCAGTACCACTACGGCAACGATGATCGCGATGAGCGTGCTTGTCGACATTGCGGGCCTCCACTCGGGGCCGTCTCTCGTCGGTGTCGTCATTGGCGCGTGCCCGCGTTCGGGTGGCGCAAACCGTGGTGCGGCCGCCCGTTACAGTCGGCGCGTGAACGTAGTCCGCTCCATCGCCCTGTTCGTCGTGGCCGCCCTCCTGGAGATCGGCGGTGCCTGGCTGGTCTGGCAGGGCCTGCGGGAGCACCGGGGGCGGCTGTGGGTCGGCGCGGGGTTCGTGGCCCTCGGGCTGTACGGAGTCGTCGCCACTCTCCAGAGCGACGAGAACTTCGGCCGGATCCTCGCCGCGTACGGGGGCGTCTTCGTGGCGGGTTCCCTCGTCTGGGGCATGGTCGCGGACGCGTACCGGCCCGACCGCTACGACGTCACCGGCGCCTTGGTCTGCCTCGCCGGCATGGCCGTGATCATGTACGCGCCGCGCGGCCACTGAGGCGCTCCCGTCGGTCAGGGGCCGGGCTCCGGTCCGGCGACCGCCACTTGGGCGGGGCGCAGCAGGCGGCCGCCCACCCGGTAGCCGGGGCGCAGGACGCGGGCGCAGGCCGGGGTGGTGCGGTCGGGGTCGGGGGCGGAGGTGACGGCTTCGTGGACGCGGGGGTCGAAGGGGTCGCCGGGTTCGCCGAAGGCCTCCAGCCCGAGGGCGGCGAGGCGGGATTCCAGCAGACGGGCGACGGCTTCGAGACCTTCACCGGCTTCGCCGTGCGCGCGGGCGGCGTCCACGGCGTCGAGCACCGGCAGCAGCCCGCCGAGCACGTTGGAGACGGCCGCCTCGCGTACCGCGAGCCGGTCGCGCCGCACCCGTTTGCGGTAGTTGTCGTACTCCGCTTTGAGCCGTTGCAGGTCGGCGGTGCGCTCGGCGAGCACGCGGACCGCTTCCGGCGTTCCCGCGGCCCCGGCCGGGCGGCCGGGCGCCGGGTCGGGGAGGCCGGCCCGGTCCGGGTGGCCCGGGGTGCGGGGGGTGAGGGCGGGCGGCCCGGTCCGGCGCCGGTCGCGCAGGACGACGACCGCGGCGGCGTCGGGGCGTTCCCGGCGCGGGGGCTCGGCCGGGTGGTTCATGCCGTGTCTCCCTTGGGCTTCTCGTCGTCGACGATCTCGGCGTCGACCACGTCGTCGTCGGCCGCGCCGTCCTCGGCCCCGCCGGTGGTGGCCGCGCCGCCGGCGGCCCGGTCCGCCTGCGCGTCGGCGTAGATCGCCTGGCCGAGCTTCTGGCTGACCGCCGCGACCTTCTCCGTGGCGGTACGGATCGCGGCCGTGTCACCGCCCTCGGCGGACTCGGCCTTGAGCTTCTCCTTCAGCTCGGCGACGGCCGCCTCGACCTCCGTCCTGACGTCACCGGGGACCTTGTCCTCGTTGTCCTTGACGAACTTCTCCGTCTGGTACACGAGCTGCTCGGCCTGGTTGCGGGTCTCCGCGGCCTCCTTGCGGCGGCGGTCCTCCTCGGCGTGCTGTTCGGCGTCGTGCACCATGCGCCGGATGTCGTCCTTGGGCAGTGAGGAGCCGCCGGTGACGGTCATCCGCTGTTCCTTGCCCGTGCCGAGGTCCTTGGCCGTGACGTGCATGATGCCGTTGGCGTCGATGTCGAAGGTCACTTCGATCTGCGGGACCCCGCGCGGGGCCGGCGGCAGACCGGTCAGCTCGAACATGCCGAGCTTCTTGTTGTACGCCGCGATCTCGCGCTCGCCCTGGTAGACCTGGATCTGCACCGACGGCTGGTTGTCCTCGGCCGTCGTGAACGTCTCCGACCGCTTGGTCGGGATGGTCGTGTTGCGCTCGATCAGCTTGGTCATGATGCCGCCCTTGGTCTCGATGCCGAGGGACAGCGGGGTCACGTCGAGCAGCAGGACGTCCTTGACCTCACCCTTGAGCACACCGGCCTGCAGGCTCGCGCCGATGGCGACGACCTCGTCCGGGTTGACGCCCTTGTGCGGGTCCTTGCCGGTGAGTTCCCGGACCAGGTCGGTCACGGCCGGCATCCGGGTGGAGCCGCCGACCAGGATGACCTCGTCCACGTCGCCGACCTTGATCTTCGCGTCCTTGACGGCCTGGTGGAAGGGGGTCTTGCAGCGCTCCAGCAGGTCCGCGGTCAACTGCTGGAACCCGGTGCGGGTGAGCTTCTCCTCCAGGTGCAGCGGCCCCTCGGCGGAAGCCGTGATGTAGGGCAGGTTGATGTTCGTCTCGGTGGCGGAGGACAGCTCGATCTTCGCCTTCTCGGCGGCCTCGCGCAGCCGCTGGAGCGCCATCCTGTCCTTGGTCAGGTCGATGCCGTGGCCGTTCTGGAACTGCTTCGCGAGGTGGTCGACGATCCGCTGGTCCCAGTCGTCACCGCCCAGGTTCGTGTCGCCGTTGGTGGCCTTCACCTCGACGATCCCCTCGCCGATCTCCAGCAGGGACACGTCGAACGTGCCGCCACCGAGGTCGAAGACGAGGATCGTCTGGTCGTTCGCCTTGTCCAGTCCGTAGGCCAGGGCGGCGGCCGTCGGCTCGTTGACGATGCGCAGGACCCTCAGGCCCGCGATCTCGCCGGCTTCCTTGGTGGCGGTGCGCTGCGTGTCGTTGAAATAGGCCGGGACGGTGACCACCGCGTCGGTGACGTCCTCGCCGAGGTAGGCCTCGGCGTCCCGCTTGAGCTTCTGCAGGACCCGCGCGGAGATCTCCTGCGCCGTGTACCGCTTGCCGTCCACGTCCCCGTGTTCCGGGAAGCGCCACTGCGGGTCGCCCATGTGCCGCTTGACCGAGCGGGCCGTACGGTCCACGTTGGTGACCGCCTGGCGCTTGGCGATCTCCCCGACGAGGACCTCACCGCCCTTGGCGAAGGCCACGACCGAGGGGGTGGTCCTGGCCCCTTCGGCGTTGGGGATGACGGTGGGCTCGCCGCCCTCCAGGACGCTGACGACCGAGTTCGTGGTTCCGAGGTCGATGCCGACCGACCGTGCCATGGTCCGCTCCCTTCGCGGCTGCGGGCCGGTCACTCGCGTCGGCGCGGGAATCCCCCTGTCCCGCAGGACGGTTGCGGACAGCCGGCGGTGCGTGCGGGCCGGCCCTCACCTCCTGGATACGTCGGCGCCACCCGCCTGTCAACGCGCCCTGCCAACGCGCCCGGGAACCCGCCCGCCCCGCCCGGAGGAACCGTTTCGGCGGGGCCGCTCCGGGCAGGCGCCCGTCGCACAGGTTCCGTCGCGTCAGCGGAGGTGGCCATGCCCGTGTTCGTCGGGACGTCCGGCTGGCAGTACCGCGACTGGGCGGGGACCTTCTATCCGCCGGACGTGCCGCAGCGCCTGTGGCTGGAGGAGTACGGACGGCACTTCGCCACGGTGGAGAACAACAACGCCTTCTACCGGCTGCCCGCCCCCGAGACTTTCGCGGCGTGGCGCGCCCGCACTCCGGACGGTTTCGTGATCGCCGTCAAGGCCAGCCGCTTCCTGACCCACATCAAACGGCTGCGCGACCCCGAGGAGCCGGTACGCCGGCTGATGACGCACAGCGCCGCCCTCGGGCCCCGGCTGGGGCCCGTCCTCCTCCAGCTGCCGCCCACCCTGCGCGCGGACGCGCGGACCCTTGACGCCTGCCTCGCCTGCTTCCCGGCCGGGGTGCGGGTGGCGGTGGAGCCCCGGCACGAGTCGTGGTGGACGGATGAGATCCGGTCGGTCCTCGCCGGGCGGGGCGCCGCCCTGTGCTGGGCGGACCGGCACTCGCGGCCGGTGACGCCGCTGTGGCGGACCGCCGACTGGGGGTACGTACGGTTCCACGAGGGCCGTGCACAGCCGTGGCCCCGGTACGGGCCGGGCGCGCTGCGCTCCTGGGCGGGGCGGATCGCGGACACCTGGCCGGCGCGGGCGGACGTGTTCGCCTACTTCAACAACGACCCGGGCGGGGCCGCCGTCCGGGACGCCGAGGCGTTCCGCCGGCTGGTGGGCGCGGCGGCCGTGCCGGCTTGAAGGGGCGGCGGTTCACCCGTCCGCTCCGGCTAGACGGGCGGACGCGGAGCGGCCACGGGGGTGTCGGGGCGCGCACCGCCCGGCACCTGGGAGTCTGACGGCATGGTGCTGACGACCACCCCTTCCCTCACCGGCCAGGAGCAGCATCAGCGGGTACGGCGCAGGCCGGGGGCGCAGAGCGCGGCCGCTGCGGTTTCCGCGGCGGTCTCGATGGGCGCGTACTGCCTGGCGATGGCGGTGCACGGGACGTATCCGTTCGGCGGCCGCTCCCGGGCCGTCAACGACCTGGGCAATCAGTTCGTGCCGTTCCACGCCCATTTGTGGGACCTGATGCGCGGGGGCACCGAGGGCGATCTCCTGTTCAACTGGGGCAGCGGTTACGGGGTGCCCTTCCTCGCCGACTTCTTCACGTACCTGATGAACCCGTTCTCGTGGCTGGTGGCACTGTTCCCCCGCGACCGGGTGGAGCTGCCGGTCTTCCTCGTCACCCTGCTGAGCATCGGTCTGGCGACCGCCCTGATGACGCTCTGGCTCGGCCGGTTGCGGCCCGGCCCGGCCTGGCCGCGCGCGGCCCTGGCGGTGGGCTACGGCGTCGGCGCCTGGACGGTGTCGAACGGTTTCGCCGACCCGATGTGGATGTGGGGGCTGGTCGCCTTCCCGCTGACCGGGTTCGCGTACGACTGGTGCCTGCACGGACGGCGCTGGGTGGCGGGCACGCTGCTCGTCGCCGTGTCGTGGGCCGGCAACTTCTACACCGCCGCGATGGCCACCCTGGGCATGGGGCTGGTCCTGCTGGTCAGGCTGCTGCTCGACGGGCGGCCGTGGCCCGTTCGGCGGGGCGTCCTGCTACGGGCCGCGGCCATGACGGCGGCCGGGGTGGCGCTGGTCGCCCCGGTGCTGACGGTCACGTTCCCGGCCTCGCGGGCGTCGCAGCCCGGCCCGGAGGTCCACTACCCCGGCCCGCCCGCGCTCCGCGACTACCTCGCCCACCTGCTGCCGGGCGGCTTCCACACCAGCGCGCCGCAGGTCTCGGTGGGGATGCTGCCGCTGCTGCTCGTCCTCGCCTACCCGTTCGTCCGCCGGGTGCCGGGCCGGGAGCGGGCCGCCTGGTGCGTGCTGCTCGTCCTGGTGGCGCTGTCCTACGTCTGGACGCCGACGATCCTCCTGTGGCACGGCCTCGCCCTGCCCAACGGGGGCCCCTACCGGGCCTCGTTCACCCTCGCCGGGATGCTGGTGGCCGTGGCCTGGCTGGCTCTGGCGGCCCGGCCGCGTCCCCGGGAGCTGCTGGCGGGGGCCGGGGTGCTGGGTGTGCTGCTCGTCCTCGCCGGGTCCAGTGCGTACTTCACCGCCGCCACCTGGTTGCTGACCCTGGCCGGGGGCGCGGTGCTGACGGTCCTGCTGGTCCTGCTGCCGCGGGTCCGTGGCCGGGCCGGGCGGGTCACGGTGGCGGCGGCGCTGATGGGCGCGGTCTTCGTCTCCACGGTCTGCACGGTGCTGTCGGTGACCGCGCAGCGGGACCGGGAGGAGTGGTGGCGTCCGAAGCGGACCCTGGACGCGCAGTCGCTGGCGGCGCGGCGGGCGGTACGGGCCCAGGACCGCTGGCCGGACCTGCGCAGTGAGCCCGGTCCGCACGAGTTCGCCGACAACGACCCGCTCCTGCTGGGCGGTCAGGGCGGCGCGTACTACAGCAGCTACCTGCCCGCGCGTACCGCCGAGACCCTGCGGCGGCTGGGGGCGGGCTGGTACATGGGGGGCCGGCACACGGTCGGCTTCGAGGACCCGGTCGGCCGGGCGGTCATGGGCGTGGGCAGCTACCTGGACCACGGCGGCGCGGGCGGGTTCACCCGGCGGACGGCGGACGCGGCCCCGGTGGTGACCCTGCGCAAGGACCTGCCGCCGCTCGCGGCGGACACCGTGTTCGCCCGTCAGGAGCAGGTGCTGGGGGCCCGGGTGTACACGGTGCCCGCTGCCCGTCCGGTGGGCGGTGCGGCGGCCACGGCGCGGCCCGACGGGAACTGGCGGCTCGCGCGCGGCGCCCGGACCGCGTTCGTCGTCAGTTGCGCGCCGGGGAGTTCCGCTGTCGCGTACGTGCCGTGGTTCTCCGGCACCCTCGACGCGCTGGGCGGCCACGAACGGCTGTCGGCCGGGTTCCCCGTGACGAACAACGGGCTGGTGCCCCTGGGCCGGGTCCCGGCCGGCGGCGAGGTGGTGCTGACGCTCACCGCCGACCGCGCCCAGGACGTCCCCCGCTTCCCGGTGGGCTGCCTGGACCAGCGCGGACTCGGCACGGCGGTGGCCCGCTTGCGGGAGTCCGCCCCCGGCCGGGTGACGGCCGGCGGCCATACGATCGAAGCCGTCTTCCCGGCGCGGTCGACCGGCACCGTCGTCGTGGCCGTTCCCGCCGTGCGGGGCTGGCGGTGCTCCGTGGACGGGGCGACGGCGAGAGCGCCCGGCACACTGGGCGGGCTGATCGCCGTGCCACTGGGGTCGGGGGCGTCCCGGGTGGCCTGTGCGTACCGCACTCCGGGTCTGACGGCCGGGCTCGTGGTGAGCGAGGCGACCCTGGCCGCGCTGCTCGCCGCGGTCCTGGTCTCCTCGGCGCCGCCGGGCGGGCGCAGCCGCGCACTGTTCGAGCGCGCGGCCCGGCGACTGCGGCGGCTCAGGACACGCTGACGGCGGCTGCGCCCTGCATCGTCCGCAGCCGCCGCAGGGAGGCACGGCGCTGGACGACGGACAGCGCCGCGACCGCCGCGCCCAGCACCACCCAGCCCGCCGGTCCGGCCGGCAGCACCGCGCCCGTCAGCAGCAGCGGGCCGGCCGACTTCTGCACCGACTGGGACATCCCCGCCACGCCCAGGTAGGAGGCCCGGGCCCGGGCCGGTGCGAGGGAGACCGCCAGCTCCCATGAGCTCACCGAACGCATCAGCTCCGCCCCGGTGGCGAGCACCGCCGCGAGGAGCAGCCCGGCCGACGCGGCCCAGGTCCCGGCGCCGGTGGACAGCGCGAGCAGCAGGCAGCAGCCGAGCAGCGTCAGCCCGCACAGGGCCACCGCTCCGGCGGCCTGCCGCGGTTGCCCGGCCTTGGCCGACACGCGCAGCTGGAGCACCACGACGAGCACGGTGTTGATCACGAGGAAGGCCGGGACGAGGGCGTGCGGCGCATCGGTGCGGGTGACCAGCCACAGCGGCAGCCCGACCGCCAGGATCGAGTCGTCCAGGTTCATCGGGATGTCCAGCAGGACGAACCGGAGGTAGCCGCGGTCGCGCCAGGGGCTCGTCGGGGCCGGCGGCGGGTCCGCGGGCTCGCCGGTCCGCGCGGCGGCGCGACCGTGTTCACGCGGTTCGCGGGTGCGCCGGACGAGCACGGCGGCGGCGAGGAAGGAGAGGGCGTTGGCCAGGATCAGGGCCTGGTAGGCCTGCCGGGTGCCGACGGCGAGCCCGATCGCGGCGACGCCCGCGCCGAGGGCGTAGCCCGCGTTGGCCGAGCTGCGGGCGAGCGCCTGGTAGGTGGCGCGGCGGTCGCCCGCCACGCGGGTGGCGAAGAGTATCTCCAGCGTCTTGGCGGCCCGGTCGCCCAGGCTGGTGAGGGCCACGACCGCCAGCAGCACCTCGTAGCGGGTGACGACGAGGAGGGCCAGGAGCGTGCCCAGGCGCAGGAGGTGGGCGGCGATCAGCAGGTGCCGTACGGGGAACCGCCCGGCGAGGTGCCCCGCGAGCGGGGAGCCCGCGATGCCGGCCACTCCGGCGGCGCCGAGCAGGACCCCCAGCTGGCGGGCGTCCAGCCCGGCCACGAAAGTGAAGTAGAGGACGCAGGCGGCTGCCCAAACGCCCGTTCCCGACCGGTCGAGGAACTGCGCGAGGAGCATGATCCGCGCGTCCCTGCCCCCGGGCGGTCGCCGCAGCTGCCCCAGCAGCCCCTCCGGCCGTGCCTTCCGGGTCTTCGTGCCGCCCCGCATCCCCGTTCTCCGTTCCCCCGCGCCATGTATCTCGATGTCGAGATACACGCAGGAGACTGCCCCATGACAATCTTGACGTCAAGATATTTCCGGGTGGTCGGAGGCACTCGCCGCCCCACCGCCACGCCGACGGCCGCCGACAGTGCTACAACTGGGTGCGTGACCGATCCTTGCCACCCGTGCCGGGGACGTCGGTGCGGTCACTGAGCAGAAATCGCCCGCGAAGCGTCGCCCGACAGGTATTCGTCCTCCAGGTGGCGATCGTGGTGCTGCTCGCGGCCGGTGCCGTCCTGGCCCTCGTGCTCCAGTCGAGCCACGACGTCGACCGCGAGGCGCGCAACCGCTCCGTCGCGGTCGCCGAGACCTTCGCGCACTCGCCCGGGCTCCAGCAGGCGCTGAGCTCCCCCGACCCCACCAAGGTCCTCCAGCCCGTCACCGAGGCCACCCGTACCGGGGCCGGGGTGGACTTCATCGTGGTGATGGACACCAACGGGATCCGCTACACCCACCCGCTGCCCGACCGGATCGGCAAGCGCTTCGTCGGCAACATCGGCCCCTCCCTGGGCGGCCGCGTCCTCACCGAAAGCGTGAACGGCCCCCTCGGGAAGGAGATCCAGGCCGTGGTGCCGGTCTTCTCGCCGGACCACAAGATCGTGGGCCTGGTGTCGGCGGGCCTCAAGGTGAAGAACGTCACCGGCGTCGTGAACCGGCAGCTCCCCGTCATCCTCGGCGCCAGCGCCGTGGCCCTCGCCCTGGCGACGGCCGGATCGGCACTGATCAGCCGGCGCCTGCGGCGGCAGACCCACGGCCTGGGCCCGCTCGAGATGACGCGGATGTACGAACACCACGACGCGGTGCTGCACGCCGTACGGGAAGGCGTGCTGATCACCGACGGGACCGGGCGGCTGCTGCTCGCCAACGACGAGGCCACCCGGCTGCTGCGCCTCCCGCCGGACGCCGAGGGCCGGCTCGTCGGCGAGCTGCCGGGGCTCGACCGGCAACTGGCCGAGCTCCTGAAGTCCGGCCGGGAGGCCACCGACGAGATGCACGAGGCCGGGGACCGCCTGCTCGTCATCAACCAGCGGCCGACCCACCTGCGCGGCCGGTCCGAGGGCACCTCGGTGACCATCAGGGACTCCACCGAGATGCGGGTCCTCAGCACCCGGGCCGACGCGACCCGCAGGCGGCTCAAGCTGCTGTACGACGCCGGCGTCGGCGTCGGAACCACCCTCGACGTGGAGCGCACGGCCCAGGAACTGGCCGACGTGGCCGTCCCGCGCTTCGCCGACTTCGTCACCATCGATCTGGCCGAGCCGGTCCTGCACGGCGACGAGCCCACCTCGGCGGCGGACCTGCGGCGCACCGCCGTCAGCGGGATCCGGGACGACTCACCGCTCTACCCGCGCGGCATCCTGATCGACTTCCTGCCCTCCACCCCCCAGGCCCGCGGCCTCAACAGCGGCCGGGCGGAGGTGGTGACCGACCTCGCCGACGCGCCCGGCTGGCACGCCCAGGACCCGCCCCGGGCCCAGGCCATCATCGACTACGGCATCCACTCCTTGATCACCGCTCCCCTCAAGGCCCGGGGCGTGGTCCTCGGGGTGGTCAACTTCTGGCGCTCGGGCAAGCCCGAGCCCTTCGACGAGGAAGACCTGTCGCTGGCGGAGGAACTCGTCGCCCGGGCCGGGATCACCATCGACAACGCGCGCCGCTACACCCGTGAACACGCGCTCGCGGTGACCCTCCAGCACAGCCTGCTGCCCCGCGACCTGCCGGAGCAGAACGCCGTCGAAGTGGCGCACTACTACCTGCCCGCGCAGTCCGGGGTCGGCGGCGACTGGTTCGACGTGATCCCGCTCCCCGGCTGCCGGGTCGCGCTCGTCGTGGGGGACGTCGTCGGACACGGCCTGCACGCCGCCGCCACCATGGGCCGGCTGCGCACCGCCGTGCTCAACTTCTCCTCCCTCGACCTGCCGCCGGACGAGCTCCTCGCCCGCCTCGACGACCTCGTCCAGTACATCGACCAGAGCACGGACGGCGAGGGCAGCGGTGCCGGCCTGCTCGGGGCCACCTGTCTGTACGCCGTGTACGACGCGGTCACCCAGCGGTGCACGATCGCCCGGGCCGGGCACGTACCGCCGTTCGTCGTGCGCCCCGACGGCCGGGTGGAGATGCCGGAACTGCCGCCCGGCGCCCCCCTGGGGCTGGGCGGGTTCCCGTTCGAGTCGGCCGAGCTGGACCTGAGCGAAGGCACCCAGCTGGTGCTGTACACGGACGGGCTGATCGAGGACCGGGCCAGGGACATCGAGGAGGGACTCGACCTGGTCCGCGCGGCGCTCGGACATGCCGACCGGGAACCGGAGGAGACCTGCCGGGCCCTGCTCAAGGCGATGCTGCCGGTACGCCCCCGCGACGACGTGGCCCTCCTGGTGGCGCGAACGACGGCGCTCGGCGCGGACCGCATCGCCGAGTGGGAGGTCCCCTTCGAGCCGAGCGCGGTCGCGGAGATGAGGGCCCTGGCCGCCCGGAAGCTGGAGGAGTGGGGCCTGGAGGAGCTCGCCTTCGGCACCGAACTGGTGCTGAGCGAGCTCGTCACGAACGCCATCCGGCACGGCGTCGCCCCCGTCCGGCTCCGCCTGCTGCACGACCGCGTACTGACCTGCGAGGTCTTCGACAGCAGCAGCACCTCGCCGCACCTGCGGTACGCCGCCACGACGGACGAGGGCGGCCGGGGGCTCTTCCTGGTGGCGCAAATCAGCCGCAGGTGGGGCGTGCGGTACACCCCCGAGGGCGGGAAGGTCATCTGGTCCGAGCAGCAGCTGCCGGACGCCGGGAGCCCGTGACGCTCACTTCGGGCTCGGATACACGCGGGACTGCTTGACGCTGCCGTAGGCGAAGCTCGACTCGATGGACGCGATGCCGGGGATGGCGTGGATCCGGTCGCGCACCAGGGCTTCGTACGCCTGGAGGCTCTCGATGACGACGCGCAGCAGGTAGTCGCTGCTTCCCGCCATCAGATAGCAGTCCTGGATGTGCTCGATGACGGCGACGTGCTCCTCGAAGCGCCGGACCGCCTCCCCCGTGTGCCGTTCCAGCCGTATCCGGACGAACACGGTGATCGGGAGTCCGAATCCGACCTGGTCGACCATCGCCGTGTAGCCGCGGATGAGTCCGGCCTCCTCCAGCCGGCGGACCCGGCGCAGGCAGGGCGACGGGGAGAGCCGTACCCGGTCGGCGAGGTCCTGGTTGGACAGCCGGCCGTCGGCCTGCAATTCGCGAATGATCTGGAGATCGACCGCGTCCATCGTCACTCCTTGGCAGATTCTGCCCCCAAGGTATGTGCGGAGGGCAGAAGTGGCAATCGGCTGCCCCGGAAAAAGCCCTAGCGTTGCCTTGTGGCCGGATCCGGCCCTTGAGGCTGGAGGAATCTCCTTGGCAACGACGCGAAGCCGTCCCGCGGCGGCGTCCCCGCGCATCGCGGGCCCGCCCGCCGGACGGGTCTCGCCGCAGGCGCGCGGCATGCTGGCGCTGGCGGCGACCGTGACGATCTGGGCCGCCTTCGCGCTCAGCGCGCGGGCCCTGAGCACCTCGTCCCTGCTGCCCGCCGACGCGGCGCTGCTGCGCTTCGGCGTGCCCGTCGTGGTCCTCGCACCCGCGCTCTGGCGCCGTCGCCGCGCCATCGCCGCCGTCCGGCCGGCCACCGCGGCGAAGATCATCTGCGGGGCGGGCGTGCCGTTCTTCCTGGCGGCGATGTACGGCGGCTCCCTGACCTCCGCGGCCTTCGTGGGCTCCCTGATCCCCGGCATGGTCCCGCTGTTCGTCTCCGCGCTCATGGTGGCCGGCGGGCGCGGCGCGCCGCGCGGCACGCAGGCGGCGGGGCTCGCGCTGATCGCGGCGGGCGTCCTCGCCCTCGTGTGGCGCTACGTGGTGCCGGTGGACGCGGCGGTGCTGGCGGGAGCCGGGGTGCTGCTGCTGGCGAGCGGACTCTGGGCGCTGTACACGGTGGGGCTCCGGGAGGTCGCGCTCGATCCGGTCGGATCGATCGGTCTGCTGTGCGTGCCGTCGTTCGCCGTGATGGCACTGCTGGTGCTGACCGGTGTGCTGCCCACCGGTCTGGCGTCGGCGGCGGGCGGTGACATCGCCCTGTTCCTGGTGGTGCAGGGGCTCGGGGTCGGGCTGTGCGCCGGTCTGCTGTACGCGTTCGCCATCCGGCGGCTGGGCGCCGAACGCAGCTCCGTGTTCGGCAGCCTCAGCCCCGTTGCCGTCGTGCTGCTCGCCGTTCCGCTGCTGCACGAGGCGCCGACGCCGAGCGTGCTCGTCGGCGTACCCGTGATCACCGCGGGCGTGGTCCTCGCCAACCGGCGCCCGGCCCCCGCGACCGTCCCCCTGTCCGCCTCCGCCACCCCCGAGGATGCCGTAGATGCTTGAGCTCCTCCTCCCGCCGCCCGTGGACCCGCTGTGGGACCTGACGGAGGCGTACAGCGCCGACACGCGGCCCGAGCGGCTGAACCTGGTCCTCGGCGTGTACCGCGACGAGAGCGGCGCCACGCCGGTCATGGCAGCCGTACGCGAGGCCGAGATACGCCTGGCGGAACGTTCCGCCTCGAAGGAGTACCGGGGACTCTCCGGCAACCTCGCCTTCAACCGCGCGATGCTGTCGATGGTGCTCGGTCCGGACGGCCCGGTTGAGCGGGCCGTGGCGGTCCAGACCGTGGCCGGCAGCGGCGCCCTGCGCCTGCTGGCCGACCTGATCTGCCGGACCCGGCCGGGCACGACCGTGTGGGTCAGCGACCCCGCCTACGTCAACCACCGGCCCATCCTGGAGGCGGCGGGCCTCACCGTGCGCACGTACCGCTGGCTGGACCAGGACGGCATGCTGCGCGACCTGGCCGGGGCGCGCCGGGACGACGTGGTGCTGCTCCAGGGGTGCTGCCACAACCCGACCGGGGTCGACCCGGCGCCCGGCGCCTGGGAGGCGCTGGCGGCGCTGGCCGTGCGCGAGGGCTGGGTGCCGTTCGTCGACCTGGCCTACCATGGGCTCGGCGACGGCCTGGAGGCGGACCTGGCGGCGACGCGGATGCTGGCGGAGCGGGTGCCGGAGATGCTGCTCGCCATCAGCTGCTCGAAGAACTTCGGCCTCTACAGCGACCGCACCGGCTGCGCCGTCGTCCTCGGGGCGTCCCGGGCGGCCCTGCGGCACGCGGAGACGGCCCTGCAGAACGCGGCCCGCACCCAGTACTCGATGCCGCCGGAACACGGCGCGGCGGTCGTGACGGCCATCTGGGAGGACCCCGGGCTCCAGGCTTCCTGGCGCCGCGAGCTGGACGCCATGCGGGGCCGGATCTCGGCCAACCGGACCGCCCTGGTGGAGCAGTTGGACGCGCTCGGCCGGGGCGCCGAGGCGGCCTCGCTGGCGCGGCAGAAGGGGATGTTCTCGATGCTGCCGCTCTCTCCCGCGCAGATGCTCCGGCTGCGCGGGCGGTTCGCCATCTACGGGACGACCGCCGGCCGGGTGAACATCGCCGGCATCGGCCTCGAACGGGTCCCCTGCCTCGCGCAGGGCATCGCGGGGGTCCTGGAGGAGCGGGGCGCGGTCCTGGCCGGCTAGCGGCCGTCATCCCATCGGGTGCGCAGCGGATGCCTCGCGGCGCGCGGCGGGCGAGGCTGCGGTGACGGGCAAGCCATCACCGCACAGACGAGGACCGAGCCATGTCCCACCTCCGGCGCATCGGCGTCATCACCGGGGCGGCGCTGCTGCTCACGGCCACGGCCTGCTCGGCCGGCAAGACCACCGTGGGCAGCCTCAGCTTCCGCGCCCAGGACGGCCCGGTCGAGCTCGCCTACCTGAACACTCCCGTCCAGGGCTGCCACAAGATCGGTCTGCCGCGCGGCGCGGCGCACGTGGAGAACAACACCCTGGTCGACGTCATCGTGTACCGGACGCCGGAGTGCCAGAAGACCGAGAAGGCGCCGGGGATCTACGTCCCGACCTCCAGCTCGAACGTGACCGCCCCCGGCAGCCTGCCGTGGCGCAGCTTCAGCGTCGTCCACTGACCGGTTCCGGGGCCGGTCCGTGCGCACACGCGGAAGCGGGGCGGCGCCGGGCGGCCGGCTCCCTGTCGGGAGCCCGCCCCGGTCACCGCCCCGCTTCACGGGACAGCCGGCGGGCCGTACGCGGTCAGACCGCGGGGGCCGGGTAGGTCGGGTACTCCACCCCGGAGACGTGCTGGACGACCCGGATGACCTGGCACGAGTAGCCGAACTCGTTGTCGTACCAGAGGTAGAGGATGGCGTTGTCGCCGTCGACCTTGGTGGCGCCCGCGTCGACGATCGAGGAGTGGCGCGAGCCGACGAAGTCCATGGAGACGGCGTCGGGCGCGGTGGTGAAGTCGATCTGGCGCTTCAGCGGCGAGTTCAGCGAGACGTCGCGCAGGTACTCCAGGACCTCTTCGCGGGTGGTCTCGCGGCCCAGGCGCAGGCTGAGGATCGCGATCGAGACGTCCGGGACGGGGACGCGGATCGAGCTGCCGGTGATCGGCGCCTTGAGGTCGGGCAGCGCCTTGGCGACGGCGGAGGCGGCACCGGTCTCGGTGATGACCATGTTCAGCGGCGCGGAGCGGCCGCGGCGGTCCGCCTTGTGGTAGTTGTCCAGCAGGTTCTGGTCGTTGGTGAACGAGTGGACGGTCTCCACGTGGCCGCGCAGCACGCCGTACTCGTCGTCCATGGCCTTCAGCGGCGGGACGATCGCGTTGGTGGTGCAGGAGGCGCAGGACAGGATCTGCTCGTCCGGCTTGATCGTGTCGTGGTTCACGCCGTGCACGATGTTCGGGACGTCGCCCTTGCCGGGGGCGGTCAGGACGACCTTGTCGATACCGGGGCGCAGGTGCTTGGAGAGGCCCTCGCGGTCGCGCCACTTGCCGGTGTTGTCGATGAGGATGGCGTCCTTGATGCCGTACGCCGTGTAGTCGACCTCGGACGGGTCGTTGGCGTAGATCACCTTGATGGTGTTGCCGTTGGCGATGATCGTGCTGTTCGCCTCGTCCACGGTGATGGTGCCCTGGAACTGGCCGTGGATGGAGTCGCGGCGCAGCAGCGAGGCGCGCTTGACGAGGTCCTGCTCGCCGCCGCCGCGCACGACGATGGCGCGCAGCCGCAGCCCGTTGCCGGAGCCGGACTTCTCGATGAGCAGGCGGGCGACGAGGCGGCCGATGCGGCCGAAGCCGTAGAGGACGACGTCGCGCGACGCGCCGCGCTCGATCTTGTTGGCACCGGTGGCGCCGGCGACGGCCTCGGCGGTGAACTCCTCGACGGACAGGCCGCGGTCATCGGCCTTGTACGTGGCGGCGAGCATGCCGATGTCGATCTGGGAGGGGCCGAGATCGAGCGCGGAAAGGGCCTGGAGGAACGGCAGCGTCTCGGTGACCGAGAGCTCCTCGCCGTCGATCTGCCGGGCGAAGCGGTGGGTCTTGAGGATGCTGACCACCGACTTGTTCACCAAGGAGCGGCTGTGGAGGAGGACGGTCACGTCCCGCTCCCGGTGCAGCTTCCCGATGATCGGGATCATCGACTCCGCGATCTCCTCGCGGTTCTTCCAGTGGGTGAACGAGTCGTCGTTGACAGTCACAGGTTTATCTTTCGAGCTAGGCGGCGCTCAGATGCTAACCCACCACCCGTTCGGGCCTTCGAACGGGTGCCCCGGAGCAGGCCTCCCACGGTTCGGTTTGCACCAGAGGCTCCCGGTTCGGGCGGTGCGCCGGGCGGCCCGTGCGAGCCCGTCTCGACCCCCGCCCCATCGCGTCGGCCTCCGTCCCGTCAGCGGGCAGGACCGGCGTAGTAGCGGCGGCAGGCGCGGAGCATGCCCTCCGCGGAGAGGGTGAAGACGTCCACGAAGTCGCGCTGCTGCGGGGCGACGCGGCCCATCGCCACCACACAGTCCCCGTCGGCGACGATCCGGGTGATGTGGTGGCGGGCCCCGAACGCGGGGCGCTCCAGCTCGGCGACGCCGAGCAGGCCCGCGTGCAGGAGGGAGCCGTAGCCGTCGAGGTCGCCCGAGTCGAGGTAGTGGTAGGCCAGGCGTACGTGGTCGACTCCCGAGTCGGTGACCACTGGACTCGGCGGAACCCGCCCGGCGTGCCGGCTGTTCATCTGGGACGTCCTTTCGACCTGCCGCACCCCGTCCGGTGGCGGCAAGTACACCGTGCGCCGGGCCCGCAACCCGGGGCTATCCCGCCCCTATCACCGCACCCGCCGGGCGCGCGCGCGTGCCGCGGGCCCGCGCGCGAAGGGCGGCGGTGCGTGAGCGGCACCTCACCCTCGGTTTACGATCACGCAATCTCCACACCATGGACAACCGTAGAGGTGTTCGGGGAGACTGACCCTCCCGCTCCACCGTTCCTCTGGCGTTCCCCCAGCTGGGAGACTCATGACCGTTTCGCCCGGCGGCGCTGCCGACATCCCGGATGCGGTGGTTTTCCGGATCCTCGGCCCTTTACAAGTGGCCGGTCAGAGCGGGCCGGTGCGGATCCCGCCGGGCCGGCAGGAGGTCATCCTCGCCGCCCTGCTGCTGGAGACGAACCGGGTGGTCAGCACCGACTACCTGGTTGACCTGATCTGGGACGACGAGCCGCCGGACACCGCGCGCACCCAGGTGCAGATCTGCGTGTCCCGGCTGCGCAAGCTCTTCACCAAGGCGACGATCGCCGCCGCCATCACCACCCGGCCGCCCGGGTACGTCCTCAAGACCGAGGGCGACCTGGTGGACGCGGCCGTGTTCGCGCGCCGCGTGGCGGACGCACGGACCCTGAGCCGTCAGGGGGCGACGGCCGAGTCCGTGGAACTCCTGCGCGCGGCAGGTGAGCTGTGGCAGGGCGACTGTCTGAGCGGGGTGTCGAGCGAGACGCTGCGCAGCAAGGCGCTGCAACTGGACGAGGAACGGCTGACGGCGGCCGAGACCCGGATCGAGCTGGAGCTGGCCCTGGGCCGGCACCACCAACTGGTCGGGGAGATCCAGCTGCTGGTACGGGTGCACCCGCTGCGGGAGCGGCTGCGCGGGCAGTTGATGCTGGCGCTGTACCGCTCGGGACGGCAGGCGGAGGCGCTGGAGAGCTACCGGGTCGGGCGCGAGCTGCTGGTGGAGGAGCTCGGGCTGGAGCCGGGGACGGAGCTGCGCCGCTTGGAGTCCGCGATCCTGTCGGGCCGGGTCCCGCCGGTCGCGCCGGCCGGAACGGGCGGCGGGTACGGCTCCGCACGGGGCGCGAGCCCGGCGGGCGACGACGGCGGGGCCGAGGGCACGGGCGCGGACCCGGGCGGCAGCGGGGGCGGCGCGGGCGCCACCGGTTCGGGCACCGGCGGTCACGGCGGCCCGGTGACGCCGGGCGGCGGCGGCCCGGCGAACCGGGAGAGACCCGACGGCCGCGCTCCCGCCCCCGCCGGCAGCGCGCCGGCCGCCGGGTCGCCGTACCGCGAGGAGGTCCCCCGGCAACTGCCCTCCGACACTTCCGACTTCGTCGGCGACGAGGAACAGATCAGCCACATCGGGCAGACCCTGCTGGGCGAAGGGGGCCGCCGCGCCGTCGGCCTGGCCGTCATCGTCGGCAAGCCCGGTACCGGCAAGTCCACACTCGCCACCCACATCGCGCACCGACTCGGCGAAACCGGCTTTCCCGACGGGCAGTTGTACTGCGACCTGCGCGGCACCGGGACCCCCGCCACCTCCACCGAGGTCCTCGGCCGGTTCCTGCGTGCGCTCGGCATCCCCGGGCCCGTGATCCCCGAGTCGCAGGACGAGCGGGCCGAGATGTACCGCACCCTGCTGGCCTCCCGGCGCGTCCTGGTCGTGCTCGACGACGCCGCGTCCGAGAGCCAGATCCGGCCCCTGCTGCCGGGCAGCAGCCGGTGCGCCGTCCTCGTCACGAGCCGGGTCCGGCTCACCGGCCTGCCGGGGGCGCACCGGGTCGAGCTGGACGTCATGAGCACCGAGCACGCCCTGGACCTGCTGGCCCGCGTCGTCGGCGCGGACCGCGTGCGGTGCGAAGAGGTCGCGGCCGAGGCGCTGATCCGGACCGTGGGCAGCCTGCCGCTCGCGCTGCGGATCGTCGCGGCCCGACTGGCGGCGCGCCCGCACTGGACGCTGGCGTCCATGGTGCACCGCCTGGCCAACGAGCGGCACCGCCTCGACGAACTCACCCACGGCGAGATGACGATGCGCGCCAGCCTCTGCCTGACCCATGACGGGCTGGCGCCCGGAGACCGGCGGCTGCTGCGGCTGCTGAGCCTGGCGAAGGGCCCGACACTGCCCGGCTGGCTGGCCGGGGCGCTGCTCGACGACCGCCGGCCCTTCCCGTCCGACCTGCTGGAACCGCTGGTCGACGTACAGATGCTGGACGTCGTCGGCGTCGAGTCCACGGGCGGGTTCCGCTACCGCTTCCACGAGATCATCAGGGTGTTCGCGCGCGAGCAGCTCGCGGCGCACGACGAGCCGGCGGCGCAGTCCGAGGCCCTCGCCCGGATGCTGGGCGGGTGGATGTCCCTGGCCGAGCAGGCCCACCGGCGCATCTACGGCGGGGACTTCACCGTCCTGCACGGCACCGCTCCGCGCTGGGAACCGCCGCCGAGCTGCGTCGACGAGCTGCTGGTGGACCCGCTGGAGTGGCTCGACAGCGAGCAGGCGAACCTGGTCCAGGCCGTCGAGCACGCCGCCGAACACGAGATGCACGAGCTGTGCTGGGACCTGGCGACGACGCTGACCACCCTGTTCGAGGGGCGCGGCTACTTCGACGAGTGGGAGCGTACGCACCAGCTCGCGCTGGGGGCCGTACGGGCGGCCGGCAATACCCGCGGCACGGCGGCCCTGCTCGGTTCGCTGGGCGTGCTGTACCTGGGCCGCAGCCAGCTGGCGGAGTCCCACGCCTCGCTCACCACGGCGCTCGGGCTGTTCCGGGAACTCGACGACCGCCAGGGCCTGGCCCTGTGCCACCGCGACCTCGCGCTGCTGGAGCGGATGCGGGGCGACGAGGAGTCGGCGCTGACGTTGTACGACCGGGCGCTGCGGGATTTCGACCGGGTCGGCGACGTGGTGGGCCGGGCCATCGTGCTGACGCAGAGCGCGCAGATATGGATGCGGCGGGGACAGCCGGCGGCCGCCCAGAGCCGGCTGGACGAGGCCCTCGGCATCTACCGCTCCGTGGGTTACACGGGCGGTCAGGCCAGGACCCTGCGCCGGGCGGGGCAGTTGCAGCAGGCCCAGGGTGAACACGAGCAGGCCCTGCGGACGTTCACCGAGGTGCTCCAGCTGTGCCGGGACAGCGGGGACGTGATCGGGGAGGGGCATCTGCTGCGGGACCTGGGTGCCGCGCACGCGGAGATGGGCCGGGGCGAGGCGGCGCGGGGCTTCTACGCCCAGGCGCTGTCGGTGCGCGAGCAGATCATGGACCTGGGAGGGGCCGCGGTCATCCGGCTGGATCTGGCCCGGCTGCTGGCCGCGAGCGGCGGGGCGGGCGAGCGCTCACGCTCGCGGGAGCTGCTGGAGAGTGCCGTACGGGCCTTCCGCGAGCGGCGGATGCAGCCCGAACTCGCCGAGGCCGAGCGGATGCTGGGCACCCGGGCGGTCGTGCTGCGCGCGCCGGCGACGGAGACCGCCGCCGGGGTCTGAGGTCCGCTTCGTCGCGGGTCAGTCCCACGGGTTGGTCTGGCCGGTCGCGGTCGGCGACGGCGAGGACTGGGGGGCGGTCACGCCGGTCGTGGCGGCCGGGGTGGTGGAGCCGCCGTCGGCCTGGGCGACCTGGGCGCCGAGGGCGGCGGCTCCGGCGATGGCGGCGGTCACGAGGGCGGCGCGGAAGGCGTTGGTGAGGCTCATGTCGGTCCCTCTCGTCGGTGCGCTCCGGTCGTCCGGGGCGCTTCGTTCTTTCTGGACACCAAGTTAGGAACAGCGGGAATCCCCGGACCGGCCCCGCTCCTATCGCCGCGTTATCACGGCCCGCTCGGGCGGCGCTCGCACGGTGATATCGGGATGCCGGAGGCGACGGGCGGGGGCCGGCGCGATAGCGGGACCCCGCAGGGCGATAGCGGGCGCCGTCGGCATCACGATGCCCGGGGGATAGCGCGCTGCCGACGATGGGAAACAGGAACCGGGCCACTTCCGCCGAGGCCCCGCCGTTCCCCCACCGTCTTCGCCGGGAGCGCACATGACCGCCCAGTTGCACGTACTGCCGCCGACCAGAACCTCCGAGCCCGCGTCGGCGCCGCCCGAGTCCTCGCAGGTGGGCTCCCTGATCCGGGCGCACCGGCTGCGGATCGGGCTCACCCAGCGGGAGCTCGCCGACCTGTCCACGATCAGCGTGCGGGCCATCCGCGACCTGGAGCAGGGCAAGGCGCGCCGGCCGCGCCCCGACACGGTGCGGCTGATGGCCGACGCGCTGCGGCTGGGCCCGCGGGCCCGTACGGCGCTGGAGGCCGCGGCCCAGCAGGGCCGGACCGGCGGGCACGGGCCGGCCGAACCGCCGGCCCCGCCGACCGCACTGCACGCGATAGTGGGACGGGATGCGGAGATCACCGTCATCACGGGGGAGCTGGCGACGGGGACCGAGCGGCTGGTGCACCTGGTCGGGCTGACCGGGATGGGCAAGACCCGGCTGGCGCTCGAAGTCGCCGACCGGCTGCACGCGACCGGGATGCCGGTGCTGTGGCACGCCTTCCAGGGCGCGAGCGCCGACCACCTCGGCCCCGACGAGGGCCCGTGGTCGGCGCGGGTCGCGGCGGCGGTCTCCGCGCTGTGCCCCACGGCGCCCGGAGCGGCGGCGGACAGTGCCGGGGACCCCGTGGCCGGGCTGGTCGAACTGCTCGGCGAGCAGCCCGCGCTGCTGGTACTGGACGGGGCGCCGGCCGGGGCTCCGAGGTTCGAGCGGCTCACCGGGCTGCTGCGCTCCTGCCCCGGACTGCGCCTGCTCGTCACCTCCGACCAGCCCTGGCGGACACCGGGCGAGCGGATCTTCCTGCTGTCCCCGCTGGAGGTACCGGCCGAGGACACCGGCGACGGGGACGGCACCGCCGCACCGGCCGCCGTACAGGTCTTCCTCGGGCACCTGCGCCGGGTCCGGCCGGAGTTCGTCCCCGGCCCGGCCGACCTGCGCTGCGCCGCGCGGGTGTGCCGCGGCCTCGACGGACACCCGGGGGCGCTGGCCGCCGCCGCGTCGTGGCTGGTGGTGTGCGACCTGCCGGCCCTGTGCCGCAGCCTCGACGCCGACCCCACGGCGCTGCTCGACCACCTCGGCGGCGGTGAGGGGGCAGAGGACTTCCGCCGCGCGCTGCGGCTGCGGCTCGACCGGCTGCCGGCGGACGCGTCCGCGCTATTGGACGCCCTCTGCGCGGATCCGGCGGCCGAGTACGAGCTGGCCGACATCACCGCGCTGACCGGGCGGAGCCTGCCCGAGTGCGGCCGGACGCTGCGGGAACTGCTGCTGTCCGGCGCCGTCCGGGCGACCCACGAGGGCGGTGGCTCCCGGTTCCGCGTCCTCGGTCTGGTGCGGGCCGTGTGCCGCGGGCGGGCTGCGACTGCCGCCCGGGGGTGAACTGCTTCCGGAGTGCCGGAGCAACTGCCGCCGGGCCCGGTGGCCCGCGGGTTGGATGACGTACAGCCGCAAGGAGGGCCGGCCCGCGAACGCAGCGCCCGGCCCGCCGCCGCCCCACCCCCTCACCGCCGCCGCACCCCCTCACCACCGCCGCAGCACCGATCCCGAGGAGCTTCCGCATGTCCCCCAACGCGTCCCCACCGGACACCGCGCACCGGCCGGCCGCTGTGCGGCTGCCCCTGTCGGCGGCGCAGCGCGACATCTGGATGGCCCACGGCCTCGACGCGTCGGGCTGCCGTTACAACATCGGGGAGTACCGGGAGATCCTGGGAACCCTCGATCCGGCGCTCTTCGCCCGGTGCTGGTACCGACTGGCCCGCGAAGCGGACGTCCTGCGCATCCAGGGCACCGGATCCGACGAGGACGGCGGGCTGTGGCAGGAGTTGTGGGCCGAGCCGGGCGAGCGGGCGCTGCGGATGCTCGACCTCAGCGGCGAGCACGACCCGGCCGCGGCGGCGCGCGCCTGGATGCGGACCGAACTGGCCCGGCCGTTCGACCTGGCGGCCGACTGGCTGACCCGGCACGTACTGATCCGGGCGGGCAGCGACCCGGCGGGCGAGGAGCGGTGGTTCTACTTCCACGCCTTCCACCACCTGGCGATCGACGGCATGGGCGTGGCGCTGCTCGACCAGCGCCTGGTCGAACTGTACGAGCAGGCGTCCGCGGGGCAGCCGTGGGGCCCGGGCCCCTTCGGGACGCTGGCCGACCTGCTGGCGGAGGACGACGCCTACCGGGCCTCCGCCGAGGGGGCGCGGGACCGCGCGCACTGGGCGGCCCACCTCGCCGGGCTGCCGCCCACGCCCCGCCTCGCGGAGGGCCGGACCGGCCGCCCGGCCCCCGGGGAACTGCCCTTCGTCCGGCGCACGGTGGTGCTGGACCCGGTGCGGGCGGACCGGCTGAAGGAGGTGGCCCGGACGCACCGCGCGCCGTGGACCATGCTGATGATCACGCTCGTGGCGGCGTACGTGCACCGGGTCAGCGGAAGCACCGAGCTGGCTCTCGGCCTCCCGGTGACGGGCCGCCGCAGCGAACTCGCGCGCCGTACGCCGGGCATGCTGTCGAACGTCATACCCCTGCGGCTCCGGGTCGCTGCGGACGCGACGCCGGCCGGGCTGCTGGGCGCGGTGGTCGCCGAGACCCGCCAGGGCCTGCGGCACCAGCGGACGCGGTACGAGGACGTCTGCCGCGACCTGGGTCTGGCGGAGACGGAGCGGCGGATCACGGCGCCGCTGGTCAACATCATGGCGTTCACGCCGGGCATGCGGTTCTGCGGTTTCCCGACCACCCAGCACAACCTGAGCAACGGGCCGGTGGAGGACCTTGCGGTCGGCGTGTACGACCTCGGGCCGGAGGGCGGCCTGCGCGTCGACTTCGACGCGGCGCCCGAGGTGTGTGACATCGCGGCGGCCGCGAGCCACCAGGACCGGTTCGTCCGGTTCGCGGAACAAGTCCTGGATCACTTCGCACTCCCGCTGTCCGCATTCGAGTTGCTGGGCGACGTGGAGCGGCGTCAGGTGCTGGAGGAGTGGACGGGAACCCGCCGCGAGATCGGGGAGCGGACGCTGACGGACCGCTTCGAGGAGCAGGTCCGGCTCCTCCCCGACGCACGGGCGGTGCTCTTCGAAGGACG
>NZ_JBSGYT010000047.1:0-59409 GCF_053610645.1 Streptomyces sp. NPDC054883 | reverse complement strand
TCGGCGGGGGCTGGGGGGGGCGGGGCCCGGGGGGGTGCCGGGGGCCCCGGCCCGTCGTTTCCGCCGCCTGCGCGCAGGCGGCGGGGACTACTCGTACGCGCCGAGGTCGGCGATGGCCGAGAAGCCGAGGCCGTACGCGCTCATCCCGCGCCCGTACGCGCCCAGGTGCACGCCCGCCCGGGTGGAGCCGGCCAGCACCCAGCCGAATTCCGACTCGCGGTAGTGGAAGGTCGTCGGCTCTCCGTCGACCGGCAGCGAGAGCGTCGACCAGTCGGCGCCTTCGAGGTCGTCGGCGAGTTCCCAGGCCGCCTCGGTCTGCTGGTCGAGCCAGTCGTTGCGCAGGCTGTGGTCCATCTGGGCGGGCCAGCTGTAGGCGAGCAGGCCCGAGCCGGCCAGCCAGGCGGCGGAGGCGACCGAGGTGGCCTCCAGGACGCCGGTGCCGTCGCCGCTACGGCGCAGGGGGTTGCTGGCCACGGTGATGACCACCGCGAAGCGTTCCTTCTCGCCGGTGGCGATCTCACCGCGGGCGGAGGGCTCGTCGCCGTGGCCGGTGGAACCGTGCTCGACGGTGCCGTCGGCGGCGGAGCCCACCTGCATGAGCCAGCGTGGCCCGGTGAAGGCCCCGTCCAGCCCGTACCAGGGGAAGCCGGCCCGCAGGTAGCCGTCGACCGCCCGGCGGGCCGTCGGCATGGGCGCGGCGGACTCCTGGGCTTCGGGTCGGGCGGGGGGCCGCTCGGGCTCCGGGGTCGGCTGTGGTGCGGTGGCGGGGGCCTCGGCGGTGGCTTCCGCGGGCTGTGCCCCTACCCGGCTGCTGGTCGTCTCCATCTGGGCGCCTCTCGTTCCGTGGGGTCCGGAACGGCCCTCCCCTCGCTTCGCGGGGGATCCCATCCTCGGGTGCCCTGAGTCCGGACAGATGGAGAGGATAGCCATCAGGTCCCCGATCCCCGGGCAGGCAGTGACCTAGGTGGCGTCGGCGTCGAACGGCGTGCGCTGTTCGGGGGCCGGGGCGGCGGGCTTCTTCAGGAGGTCCGGACCGGTGGCGACGGCGGGCGTGGCGGCAGGCGTGGCGGCGGCCGGGCCGGGCCGTGCCTCCCTGCCGTTGACGGCGTCCGTGACCTCGTTCAGCTCCTTGCGGAGGTCGAAGCTGCCGCGGATCTCCCTGAGGTCCTCGTTCTCCGCCAGGTGCTTGCGGATGAAGGTCTTGGGGTTGAGGTCCTCGAACTCGAAGTCCTTGAACTCGGGGCCCAGTTCGGAGCGGATGTCCTGCTTGGCGCTGTCCGAGAACGACCGGATCTTGCGGATGACCCCGCTGACGTCCTGGATCACCTTCGGCAGCTTTTCCGGGCCGAAGATGAGGATGGCGAGCACCACGATCGTGACCAGTTCGAGTGCGCCTATGTCGTTGAACACCTTGCCGCTCCTCGGCTCTCTCCACGTCCGGCCCGCACAACGGTACCCGGCTCAGCCTCGGTGCCCCTACGTCAGGAGGCCCCGGATCCCGCTTTCGGTCCCGCACGCCCTCGCCGGACACCGGGGAGGGCCCCGCCCGTCATGATCCGCCGGCCGAGCCGAGGACCATGTGCAACGTGTGCTCCCCGCCCTCGCGCAGCACCGTGAGGGTCAGCTCGTCGCCGGGGCGGTGGGCCCTGATCTTGATGATCAGCTCGTCACCCCCGTGCACGCGGGCCCCGTCCACCTTCGTGATCACGTCGCCCGCCTTGATCCCGGCCCGGGCGCCCGGCCCGTCCGCGACGACCGGCGGCTTGCCGTCCTCGCCCTTGGCGGCGACCCGCGCTCCGTCGCCGGTGTACTGCATGTCGAGGGTGACCCCGATGACGGGGTGCGTGGCGTGGCCGGTGCGGATCAGCTCTTCGGCGACCCGCTTGCCCTGGTTGACGGGAATGGCGAAGCCGAGGCCGATGCTGCCGCTCTGGCGGGCGCCCTCGTCCCCGCCCTGGCCCTTGTCCGCGCCCCGGATCGCGCTGTTGATGCCGATCACGCGGGCCTGGGAGTCCAGGAGGGGCCCGCCGGAGTTGCCGGGGTTGATGGGGGCGTCGGTCTGGAGGGCGTCGACGTAGCTGATGTCGCTGCCGTCGCCCTTGTCGCCGCCGGCGGTGATGGGGCGGCCGGTGGCGCTGATGATGCCGGCGGTGACGGTGTTGGAGAGGTCGAACGGCGCGCCGATGGCCACCACGGGGTCCCCGACCCGCACGTTCTCGGAGTTGCCGAGGGAGAGCGGGCGCAGCCCGCGCACTCCGGCGACCTTGACCACGGCCAGGTCGTAGCCGCCGTCGCGGCCCACCAGTTCGGCGGCGACGCTCTCACCGGTGCTGAAGGTGACCGTTATGTCCTTGGCGTCGGCGACGACGTGGTTGTTGGTGAGGATGTGGCCGTCGCCGTCGAGGACGAAACCGGTCCCGGTGCTGCCGCCGCTGCCGCTGCTGACGTGCAGGGTGACCACGCCGGGCAGGGCGGTGGCGGCGATCCCGGCCACGCTCTCGGGGGCGCGGTCCCTGCGGTCGGCGGCGGCCTGCGGCAGTTCGAGGCGGGTGTTGCTCCGGCGTTCGGTGAGGACGCCGACGTATCCGCCGATGCCCCCGGCGAGCAGGGCGGTGACGACGCCGAGGGCCACGAGCTGCCACATCCGCGGCCCGCGCCGCGGTGACCGGCCCGGATCGGCCACCTGCAACGGGGCGGCGGTGACGCTCCAGGGGTCGTACCGGGCCGGCTCGGCCAGCGGCCCGGGCTGCTCCGGCCCCGGGGCCTGCTCCGGCTCGGCCGCGCGCGGACCCGGTACGTCCACCGGGCCTTCGGGGCGGCTCCACCAGCGGGGCGCCGGGGCCGGTTCGGTGTGCTGGCTGTCGGACATGGGCGCTCCCCCGCGGCTGGCGGACTTCCAAAGCTGTCGCACCGCCGGGCGGCGCCTCAGGCGCCGATTCAATCAGGTCCGCCCGCAGGGCGAGCCCCCCGGCCCGCTTCCCGCAGGCCCCCGCACCGGAGCCGCGGGCGGCGGCTCCGGGTCAGTGCGCCAGGGACACGGCGGGTCGGGCCGAGACCGGCGCGGAGGGCGTCAGTACGCCCCTCGGCGCGAGGGTGGGCAGCACGCCGGGACTGGGCAGCCGGTCGCGCACCACCGCGTCGGTGAGCGGCGCGTACGGTCCCGGCCGCGCGGCGGGGGCCTCGCCCCGCGAGGCGCCCGGCTCGACCGTCTCCAGCGGCAGGGAGCCGCCCAGGGCGAGCGCGGCGAGCGAGACCGCGCCGGCGGCGACGAAAGCGAACCGGCGTCTGGGGCGGCCCGTCTCGTGGATGCGGCCGCCCTCGTGGATCGGGAGGGCATCGCGCGGCGCGGACGGAGCCACGTACCCGAAGGCGGCCGTGGGTCCGCCACCGCCCGGCGATCCGGAGGGGGGGTTCCCGGGGTCGCCGCCCGGCAGGCCCTGCAGGCGGGCGAGCAGCCCGGCGGACAGCGGCGGCGGTGCGCTCTCCACGAAGAGAGTCTTGAGCCGGCGCTGGGCGTCGGCTTCGGTCTTGCACTTGGGGCAGGTCGCCAGATGGGCGAGCACCCGCTCGCGGGCGTCATGGCTCAGTTCGCCGTCGACCAGGGCGGCGAGCCGGTCGCCCAGGTGCTGTTCCGCGGGGGAGGGTCGGGTTCCGCTCACTCGGTTCCGCCCTCTCCCCCGGCGCCCGGAGCGCCCACCGCCGCCCCTGCCAGCGCACGCTGCTCCGCGCGGGCCTCGGGGGACCGGTGCTTGAGCGCCCTGCGCAGGTGCGAGCGGCCCCGGTGGATTCGGCTGCGCACGGTGCCGAGCTTCACGCCGAGCGTGGCGGCGATCTCCTCGTACGACAGTCCCTCGATGTCACAGAGCACGACGGCCGCGCGGAACTCGGGCGCGAGGGTGTCCAGCGCCTGCTGCACGTCCGCGTCGAAGTGGGTGTCGTGGAGCACCTGCTGGGGGGACGGCTCACGGCTGGGCAGCCGCTCGGCGGCGTCGTCGCCGAGCGCGTCGAACCGGATCCGCTGCTTGCGGCGGACCATGTCCAGGAAGAGGTTGGTGGTGATGCGGTGCAGCCAGCCCTCGAACGTACCGGGCGTGTAGGTGGACAGCGAGCGGAAGACGCGGACGAAGACTTCCTGCGTCAGGTCCTCGGCGTCGTGCTGGTTGCCCGTCAGACGGTAGGCGAGGCGGTAGACCCGCGCGCTGTGCGTGCTGACGATCTCCTCCCAGGAGGGAGGCGTCCACGCCTGCGGTCCCGCTTCGGCGGCAAAGGTCGCGGTGGTTGCGGTGTCGGCGGTGTGGATGCGGTCAGCAGTCTCGGTCACGGATTTCGGCTCACCTGCCGACCAGAAGAGGCGTCGCAGCACCCCTCCTCGATCCGTAGGCGCAGCCGCACCTCCCCTATCGGCTCTGGTGGTGTCCAGTGGAGCCCCTACCATAGCCACCCCTCCCGTCAGCTCCGGATAAGTATTTTTGCAGTAACTTTGCACGAGTCTTATGGGTCCGCGGGCCTCCGGATCGCCGATCTGCCCTCTGCCGTCCCCTCTATCCCGCATCCGCCCGCGTCTACTTCTCCCAACGCCCGGTCCCATCTGCGGGTTCCCGACGTCAGCGGATACAGTCACCGTTGCGCCAACTATGGGGACAGGAGAGGGTCATTAGCGGCAACCGGCAGACGAGCTGGGCGTTCGCCGACGCGTTTGTCGCCGAGGACGACGCTCTGCGATGGGCCCGCGACCGGTCCAGGGAAGCGGGGCTGCGCTCCGTCTCCCCCGGCACCGGGGCCGCGCTGCGCCTGCTGGCCGCGGTGGCGGACGCCAAGGCGGTGGCCGAGATCGGCACCGGCACCGGCGTCTCCGGCATCCACCTCCTGTACGGGATGCGCCCGGACGGGGTGCTGACCACCGTCGACCCGGAGCAGGACCGGCAGGCGTTCGCCCGCCAGGCGTTCCGCGCCGCGGGCTTCGCGGGCAACCGGGCCCGGTTCATCCCCGGCCGTGCCCTGGACGTGCTGCCGCGGCTCGCCGACGGCGGATACGACCTCGTCTTCTGCGACGGGGACCCCACCGAGTCCCTGGACTACCTCGCCGAATCGTTGCGGCTGCTGCGGCCGGGCGGCCTGGTCTGCTTCGAAGGGGTCTTCTCCGACGGCCGCACCGTCGACTCCGCCGCCCAGCCGGTGGAGGTGCTCCGGGTCCGCGAGCTGCTGCGCAGCGTGCGCGAGAGCCCGGCGCTGGAAGCGGCACTGCTCCCGGTGGGCGACGGCCTGCTGTGCGCCGTCCGGCGCTGACGTGCGCCGCCGCGGGCGGACACGACACCGCCCCGGCCGCGCGGGGCGGCCGGGGCGGTGCGGAGTTTCTTAGGCGAAGTGCCTGTCAGCGTCCTCGGGGGATCAGCCGACGACCTTCTTCAGGGCGTCACCCAGGGCGTCCGCCTCGTCCGGCGTCAGCTCGACGACAAGCCGACCGCCGCCCTCGAGCGGTACGCGCATGACGATGCCTCGCCCCTCCTTGGTGACCTCGAGCGGGCCGTCGCCCGTCCGCGGCTTCATGGCCGCCATGCTCGTTCCCCTTCCTGAAACCAGCTCATCGTCGCCGACGGCCCCATTCAGGCGCCTAGTACCCGGCATCGAACACATTGCTTCCCAGCCATTATCCCGCATGTCAGGACCCGATGACCAACATCGGCGGGGAACGCTTGTGCAACGCGCTTGACCAAAACCACTCATTTCGGGGATCGGCCTGCGATACTTCGCCGCTGCGCCCGGCGGGGAGCCTCCGCTTTCTTTGACGCACATCACATGCCCGGTGCGCGTCCGGTCCGCCATGCTGGCCCTTGCACCGGCCGGTACCGGCCGGTAGCCAAGCCCGCGACGAAGGGGGACCCCCGCCATGGCCGACAGCGTGCTCTACGAAGTGACCGACGGACTCGCCACCATCACGATCAACCGGCCCGACGCGATGAACGCCATGAACACGGAGGCCAAGGCCGCCCTGCGCGACGCGGTCCAGGCCGCCGGGGCCGATCCGGAGGTACGCGCGGTGCTGCTCACCGCGGCCGGTACCCGGGCCTTCTGCGTGGGCCAGGACCTCAAGGAGCACATCGGGAACCTCGCGGCCGACCGCGAGAGCGGCTCCTCGCTGACGATGAGCACGGTCGCGGAGCACTACAACCCCGTCGTGCGGGCGCTGACGGAGATGCCGAAGCCCGTGGTGGCCGGCGTGAACGGGGTCGCGGCGGGGGCCGGCTTCGGTTTCGCGCTCGCGGCGGACTTCCGCGTCGTGGCGGACACGGCGTCCTTCAACACCTCGTTCGCCGGGGTGGCGCTGACCGCCGACTCGGGCGTCTCCTGGACCCTGCCGCGGCTGATCGGCGCCTCGCGGGCGAGCGACCTGCTGCTGTTCCCGCGCTCGGTCACGGCGCAGGAGGCGTACGAGCTCGGCATCGCCAACCGCGTCGTCCCGGCGGACGCGCTGGCGGCAGAGGCCGAGTCGGTGGCCCGCACCCTCGCCTCGGGCCCGACCGTCGCCTACGCGGCCGTCAAGGAGTCCCTCGCGTACGGCGCGTCCCGCTCGCTGCCCGAGGCGCTGGCCCACGAGGACGTCCTCCAGACCCGCGCGGGCGCCTCCGCGGACCACGGCATCGCGGTCGAGGCGTTCCTCGCGAAGCAGCCCCCGAAGTACCTGGGCCGCTAGGGGGCGCCCCCTCTCCGGGCGGCCGCCGGCCGGCCGCCCGGGTGACCGCTCAGGTCCGGTGCCGGAAGCCGCAGGCCGCGAGGTGGTCGTCGACCAGGCCGCAGGCCTGCATCAGCGCGTAGGCCGTCGTCGGGCCGACGAAGCGGATGCCGGCCTTCTTGAGCGCCTTGGCCAGCGCCGTGGACTCCGGCGTCACCGCCGGGACGTCAGCGAGGGTCTTCGGGGCCTTGCCCGGCTCGGGGGCGTGCGACCAGATCAACGCCTCCAGCTCGCCCGGCTCCCACCGCGCGAGCACCTTGGCGTTCGCCAGCGTCGCCTCGATCTTCATCCGGTTGCGGATGATGCCCGCGTCCAGCATCAGCCGCTCCGCGTCGCTCTCGTCGAACCGCGCGACCTCCGCGATGGCGAAGTCCGCGAAGGCCTTGCGGAAGCCCTCGCGCCGCCGCAGGATCGTGATCCAGGACAGTCCGGACTGGAACGCCTCCAGGCACAGCCGCTCGTACAGCGCGTCGTCGCCGTGGACGGGGCGGCCCCACTCCGTGTCGTGGTAGGCGATGTACTCGGGCGCCGAGAGCGCCCAAGGGCAGCGCAGGATCCCGTCCGGGCCGGCCACCGCCGGGGCGCCGCTCACCGGTCCTCTTTGGTGAGGTCGACGCGGCCGTGCGCGGAGGCGGCGGCGGTCAGTTCCGCGATGCGCGCGTCCCGCTCGGCCAGTTCGGCCGCCAGCCGGTCCAGCACGTCGTCCACCTCGGCCATCCGGTAGCCGCGCGGAGCGACCGGCAGCCGCAGGGCGTCGACGTCCGCCCGTACCACCGGCCGGGTCTCCGGCAGCGAGTCGGCCACCCGGTCCGGCTCCGCCTCGGGCAGTACGGCCTCCGAACCTCCGCCGACCACCGCGAGGGTGACCGCGGCCACGACCACGACCAGCGCGATCAGCAAGAACCAGAACACGATCAACTCCCCTGAGAGACTCCGGCCACCAGGTTAAGGTCGCAGGCGAGGCGCGAGGGCCGCCGAAGGAGGAAAGAGCAGGATGCTGCGACTGGGCACGCGCGAGTTCGACACCCACGAGCCGGTGATCATGGCCATCGTGAACCGGACCCCGGACTCCTTCTACGACCAGGGCGCGACGTTCCACGACGAGCCCGCGCTGGACCGGGTCGAGCAGGCGGTGGCCGAGGGTGCGGCGATCATCGACATCGGCGGGGTCAAGGCGGGCCCCGGCGAACACGTCGACGCGGCCGAGGAGGCCCGCCGTACGGTCGGCTTCGTGGCCGAGGTGCGCCGCCGCCACCCGGACGTGGTGATCAGCGTGGACACCTGGCGGCACGAGGTCGGCGAAGCGGTGTGCGAGGCCGGCGCCGACGTCCTGAACGACGCGTGGGGCGGGGTCGACCCCAAGCTGGCGGAAGTCGCGGCCCGTTACGGCGCCGGGCTGGTCTGCACCCACGCGGGCGGCGTCGAGCCGCGGACCCGGCCGCACCGGACCGCGTACGAGGACGTGATGGCGGACGTCCTGCGGGTCACGGTGGGCCTGGCCGAGCGGGCCGTCGCGCTCGGGGTGCGCCGCGACGCCGTCATGATCGACCCGGGCCACGACTTCGGGAAGAACACCCGCCACTCCCTGGAGGCCACCCGGCGGCTCGGCGAGATGACGGACACGGGCTGGCCGGTGCTGGTGTCGCTGTCCAACAAGGACTTCGTCGGCGAGACCCTCGACAAGCCGGTGAAGGAACGTCTCCTCGGCACGCTCGCCACCACCGCCGTCTCGGCCTGGCTCGGCGCGCAGGTCTACCGGGTGCACGAGGTCGCCGAGACCCGGCAGGTCCTCGACATGGTCGCGTCCATCCGGGGCCACCGGCCCCCGGCGGTCGCCCGCCGGGGACTCGCCTGACCGGGCAGCCCGCGAAGAGCGGCCCCGGGGCGGCCGGCTAGTCGCCGGTCTCCCGGGCCGCCTCCTCGGTGGCGGCGCGGGCGGCGCGTTCGTTCGTGCCCTCGCCGACTTCCTTGCTGACCAGCGTCACGGCCTCGTCCACGTCGTCCGTCACGTGGAAGAGGCACAGGTCGTACTCTGACGCCTTGCCCTGCGCGACGACGGTGTTCCGCAGCCAGTCGACCAGGCCGCCCCAGTACTCCGTGCCGAAGAGCACGATCGGGAAGCGGGTGATCTTCTGGGTCTGGACCAGCGTCAGCGCCTCGAACATCTCGTCCAGCGTGCCGAGCCCGCCGGGCAGCACCACGAAGCCCTGGCTGTACTTCACGAACATCGTCTTGCGGACGAAGAAGTACCGGAAGTTCAGCCCGAGGTCGACGTGCTGGTTCAGCCCCTGCTCGAAGGGCAGCTCGATGCCCAGGCCGACGGAGATCCCGTTGGCCTCCCGGGCGCCCTTGTTGGCCGCCTCCATCGCGCCCGGGCCGCCGCCGGTGATGACGGCGAAGCCGGCGTCGACGAGCGCGTGCCCGATCCGTACGCCCGCCTCGTACTCCGGCGAGCCCTCCGGGGTACGGGCCGATCCGAACACGCTGATCGCCGGCGGCAGCTCCGCCAGCGTGCCGAACCCCTCGATGAACTCCGACTGGATGCGCAGGACCCGCCAGGGATCGGTGTGCACCCACTCGGAGGGCCCGGCGGAGTCGAGCAGCCGCTGGTCCGTCGTACTGCCCGCCTGCACCTGGCTCCTCCTGCGCAGCACCGGCCCGAGCTGCTGCTCCTCGGGCCGACGAGCGAACCCCTCGGGATTGCGGTGGTTGCCCATGATGTGCTCCCTCCTGCTGATCGTTCAGTCAGGTTAGGCGCACGAAGGTGACGACGAGCGGAATTCAGGAGGTCAGCCAGGCGCGGAGTCGCTCCTCGCAGTGCAGGATCGCCTTCGTCTCGACCCGCTCGTCGACCTTGTGCGCCAGCAGCGCGTCGCCCGGGCCGTAGTTGACCGCCGGGACGCCCAGCGCGCTGAAGCGGGCCACGTCGGTCCAGCCGAACTTCGGCATGGCCCGGCCGCCGACCGCCTCCATGAACGCCGCGGCCGCCGGGTGTGACAGGCCGGGGAGGGCGCCGCCGGAGAAGTCGTCGACCACGAACTCGGCGATGTCGCAGCCCGCGAAGACCTCCTTCACGTGCGCGAGCGCCTCTTCCCCGCTCCGGTCCGGGGCGTAGCGGAAGTTGACCGTCACCGTGCAGGAGTCGGGAATGACGTTGTTGGCGACGCCGCCCTCGATCCGGACCGCGTTGAGGCCCTCGTGGTACTCCAGGCCGTCGATGACCGGCCTGCGGGCCTCGTACGCCGCGAGCCGCGCCAGGATCGGGGCGGCGCCGTGGATGGCGTTGGAGCCCATCCAGCTGCGCGCGGAGTGCGCGCGCTCGCCGGCCGTGCGGAGCAGTACCCGCAGGGTGCCCTGGCAGCCGCCCTCGACCTCGGCGTTCGACGGCTCCAGCAGGACCGCGAAGTCGCCCTTCAGCCAGTCGGGGTGGGCCTCGGCGACCTTGCCCAGGCCGTTGAGGTCGGCGGCGACCTCCTCCTGGTCGTAGAACACGAAGGTGAGGTCCCGGTTGGGCTCGGGCACGGTCGCCGCGATCCGCAGCTGCACGGCGACGCCGGACTTCATGTCCGTGGTGCCACAACCCCACAGGACGTCGTTCTCGTCCAGGCGGGAGGGCACGTTGTCGGCGATCGGGACCGTGTCGAGGTGGCCGGCGAGCACGACGCGCTCGGCGCGGCCGAGGTTCGTGCGGGCGACCACGTTGTTCCCGAAGCGGTCGACCGTCAGGTGCGGCAGACCGCGCAGCGCGTGCTCCACGAGGTCGGCGAGGACCTTCTCGTCGCCGCTCACGGAAGGGATGTCGACGAGCCGGGCGGTCAGCTCGGCAGCGTCCAGGGTGAGGTCCAGCTCGGATGGGGACATGAGCCGACCCTAACGCCCGGGCCGTGGCGAGGCCCTGCCGGTCCGCCCGGTGGACGCGTCCGCGGGACCCGGCACACAGCTCAAGTACGGTGGGCCGGGTGTCCCCCACCGATCACTCCAGCCCGCGCCGTCGCCGACCGCTGCTCAAGATCGCCGGTCTGCTCGTTCTGCTCGCGCTCGGCGGTTACCTCGTCGTGCAGTTCGAGTCCAACGGCGGGGGCGGCGCCCCGCACTGCACGGCCGAGGCGCCCGGCGGCCAGAGCGGTGCGGGCCGGCCGTACGAGATGTCGCCGGAGCAGGCCGGGAACGCGGCGACGATAGCCGCGGTCGGCGTCGCCAAGGGCGTGCCGGACCGGGCGGTCACCATCGCGCTGGCCACCGCCATGCAGGAGTCGGGGCTGCGCAACCTCGACCACGGCGACCGGGACTCGCTCGGGCTGTTCCAGCAGCGTCCCTCGCAGGGGTGGGGCACCCCGCAGGAGATCCGCGACCCGGTGTACGCGGCGGGGATCTTCTACGACCGGCTGCTGGAGGTACGGGGCTGGGCGCGGCTGCCGCTGACCGAGGCGGCGCAGGAGGTGCAGCTCAGCGGTTTCCCGCAGGCGTACGCGAAGCACGAGCCGAACGCGACCGTCCTGACGGCGGCCTTCGCTGGCGGCGGCTCCGTGGTCTGTGGCGGGCCGGCGCCAACCGAGCCCGGCCGGCCGGATCAGGTGCGGGCGGAGCTGGTGCGGATCTTCGGCAAGCAGGTGCGGGTGGACGCGGCTGCCGCCGCCCCCGCGAAGGAGGGCGCCGGCGCCCCGGAGGCGGAGGTCACCGTCGGGCAGCCGCAGGGACCCGCCGACGCGGCGTTCCGGCGCGCGCGGGTGGTGGCGTACTGGGCGGTGGCGCACTCCCGCGAGCTGGGGATCGCCCGCGTGTCGTACGCCTCCCGGGGCTGGACGGCGGGCGCGGCGGACGGCGCGTGGCAGGAAGAGCGCGCCGCGACCGGCCGGTCCGGCGCACCGCAGGCCCACACCGCTCAGGCGGACGAGGTACGGATCTTCGTGCACCGCTGATCCCCGCTGTGAACCGCCCCCGGGCCCGGATACCGCTCGGGTGTGCGGCCCGTCCCCCGCCCGGGGGTCACCGGCGCGGGGGCGCCCGGGGGCGCAGAGGGGGCGGAATGCCTGGTCGGCGCCCGTCCGGTGCGGTTGTCGCGGAACCCGATTAAACGATGCGTTACCAATCCTTTACCCGGCGGGTCCGCAACTTCGCCCGCCCCGGGAGCGGTTGTACCGGCGTACTCAGCCGCTACCGCTTAGGAGCATCATGTCCCTCCCCCTGACCCGTCGGATCGCCCGTGCCGCGCTGTTGCTCGCAGCCGGGACAGCTCCCGTGGTCGGTGCGGCCGGCGCGGCCAGCGCCGCGGGCCTGGAGTCCGTGCCGCAGCTGGGCGCGCTCACCTCTCCGGACGCCGCCGCCAGCACCGTGGGCAGCGCCGCCGGTGACACCGCCGCCACGGCCACGGACACCGCGGCGAAGGCCGCCCCGGCGCAGCTGACCGAGGCGGCCGGACCGCTGCTGGCCGGCCTGCCGACCTCGGGCCTGCCGACGTCGGAGCTGCCCACCGCGGGCCTGCCCACCTCCGGCCTGCCCGCCGCGCCGGAGCTGCCGCTGAACGCCGTGCCGCTGGGCGGTCTCGGCCACTGACCCGCCGCCGCGGGAAGCCGAGGGGCCGGGAGTGCGCACTCCCGGCCCCTCGGGCTGTGCCGGACCAGACGGACCGGAGCGGCCCGGCCCGGCCCGGGCCTACGCGCCGAGCCGCTTGACAGCGGCCGCGACCCGCTCGTCCGTGGCGGTGAAGGCGACGCGGACGAAGTTCGCCCCCGCCTCGCCGTAGAAGTCGCCCGGTGCGACCAGGATGCCCAGCTCCGCGAGGTGGGCCACCGTCTGCCAGCAGGGCTCGTCCCGGGTCACCCACAGGTACAGGCTGGCCTCGCTGTGCTCGATGCGGAAGCCGTGCGCCTCAAGCGCCCCGCGCAGCGCCTCGCGGCGGGCGGCGTAACGGCCGCGCTGCTCCTCCACGTGCGCATCGTCGCCCAGAGCGGCGACGACCGCGGCCTGCACCGGCGCCGGGGTCATCATGCCGCCGTGCTTGCGGATCTCCAG
Organism: Streptomyces sp. NPDC054883; assembly: GCF_053610645.1. Lineage (NCBI taxonomy): Bacteria > Bacillati > Actinomycetota > Actinomycetes > Kitasatosporales > Streptomycetaceae > Streptomyces > Streptomyces sp. NPDC054883. Next base: position 46,667 of record NZ_JBSGYT010000047.1, on the reverse strand, counting down.
CAGCTCGCCGAGCACGTCCGCGTCACCGGCGATGAACGCCGCCCGGTAGCCCGCCAGGTTGGACCGCTTGGAGAGCGAGTGGACGGCGACGAGGCCCTCGTAGGAGCCCCCGCACACCTCGTCGTGCAGGACCGAGACCGGCTCCGCCTCCCAGCCCAGCTCCAGGTAGCACTCGTCGCTGAAGAGCAGGATGCCGTGCTCGCGCGCCCAGGCCACGATCCGGATCAGCTCGTCCTTGGGCAGGACCCGCCCGGTGGGGTTGGAGGGGGAGTTGAGCCACAGCAGCTTGACGCCCGCCGGGTCGAGCTCGGTCGGGTCGTCGTAGACCACCGGCTCGGCTCCGCACAGCCGGGCGCCGACCTCGTACGTGGGGTAGGCGAGGCGGGGGTAGGCGACCTTGTCGCCCGCGCCCAGACCCAGCTGGGTCGGCAGCCAGGCCACCAGCTCCTTGGAGCCGACCACCGGCAGGACGTTGCGGTGCCCCGCGGCGCTCGCGCCGAGGCGCCCGCGCAGCCAGCCCGTGATCGCGTCGCGCAGGGCGGCCGTGCCCCACACCGTCGGGTAGCCCGGGGAGTCGGCGGCGGCGACGAGGGCGCTGCGGATCAGCTGCGGCACCGGGTCGACGGGCGTACCGACCGACAGGTCGACGATGCCGTCGGCGTGGGCGGCCGCCGTCGCCTTGTACGGCTCCAGCTTGTCCCACGGGAAGGCGGGAAGACGTGCGGATACTGCGGCCACGGTGCTCTCTGCTCTCTGCTCGCTACTGGTGCTGCCGGCTGCTACCGGCCTGCTCGCCGCTGCTCGGCGGACGAGCGGGCCCCGGGAAAACGCCTCGGAGTACGCCTCGGAAACGGCTCGGTCCCGCGCGGCACGGGGCCGTACGGGACCGAGGCACACTGCGCCGGGGCGACGGCCGTCAGTGGCCCTCGCCCATCGGCGGCAGCGCGGCGATGAAGGGGTGGTCCCGCTCGATCAGGCCGAGCTTGGAGGCGCCACCGGGCGAACCGAGATCGTCGAAGAACTCGACGTTCGCCTTGTAGTAGTCCTTCCACTCCTCCGGGGTGTCGTCCTCGTAGAAGATGGCTTCGACCGGGCAGACCGGCTCACACGCACCACAGTCGACGCATTCGTCCGGGTGGATGTACAAGGACCGCTGGCCCTCGTAGATGCAGTCGACGGGGCACTCTTCGATGCATGCCTTGTCCTTGACGTCGACACAAGGCTCCGCGATGACGTAGGTCACGCTCTCGTTCCTCCTCGGTAGGGCTTTCCATATCGCGCGGGAGCGCGGCGTCGTCGATGCCCACGCCTAGTATCTCCGTTCCCGGGCACGATCCGAACAGGAGGGGCGGACAGAGCTGTGGAAATCACTGCCGGTGGACTGCTGGAGATCCGTATTACCCCGGCTGACGTGGGTAAACGGGTTTCTGTACGACGGGTGGAGGCGGACCTGAGCGGGCGCCCCTCGTTCACGGACACGGTCGGGGTTCTCACATCCTGGACCGAGGGTGTGCTCACGATCACACGCAAGGACGGGCTGTCCGTCCACATCGCGGAATCGACGCTGGTAGCAGGCAAGATCGTCCCTCCGGCGCCCGCCCGGCGCAAGGGGCCTACAGCGTCTTTCGAGGAGCTGGCCCGGGTCGCCGCGCGGGCCTGGCAGCCGCTGGAGGACGAGCCGCTGGGCGAGTGGAGGCTGCGGGCGGCCGCGGGATTCACCCGGCGGGCCAACTCGGTGCTGCCGCTGGGGGACCCCGGCGTACCGCTGGACGAAGCACTCGCGCGAGTGACCTCCTGGTACGCGGAACGTCGCCTTCCGGCGTACGTGCAGGCCGCTACCGGCGCGCTCGGTACCCAGGAGCGGCTGTGCACGGAGCTGGAGCGGCGGGGCTGGGTGAACGAGGTCTCGGCGGAGGTCCGGATCGCGGCGCTCGCCCCGGTCGGGGACGTGGCGGCCGCCGCGGCGTCCCGGGTAAGGCTGACCCGCACGCCCGACGCGGAGTGGCTCGGGCGGTACGGGCGGGTCAAGGACCCCGAGGTGGCCCGGAAGGTGCTGGTCACGGGCCCTTCCGTGTGGTTCGCGACGCTGCCCGGCCAGGCGATCGGGCGCATGGTGGTGGACGGCCGCTGGGCCGGGTTCGCGGCGGTCGAGGTCGACCCCGGTGAGCGGCGCCGGGGGCTCGCGACGGCGGTGATGACGGCTCTGGCCCGGCGGGCCCTGGAAGAGGGCGCCTCGGCGGCCTGGCTCCAGGTGGAGGCCGGAAATCCGGGCGCCCGGGCCCTGTACGACGGGATGGGCTTCGCGACGCACCACTCCTACCACCACTTCCGGGCGGCGGCGTGAGCCCCGACTGGCGGGCCCGGTTCGCGGCCGAGGCCCGCTCGGAGCGGCCGGACCTGGCGCTGCTGTGCCTGCTGCTGGCGACGGAGGCGGATCCGGAGCTGGACGAGCGGGCCATGGACTGGGCGCAGATCGAGCTGGACCGGCTGGCGGGGATGCTGCCGTTCGGGCTGCGCGGCGGGCCGGCGTGGGCTTCGGCGGTGACGGAACTGCTGGGAGGACGGCTCGGTTTTCACGGCACTCCGGCGGACTACGACCGGCTCTCGTCCTCGCTGCTGCACGAGGTGCTGCGGCGCCGCCGCGGCCTGCCGATCCTGCTGTCCGTGGTCTGGCTGGAGGTGGCGCGGCGCGCGGGTGCGCCGGTGTACGGGCTGGGGCTGCCCGGGCACTTCGTGGTCGGCTTCGGGGATCCGCAGGAGGGGATCGTGGTCGACCCCTTCGCGGGGGGCGCCTCGCTCGGGGCGGGCCCGGCGGAGCTGGCGACCGGACCGCGCACCCCGGCCCGCACGCTGGACACCGTGCTGCGGATCCTGAACAACATCCGGGCATGGGCCGCTACCCGGCCGGAGCAGTCCGGGGTCGCGCTGTGGGCGCTGGACCTGTCGCTGCTCCTGCCCTCGCACCCGGCGTCGCTGCGGTACGAGCGGGCGCGGGTGCTGGTGGAGCGGGGCGAGTTCGTGTCGGGCGCGGCGGAGCTGGACGCGTACGCGGAGGTGGTCGACGCGGTGGACCGGGCGGCCGCGGCCCGCGTCCGCGCGGAAGCCCTCTCGGCCCGCGCCCTGCTGAACTGACCCGCCCAGCGGGCGAGTCGCGGCCGGGACCGGGACCGGGCCCGGGAGAAGCTTCGTCCGCGCCGCCGCCGCGCAAGCGCCCCCGGCTGCGCCGGGCCTCGTGGGGCTCCGCCCCACACCCCGCGCCTCAAACGCCGGCGAGGCTGGGACTTTCCGGCGTGCCGGGATCGCCCCCGGCGCTGGGATGCCCGCGTGCCGGGATCGCCCCCGGCGGGGCTGTGACGACAGAACCTAGAGCCAGCCCTTTTCGCGGGCCACACGGACGGCTTCGGCGCGGTTGCGGGCGGCCAGTTTCTGGATCGCCATCGAGAGGTAGTTGCGGACGGTGCCCTGGGACAGGTGCAGCCGGGCCGCGAGTTCCGCGTTGGTCGCGCCGAATTCCGCCGCGCGCAGCACCTCCCGTTCCCGGTCGGTCAGCGGGTTCGCCCCCTCGGCCAGCGCTGCCGCCGCCAGCGTCGGGTCGATGACGCGCTCCCCGGTGAGGACCTTGCGCACCGCGTCCGCCAATTGTGCGGCCGGGGCGTCCTTCACGAGGAACGCCGACGCCCCCGCCTCCATCGCCCCGCGGAGGTAGCCGGGACGGCCGAAGGTGGTCAGGATGACGATCCGCAGGGCCGGCAGGGCGTCCCGCAGGGCCGCGGCCGCCTCGATGCCCGTCATGCCCGGCATCTCGATGTCGAGCAGCGCCACGTTCACGTCGTGCGCGCGGGCCGCCGCCAGTACCTCGTCCCCGCGGGCGACTTGGGCCAGCACCTCGATGTCCGGCTCCAGGCCGAGCAGCGCGGCCAGGGCCTCCCGGACCATGGACTGGTCCTCGGCGAGGAGGATCCGGATGGGCCGTGACGTCATGATGATGATCCTAGGGGGACGCGGGCCAGCAGCCGGAAGCCGGTCCGGCCCACCGGGGCCGCCTCCAGGGTGCCGCCCACCGCGTGCAGGCGCTCCGTCAGGCCGGTGAGGCCGTTGCCGTGGACCGCCGTGCCGCCCGCGCCGTCGTCGAAGACGGCCAGTTCGACGAACTGTCCGGCCAGGGTCTGGCGGGTGTCCAGGCTGACCGTGCAGCGTTTGGCGCCGCTGTGCCGCACCGCGTTCGTCACCGCCTCGCGCAGCGACCACGCCAGCGCCGACTCGATCTCCTGCGGGAGGTCCTCCGGGACCTCCGCGGGCAGGTCGGCGAGCACGCCCGCCGCGGTCAGGGCGGTGCGCGCACCGGCCAGTTCGCCCGGCAGGGTCGGCCGCCGGTAGCCGCTCACCGCTTCGCGTACGTCGACCAGCGCCTGCCGGCTGACCTGCTCGATGTCCGCCACTTGCTGGGCGGCGAGCTCCGGCCGGTCCGGCAGCATCCGGCCCGCCAGTTCACTCTTGAGCGTGATCAGCGACAGCGAGTGCCCGAGCAGGTCGTGCAGGTCCCGGGCCATCCGCAGCCGTTCTTCGTTGGCGGCGAGCTGCGCCACCGTCGCCCGGGCCTCGCGCAGTTCCACAGTGGTACGGATCATCGCGCGGATGCCGACCATCGCGAAGCCGCCCATCACGGCCGGGATCAGCAGGCCCGCCAGGTACGCGTCACCGCCGGGCACCGCCAGGGCCGTCGCCGTCAGCAGCGCGGTCGCGGCCGGTACCGTCCAGCGGGAGATCTCCCCCGGCAGCGCGGCGCCGGAGGAGATGGAGACGTAGACGAAGAGGACCAGCCATTCGCGGCCCAGGCTGAGGGAGAGGACCGCCGCCTGCGCGGAGAGCACCGCGACGGAGATCAGCAGCCAGCGCAACTCGCTCTCCCGGGCGGTGCGGAACACCAGGGCCAGGTACCAGGCGACGAAGACCGCGAGGCCCAGGCCGCCGAGCACCCGGGCCTGCGTACTGTGTCCGCCACTGACCAGGTCGGCCACGGGGGCGCTGAGGTAGAACAGCCACAGGCTGATCCACATCGCCTTCACGATCTTGTGGCGGCGGGTCTGGGGCCGCATGCCGATCCTCGGGCCGCCGGGCACCCCCGTCAGGCTGTCGTCAACCGCCCTGGTCGTGCTGGTCACTTCCGTCCTCACGCCTTCAGAGAGTCCTTGCGGTACAGCCAGGCGGCGGCACCAGTGAACAGTACGAAGTAGACCGCGAGGATCGCCACGTCCTTCATGTGGGGCGCGCCACCCAGTTCTATCGCCTGGCCGAGGCCCGCGTAGGCGTGGGTCGGCAGCCACTCGCAGATGTCGCGCAGCCACTGCGGGAAGTTCGCCGTGGGCATCCACAGGCCGCCGAGGATGGAGAGGCCGAAGTAGAACAGCATGGTGATGGGACGGACGGTGTCCCCGCTGGCCAGGTAGCCGATGGCCACGCCGAGGGCGGCGAAGACGAGGCTGCCCGCCCAGATGGAGCCCGTCAGGGCGAGCCACTGCCAGGCATCGAACCGTACGCCCTTGACCAGGGCGGCCACCGCGAAGACGACGAGGATGGCGGGCAGGGACAGCACGCCGGCGCTGGCGGTCTTGGCGAGGACGTAGCCGCGGCCCGGCAGGGCGGTCAGACGCAGCTGACGGACCCAGCCCGCCTCACGCTCCTTGGCTATGCGCTCGCTGTTGCCCATCAGGACGGCCGTCAGGGCTCCGAAGGAGGCCATGGCGACCATGTAGAAAGCGGGCATGGTCAGTTCGGTGCCCATGACCTTGGTCGTGCCGTTCAGGGTGCCGCCGAGCATCAGGAACAGCGCCGCCGGATAGAGGACGGTGAAGAACAGGTACTTCTTGTTGCGCAGGGCGCGGCTGATTTCGAGCTTGATGAGCTTGATCGTTCCGGTGGTCATGATGCGTTGGCCTCCTCGGCCTCGGTGAGGGCGATGAAGGCCTGTTCCAGGCCCAGCCCGGCGACTTCCAGGTTCCGGGGGTAGAGCCCCAGGGCGTAGACGGCGTGCACGGTCGCGTCGGCGTCGCGCGACTGGAGCTTCACGGTGTCCCCGTGCCGCTCGTAGCCGGTGAGGTGCGGCAGGGCGCGCAGCGCCTGCTCGTCCACCTGGTCGTCCGCGAGGTCGAAGGCGATCCGGCGGGCGCCGGCCTTCGCCTTGATCTCGGCGGCGGTGCCGTCGGCGAGGAGCCGGCCCTTGCTGAGGACCAGGACGCGGTCGGCTATCGCGTCCGCCTCCTCCAGGTAGTGCGTGGCGAACAGGACCGTACGGCCCCGGGCGGCCTGCTCCCGCATCGTGGCCCAGAAGGCCTGGCGGGAGGTGACGTCCATGCCGGTCGTCGGTTCGTCCAGGACGATCAGCTCGTTGTCGCCGGCGGTGGCGAGGGCGAAGCGGACGCGCTGCTCCTGGCCACCGGAGAGCTTGTTGACGAGCCGGCCCGCGATGTCGGCGATCCCGGCGCGGCCGAGCACCTCTTCGACCGGGTACGGGCGGGGGTGCAGCGCGCAGGTGAGGGCGACTATCTCGCGTACGGTCACTTCCTCCATCAGTCCGCCGGTCTGGAGCATGGCCCCGACCCGGCCGGCCGCTATCGCCTCGCGCGGCGTGGTCCCGAAGAGCCGGACGGACCCGGAGTCGGCGGGGCGCAGCCCGAGCAGGAGGTCGAGGGTGGAGGACTTGCCGGCGCCGTTGGGGCCGAGGAGCGCGACGGTCTCGCCCGGGTGCAGGTCGAGGGAGAGGCCGTCGACCGCGCGGACGGCGCCGTAGTTCTTGGTCACGTTCTGGAAGCTCACCACGGAACCGGTGGCGGCTCCTGAGCCCGGGGCGGCGGCTGTTTGCGTCGCGGTCGTCGTCTTCATGGCTCAAGATTCGCCCGTGGCGCGGGGTCCGCGGCAGTGTCGCGCGTCGTGACTGCCGCATGACAGTTGTCATCCGGTGGGCATGACGGCGTGCCGGAACGGGCCGGAGCCCCGGCCGGCCCGCTCGTGCGAGGGGGCCGGCCGGGGCTCCGGCCTGCGGTTTCGGCAGTGGGTGATCAGCTCGGGTTGGTGTCGATGACCGCGGTCCGCTCGGCGGGCGTCTTGCCGCGCAGGGCCTTGCCGAGGGCGCCCGCGACGTCCTGCGGGGTGACGGCGGTCTTCGCGCCGGTGCCCCGGGTGATCTGGATCCCGTCGAAGGTGTCGCTGTACGCCGCCTTCAACGCTTCGAGGTCGTACTTCTCGACGAGGTGCCCGTCGACGACCTGCATGCTGAGGATCTTGGGCAGGGTCTTGGCGCCGAACGCGATGGACTTGGTGCCCGCCTTGACGGTGGCGATGCCGGACATCGCGGGTTCCGCGAACTCCTTCATCGCGCGGTCCAGTTCGGCCTGGTTGACGGCCGGTTCCCGGTTGGCGGTGGGCAGTTCGACGGGGATGGGCTTGCCGGTGGCGACCGCGTCGCGGAACGCCTTGATCACCGGGTCGACGGAGCCGTCCACGTCCAGGCTGGTGCCGGCCTGTCCCGGAACGGCGACTGCCTTGCCCGTGTCGAACTTGATCGTGCCCTCGGTCGCCGTGCCCGCGCTGCCCGCCAGTTGCTGGAGGGCGACGCGCAGCTTCTCCTCGTCCACGGGCATCACCGCTTCGGCCTTGCGCTCCTGGCCGAGGAGGGAGCCGATGACGGTGACGGGGTTGTAGTCGCTGCCCGTGGCGTTGCGGACGGTGGTCTGGGTGTCGAGGGTCAGCCCGGCCTTGTCGGGCTTCAGCTCGACCTGCTTGCCGCCGATCGTGAACTGGAGCGGGGCGGCGGCGCGGGTGCCGAAGCGGTCCTGGAGCTTGGTGACGGCCTCGTCGCGGCCGCCGCTGATGTCGACGCCGAGGACGGTGGTGCCCTTGGGGACGTCGGAGTGGTTCAGGAGCAGCCCGGCGCAGTAGGCCACGCCGAGCAGGGCGATGAGGCCGCCGCCGATGACGACGAGCTTGGAGCGCTTCTTGGCGGGCTTGGCGGGGGCCTTGGGGGCCGGCCGGGTCTGCTTCGGCGGCTGCGGGGCCGCCGTCGGCACGACCGGCCCGGGTCCGGGGCCGCCTGCGGACGGACCGCCGGGCAGCGGGCCGGGGCCGCCGGGGAACTGCGCGCCGGGCAGCGGGCCGGGACCACCCGGGAACTGCGCGCCGGGGACCGCGGGCCGCGGCCCGCCGGCCGGCGGGGCCTCCGGGCCGGGCCAGCGCGGCGCGTCGTCGGCGCGTACGGGGGCGGTGCCCAGCGCGGGACCACCGGTCGGCCCGGCGGGCGCGGCCGGCCCGGCGGGATCGCCGTACGCGGGGAACGCCTCGGTGGAGGGACCGTTGTCGAACTCCGGGTACCCCTGGGCCGGTCCGCCGCCCGGACCGGACGGGGCGGGCGGCCCCGGCGGGAACGGCCGGTCGGCGCCGTAACCGGCGCCGGGGCCCTGCGGGCCCGGTGCGCCGCCGCCGAGGGGCGCCCCGGGTACGGCGGACCCGCCCGGCCCGGCACCCGGGACCGAGCCGTAGCCCGCGCCCTGCGCGGGACCGGCCGGCGCGGGACCGCCCTGCGCGGGACCTGAATCGGTCCGCACGCCCGCCGGCGGCGTCGCGGGGGCCTTGCGCGGCGCGAACCAGTTGCTGGACGCCTCGTCCGGGCCGCCCTGGGCCGGCCCGCGACCGGCCTGGGAGGCGGCGGGGTTCCGCGTGGGCAGCGGCGCGGGCGGTGCCTGCGGGGCGGCCCCGGCCTGCGGACGAGCGGGCGGCGCGGGCGCCGGAGCGGGCGCCTGCCCGGCCGCCTCCCCGGGCGCGCCGGGCCGCGAGTCGGCGGAGCCTTCGCCGTCCTTCACCGGCTTGCGCACGACGACGGGCGGGATCGGCCGGGAACCCGGGATGTTGATCCGGATCCGGGTCGTCAGGGTGGTCTCGGTCTTCGGCCCGTCGGAGTCGGGCGTGGACGGCTTCGAAGTCACAGGGTTCTCCTCCGTGGCGGTCGCCGCGCCAGGGCCGGGTGGCACAGTCGGGGACGGATACTGGCCGGTTCCATACGGCGTGCCCGAGGGGTAGGCGGCTCCACCGTGCCCTTGGGGCCCGGGGGACGAACTGTCAGTTTCACGGCTCAAAGCAGGTTCTCCCGGTTGGCTCCGCCGCCCGTAACCTTGCGCGGGCAGCTCGGCGGCCCGTCCACCATACTGGCCGCCGCGCACGCGCAACTGTCCGTCGGGAATCAGGGATTCCTCTTGGGCCTTCGCGGGCCCACCCTCGCACGGACCGTCAAACCCCCTCAAGCCGTCCCCGATCGGAGTCCGGCCGAGTTCGACAGCACGTCAGCGCCGCGGCCCCGCGGCCGAAACCGGCCCGTCCGGCGCGCCCTTCATCGTGGCGCAGATCACAGCGACGACGACCCCGCCCAAAAGGTATGCGTACAGCCCGATTCCGGACGAACCGAGCAGGAAGTCCCCTTCGGGGCGCGGCAGGCTGAGCAGCACGTACGCCAGGAACCAGCCACCCGCGGCCGCACCCACCCCGATCCCGCTCCCGGTCACGAGCCGGCCGGCGAGGAAGACCCCGAAGAGGGCGAGCAGCGCCAGCAGCAGTCCGCCCGGGAACCAGAGGTCGACGACGAGCCATCCGGCCGCGCCCGTCACCGCCCCGGCGACGAGCAGGCCCAGCAGGGCGGCGATCCGCCCGGCGCCCGGCGTCCCGGTCATGCCGTCACCCCCGCGAACAGGTCGTGCTCCCGCTCGCCCGCCGGGGCGCCCGGCTCGCCCGCGACGAGTTCGTAGTACTCGCGGGCGAAGAGCGGCTGGGCCAGGTCGTTCGAGAGGGCGAAGAAGGGGCCGTCCACGGCCACCTGGGTGACGTGCGCCCGCATCGCGGCGGCCTTGGCCCGCGCGAAGGTCTCCCGGCCGTCCTCGTCACCGATCTCGGCGGTGATCCGCTCGTCCGGGACGACGCCCGGCACGTCCTGCGGGGTCGCGACGCCCGGGAAGGGCACGGCCCCCCCTGCCGCGCGCAGCCGCGCGAAACCCTCGTCGACCACCGAGCGCGGCACCCGGTTCCAGTAGACCTTGCGGATCTCGTGCGGGTCGCCGAGGTCACGGCGGTACGTGGGCTCCGCCGCGAGTTCGGCGGCGCGGGTGGCGACCCGGTGCGCCTGGATGTGGTCGGGGTGGCCGTAGCCGCCGTCGGGGTCGTAGGTGACCAGCACCTGCGGCCGCAGCTCCCGGATCACTTCCACGAGGTGCGCGGCGGCCTCGTCCACGCCGGCGGACCAGAAGGCCCCGGGCCGGCGGTTCTGCTCGGCCCCCATCATCCCGGAGTCGCGGAAGCGGCCGGGGCCGCCGAGGAAACGGTGGTCGGTGACGCCCAGTTCCTTCATGGCGGCGGCGAGCTCGCCGACGCGGTGCGCGCCGAGGGTGTCGTCGCGGTCGGGCGCCAGGTGGGCGAGGGCGGGCGGGATCACCTCGCCCTCCTCGCCGAGCGTGCAGGTGACCAGCGCGACGTGGGCGCCCTCGGCCGCGTACTTGGCCATGGTGACGCCGTTGTTGATCGACTCGTCGTCCGGGTGCGCGTGCACGAGGAGCAGACGACGGGCGGGAAGACCGTTCATGGGGTCAGCCTACGAGCTGGGCCCTACAGCTTGAGGCCACTGATCATGCTCGCCACGTTCGACGTCAGCTGGCTGAGGGTGGGCGCGATCGTCGAACTCGCCAGGTAGAAGCCGAGGAGCACACAGACGAAGGCGTGTCCCGCCTTCAGCCCCGACTTCCGCACCAGCAGGAAGACGACGATCGCCAGCAGCACCACGGCCGAGATCGAGAGTGCCACGGCGTTTCACCTCCACGTCGAGCGGACATCGGTACGCGTACTCGTGCTCGGCGGAGTCATACCCACCGTGCGCTACGGATCATAACTATCCGTACCAGCGCATCGATCGAATTCCGGCAGCACGAGGGGCGCACGCCGCGCACGTGGAGGGGCACGGGGAGGCCGGCCGGGAAGGCTGTACGCCTGCCCGGCCGGCCGACGGCACCCGCACGGCCGCACACGCACCAGGCTGCCCGGCGGATATCTCGGGGCAGATACCGCCAAGTTGCCACGAAGTAAACGCCAGTTGCGTGTACCGGAGAGATATTCGGACTTACGCGCGGGGGTGGCCGGAAATCATCGGCCCCCCGGTGGTCCCTCCTCCTTGGTGAGCCCCGTCGGCGGCGCGGCCGGCGGCGGACCCGGTGGCGGGGCCGTCACCGGCACCACCTGCTTCTCCGCCGCGAAGTGACAGGCCGACGGATGGGCCCGCGGCCCGGACGGGAACCACTCCGGTACGGCCAGCGGCGGCACCTCCACCGCGCACCGCTCCTGCGCCTTCCAGCAGCGGGTGCGGAAGCGGCACCCCGACGGCGGGTTGGCGGGGGACGGGACGTCGCCGGCCAGGATGATCCGCTCCCGCAGTGCCCGGGCGCGCGGGTCCGGCACGGGCACGGCCGAAAGCAGGGCCTGGGTGTACGGATGTGTGGGGTGCTCGTAGATCTCGGTGTCGGTGCCGATCTCGGCGATGCGGCCCAGGTACATCACGCCGACCCGGTCGGAGATGTGCCGGACGATCGACAGGTCGTGCGCGATGAACACGTAGGAGAGGCTGAACTCGTCCTGGAGGCGCGCCAGCAGGTTGACGACCTGCGCCTGGACCGAGACGTCCAGCGCCGAGACCGGCTCGTCCGCGACGATGACCTCGGGCCGCAGGGCCAGTCCGCGGGCGATGCCGATGCGCTGGCGCTGGCCGCCGGAGAACTGGTGCGGGTACCGGTTGATGTACTCCGGGTTCAGACCCACGACGTCCAGCAGTTCCCGGACCTTGCGCCGCCGGTCGCCCTTCGGCGCCACCTCGGGGTGGATCTCGTACGGCTCGCCGATGATGTCGCCGACCGTCATCCGCGGGTTCAGCGAGGTGTACGGGTCCTGGAACACCATCTGGATGTTGCGGCGGACGGCCTTGAGGGCCTTGCCCGACAGCCTGGTGATGTCCTCGCCCTTGTACGAGATCGTCCCGGCCGTCGGCCGCTCCAGGTTGACCAGCATCTTGGCGACGGTCGACTTGCCGCAGCCCGACTCGCCGACGATGCCGAGGGTCTCGCCCGCCCCGAGGCCGAAGGAGACCCCGTCCACCGCCCGGACCGCTCCGATCTGCCGCTTGAAGACGATGCCCTGGGTCAGCGGGTAGTGCTTGACCAGCCCCTTCGCCTCCAGGATCGGCTCAGGCATGCAGGCACTCCTTCCAGAAGTGGCAGGCGGTGGTGCGCGGCACGGGCGACTCGGTCACCTCGTACAGCGGCGGGACGTCGGTCCGGCAGACGGGCTGCGCCATCGGGCAGCGCGGGTTGAACGCGCAGCCGGGCGGGATGTGCAGCAGGTTGGGCGGCAGCCCCTTGATCGCGTAGAGCTCCTGGCCCTTCTGGTCCAGCCGCGGAATGGAGTCCAGCAGGCCACGGGTGTACGGGTGCGCGGGGGCGGCGTAGATCTCGTGCACGGGGGCCGCCTCGACGATCCGGCCGGCGTACATGACGGCGATCTTGTCGGCCACGTCGGCGACGACGCCGAGGTCGTGGGTGATCAGGATGAGCCCCATGTTCAGTTCGCGCTGGAGCTCCGCGAGCAGGTCCATGACCTGGGCCTGGACCGTGACGTCCAGGGCCGTGGTGGGCTCGTCGGCGATGATCAGCGCGGGTTCCAGGGCCAGCGCCATGGCGATCATGATGCGCTGGCGCATGCCGCCGGAGAACTGGTGCGGGTAGTCCCCCACCCGCTGCCTGGCCGCCGGGATCTTCACCCGGTCCATCAGCTCGACCGCCTTGGCCCGCGCGGCCTTGCGGGACAGGCCGCGGTGGACCTCGTACATCTCGCCGAGCTGGGCGCCGACGCTCAGTACGGGGTTCAGGGAGGAGAGGGCGTCCTGGAAGATCATGGCCATCCCGGCCCCGCGGATCCTGCGCCGCTCCTCCTCCCGCATCTTGAGCAGGTCTTCGCCCTGGAACAGGATCTCGCCGCCCGCGATCCGGCCAGGCGGCATGTCGAGGATCCCCATCACGGCCTGGGCGGTCACCGATTTGCCGGAGCCGGACTCGCCGAGCACGGCGAGGGTTTCGCCCGCGTCCACCGAGTAGTCGACGCCGTTCACCGCCTTCGCGACCCCCTCGCGGGTCTTGAACTCCACGTGCAGGTCCCGCACTTCGAGCAGCATGGACAGGGGCTCCTCAGCGCAGCTTGGGGTCGAGGGCGTCGCGCACCGCGTCGCCGAGCATGATGAACGCCAGCACGGTCAGGCTCAGCGCGCCCGCCGGGTACAGCAGCATGTGCGGGGCGTTGCGGATCTGCGAGGCGGCGTTGGAGATGTCGATGCCCCAGGAGACGGTCGGCGGCCGCAGGCCCACCCCGAGGAACGACAGGGTGGCCTCCAGGGCGATGTAGGTGCCCAGGGCGATGGTGGCGACGACGATGACGGGGGCGACGGCGTTGGGCGCGACGTGCCGCAGCAGCATCCGCGTGTTGCCGGCGCCGAGGGCGCGGGCGGCCTGGACGTAGTCGTTCTGCTTCGCGGTGATCACCGAGCCGCGGGCGATGCGGGCGAGCTGGGGCCAGCCGAGCAGCACGATGAATCCGACGACCGGCCACACGGTGGTGCTGGTGACGACGGACAGGAAGACCAGTCCGCCGAGCACGACCGGGATGCCGAAGAAGATGTCGGCGGTCCGGGAAAGCAGGGAATCGCCCCAGCCGCCGAAGAACCCGGCCAGTCCGCCGAGCGCCGAGCCGAGCAGGGTGGCGCCGAGGGTCGCGCAGACGCCGACGGTGATGGAGGCGCGGGCCCCGTAGACGGTGCGCGTGTACACGTCGCAGCCCTGGGTGTCGTAGCCGAAGGGGTGCCCCGGTGAGGAGCCCTGCTGCGACTTGGACAGGTCGCAGTGCAGCGGGTCGCCACTGGCGATGAGCTGCGGCCAGATCGCGATGACGACGAGGAAGAGGATCAGCAGCGAGGAGACGATGAAGACGGGGTTGCGGCGCAGCTGGTGCCAGGCGTCGGACCACAGCGAACGGGCCTTTTCGGCCGGGCCCGTCGGCTCGTCGCCCAGTACCTTCTCCAGGCTTTCCGCCTCGTCCAGCGCGAGGTCCATGGGGCCGCCCTGGCCGGTGGGTGCGATGGCCTCTCCCTCTCCTGGCTGCAGCGGGTCGTAGGCGGGCTCGTCACGCTCAGGCATAGCGGATCCTCGGGTCCAGGACCGCGTACAGCAGGTCGACGAGCAGGTTGGCCAGCAGGAAGACGATGACGAGGATCGTCACGAAGCCGACCACCGTCGGGGAGTTGTTGCGCAGGATGCCCTGGTACAGCTGGTAGCCGACGCCGTGGATGTTGAAGATCCGCTCGGTGACGATGGCGCCGCCCATCAGGGCGCCGATGTCCGTGCCGATGAAGGTGACGACCGGGATGAGCGAGTTGCGCAGCAGGTGCCGGGTGACGACGCGCCTGCGCGGGAGGCCCTTGGCGGTGGCGGTGCGGACGTAGTCGGCCTTGACGTTCTCGGCGATGGAGGTGCGCGAGAGCCGGGTGACGTAGGCGAGGGAGACGAGCGCGAGGACGATGCCGGGCAGGATCAGCTCGTTGAAGGGGGCGTCCGGGGAGACGGTGGGCCGCACCCAGCCCCATTTGACGCCGAAGAGGTACTGGAGGAGGTAGCCCGTCACGAAGGTGGGTACCGAGATCACGATCAGCGTGAGCACCAGCAGGCTGGTGTCGACGGACTTGCCGCGGCGCAGTCCGCTGACCACGCCGAGGGTGATCCCGACGATGACCTCGATGACGATGGCGACGATGGTCAGGCGCAGGGTGACGGGGAAGGCGGTGGCCATCAGGTCGGTGACGCTCTGGCCGTTGAAGGCGGTGCCGAAGTCGCCCTGGAAGATCTGCCCCATGTAGTGGAGGTACTGCTTCCACAGGGGCTGGTCCAGGTAGAGGTCCTTGCGGATGCGGGCGGCGGTCGCGGGGTCGGGCGCCTTGTCGCCGAAGAGGGCCGCGACGGGGTCACCGAGCGCGTACACCATGAAGAAGATCAGGAACGTGCTGCCGATGAACACCGGGATCATCTGGAGCAGCCGCCGGATCACATAACGTCCCATGGACTGCTCCAGGATCGATCCGAAGGCGGGTCAGCTGACCTTGATCTCGTTGTAGACCGGGACGCTGAACTGGTTGAGGGTGACGTCGGAGATCCGCTCCGAATGCCCGGCGCTGCCGTTCTGGTACCAGAGGGGGATCGACGGCATCTGCTCCGCGAGGATCTTCTCGGCGTCCTGGAACTTCGCGATCGCCTTGGCGGAGTCGCTCTCCTGGTTGGCCTCGTCGACGAGCTTGTCGAACTCCGGGTTGCTGAACTTGCCGTAGTTCGAAGAGGCGCCGGTGAAGTAGAGCGGCTGGAGGAAGTTCTGGATCAGCGGGTAGTCGGCCTGCCAGCCGGAGCGGAAGGGGCCGGTGAGCTTGTAGGCGCTCTGCTGGTTGCGGAAGTCGGCGAAGGTGCCGACCGGGTTGACGGTGCAGACCGGGCCTTCGCCCAGGGCGTTGTTGATGCTGTTGCAGACGGCGTCCATCCACTCGCGGTGGGAGCCGGTGTCGACGTTGGAGGTCAGCGTGATCTTGCCGCCGGGAACCCCGCCGGCGTCCTGGATCATCTTCTTGGCCGCCGCGGGGTCGTACATGCACAGGTTGCCGCAGACGTCCTTGAAACCGCCCTTGGCGCCGAGCGCCGGGGACGTCCAGTCCTTGGCGGGGGTGCGGGTCTCGCGGAAGATCTGCTTGGTGATCTCGTCGCGGTTGATGGCGCGGGAGATGCCCTGGCGGACCTTCTCCATCCCGTCCTTGCCCCAGTTCGCGTCGTACAGGGGGAAGGTGAGGGTCTGGATGATGAGGGCCGGCTGGTTGATGTAGCGGTCGCCGAGGTCGTTCTGGACGTTCTTCAGCTGCTGCGCGGGCACGTCGTCGACGAGGTCGAGGTTGCCGGAGATCAGGTCCGTGTAGGCGGTGTTGTTGTCGGTGTAGACCTTGAGGTCCACCCCGCCGTTCTGCGCCTTGTCCGGGCCCGGGTAACCGTCCCACGTGCGCAGCTTCATGCCGGTGCCCTTGGTGTACGAGTCCACCGTGTACGGGCCGTTGCCCACGGGCTTGTCCAGCCAGGCCGCATGGTCGGTGAAGAAGGACTTGGGCAGCGGGGAGAAGGCCTGGTAGCCGAGGGTCTCGGGCCAGGTGGAGAACTTGGCCTTCAACGCGACCGTGAAGGTCTTGGCGTCCTTGACGACCAGGCCGGACATCGTCTTGGCCTTCGGTTCGCCGGAGGCGGGGTGCAGGTCGGCGTATCCGACGATGTCGGCGAAGAAGGGCGCGTTGTTCTGCTTGTTGCGCACGTCCGCCGCGTAGTTCCACGCGTCCACGAAGGACTGGGCGGTGACCGGCTCGTCGTTGCTGAACTTCCAGCCGTCCTTCAAGGTGATCGTGAAGTGCTGGCTGTCGGTGGTGTCGATCTTCTCGGCGACCATGTTGACGGCCTCGCCCGTCTTCGGGTCGTACCGCTTGAGGCCCCGGAAGAGCATGTCGAGCACCTTGCCGCCCTGCACCTCGTTGGTGTTGGCCGGCTCCAGCGGGTTCTGCGGGTCACCCCAGGAGGAGCTGACGATGCCGGCGTCCCCGCCGCCGCTGTCGCTTCCGCCGCCGCAGGCCGTCGCCACGAGGGCGACGGCCGCGGCGCATGCGGCCCACTTCGCGTGGGTGGCTCCGCGCATGGAGTGCCTCCTAGGTCCCAAGACTCACGTAGGCCCCACTGTCACCCCGGGTGGGGCCCCGTGCCTTCATGGTTGGACCGATTCCACCCGGGCGATACGCGCGCGTCACCCCTGTGGGTGCAAACGCAGCTCCCAGGTGTCCACGGCGTAGTGCAGCCTCATGCCGTGCGCCTCGTAGAGCGCCAACGCGCCGGTTTCATTGCCGGTGTCGACGCCCAGGCCCACGGTGTCCCGGCCGCGCCCGGCGTAGGCGGCGAAGGCATGGCGCAGCAGGAAGCCGCCGATGCCCCGTCCGCGTACGTCCTCGCGCACGCCGATGTGGCTGATCCAGCCCATGCTGGTGCGGTCGTCGCGGGTGAGCAGGACGGCTACGTCGCCCAGCGCGGGCAGGGCCGCGAGCCAGACCAGGCTCCAGTCCAGGTCCCGGGCGCCGAGGTGGTCCAGCCAGGGCTCGTACGCGCGCTGCACGTGCCCGAAGTGCGCGGCGAAGGTCTGCTCCACCAGGGCGTGCGCCCGCCGCCGGTCGGCCTCGTCCGTACCGCAGTGGCGCAGGGTCAGCCCGGCCGGGGCGGCCCCGGCTCCTTCGGCGGGGTCCAGCGGCCGGGTCATGACCTGGTGGCGGCGCACGGTGCGGTAGCCGCGCCGGGTGAGGACCCCGGGGTGGAGGGTGGGTTCCACGTTGAGCTGGACCCGCAGGACGGCGTCGCGGTCCGGGCCCGCGATCCGGCGGGCCCGGATCTCCATGAGCTCCAGCAGCCGGACGGCCGCCTCGGTGTGGCCGGGCAGGACGTAGTGGTCGCAGTCGACCCTGCCCGGCCCGGAATCGGCCCAGACCAGCGCGTAGGCGACGAGCCGGCCGCGCTGGAAGGCGAGCCGGGAATCGGTGGCGAGGTTCGTCCCGGGGTGCTGGAGGTCGGCCTCGACACTGCCGAGGTCCGTCTCCGGTCTGCCGATCTCGATCACGTCGACGGCGTTGAGCAGCGCGCAGATGTCGGCGGCGTCCCCCGGCCCGGCGGGGCGGACGGTCAGCGTGTCGGTCATCCCGACACTCTCGGCCGGGCCCGGGCGCGGCCGCAACCGCCTTTGCCCGGCACCCGGCCGCGGGACGGGGAACGCCGGAGCGCCCGGCGCCGGAGGAATCCGGTGCCGGGCGCCCTGGGGGACGTACGCCTCGCGGGATCAGACGGCCAGGACGGCCTTCTCCTCCGCGAAGTGGCAGGCCGACTCGTGCGCGGCCGGGGTGTCCACGGTCTTGAACCGCTCCGGGACCGCCAGCAGCGGCTCCTCCGTGGCGCACTTGTCCTCGGCCTTCCAGCAGCGGGTGCGGAAGCGGCAGCCCGACGGCGGGTTGGCCGGGGACGGGACGTCACCGGTGAGGATGATCCGCTCGCGGCCCTCGCGGGCCGCCGGGTCGGGAACCGGGACGGCCGACAGCAGCGCCTGCGTGTACGGGTGCGTCGGGTGTTCGTAGATCTGGGTGTCGGTGCCGATCTCGGCCATCTTGCCCAGGTACATGACGCCGACGCGGTCCGAGATGTGCCGGACGATCGACAGGTCGTGCGCGATGAAGATGTAGGAGAGGTTGAACTCGTCCTGCAGCTTCGCCATCAGGTTGATGACCTGCGCCTGCACCGACACGTCGAGCGCGGAGACCGGCTCGTCGCAGATGATGATCTCCGGGTTGAGCGCGAGGCCGCGGGCGATGCCGATGCGCTGGCGCTGGCCGCCGGAGAACTGGTGCGGGTACCGGTTGATGTACTCCGGGTTCAGACCCACGACGTCCAGCAGGTCCTGGACCTTGCGCCGCCGGTCGCCCTTCGGCGCCACCTCGGGGTGGATCTCGTACGGCTCGCCGATGATGTCGCCGACCGTCATGCGCGGGTTCAGCGAGGTGTACGGGTCCTGGAACACCATCTGGATGTTGCGGCGGACGGCTTTGAGCGCCTTGCCCGACAGCCTGGTGATGTCCTGGCCCTTGTAGAAGACCTCGCCGGACGTCGCCGTCTCCAGCAGCATCAGCAGCTTGGCGACGGTCGACTTGCCGCAGCCGGACTCACCGACGATGCCGAGGGTCTCGCCCTGGTGCAGGTCGAAGGAGACCCCGTCGACCGCGCGGACGGCGCCGATCTGCTTCTTGAACAGGATGCCCTGGGTCAGCGGGAAGTGCTTGACCAGGTTGCGCACCTGCAGGATCGGCTCGCCGCGGTCGACGGGCGCCTCGATGGCGGCCAGGGCCGCCGTCTCGGTCGCCGCCTCGACGACCTCGACCTCGCTGATGCCGGGGGTCGAGTCCACGGCGTCGTCCTTCTTGTCCAACTCAGCCATGGAGCTGCTCCTCCCGGAAGTGGCAGGCGCTGCCGCGACCGACCAGTTCGGTGCCGTCCGGTTCGGCCACCGGCAGCAGGGCCGGGACCTCGGTGCGGCAGATGTCCTGCGCCTTCGGGCAACGCGGGTTGAAGGCGCAGCCGGCGGGGGTCTTCAGCAGGTTCGGCGGCAGACCCTTGATCGCGTAGAGCTCCTGGCCCTTCTGGTCCAGGCGCGGGATCGAGTCCAGCAGCCCTCGGGTGTACGGGTGCGCGGGGCGCTTGTACAGCTCGTGGACCGGGGCCTGCTCGACGATGCGGCCCGCGTACATGACGGCGATCTTGTCAGCCACGTCGGCGACGACGCCGAGGTCGTGGGTGATCAGGATCAGACCCATGTTGTACTCGCGCTGCAGGTCCGCCAGCAGGTCCATGACCTGGGCCTGGACGGTCACGTCGAGCGCCGTGGTGGGCTCGTCCGCGATGATCAGGTCCGGCTCCAGGGCGAGCGCCATCGCGATCATGATGCGCTGGCGCATGCCGCCCGAGAACTGGTGCGGGTAGTCGTTGACGCGGCTGCGGGCCGCCGGGATCTTCACCCGGTCCATCAGTTCGATGGACTTGGCCTTGGCGTCCTTCTTCGACATGCCCTGGTGGACGCGGAACATCTCGCCCAGCTGGTTGCCGACGGAGAACACCGGGTTCAGCGCCGACAGCGCGTCCTGGAAGATCATCGCCATCTTCGGGCCGCGCAGCTTGCGCCGCTCGCTCTCCGGAAGCTGGAGGATGTCCTGGCCCTGGAAGAGGATCTCGCCCTTGGAGACCCGCCCGGGGGGCGAGTCGAGGATGCCCATGATCGCCTGCGCGGTCACGGACTTGCCCGAGCCGGACTCGCCGAGGACGGCCAGCGTCTCGCCGGAGGAGACGCTGTAGTTGACGCCGTTGACGGCCTTGACGACGCCTTCGCGGGTCTTGAACTCGACGTGCAGGTCGCGCACTTCGAGTACGGGACCCTCGGCCGCCTCACCCCTCTGCCGGGGCACTTCTGCGGTGATGCCTGAAGTAGTCATGTGATGGTGCCGCCCTTCTAGCGCAGCTTCGGGTCAAGGGCGTCGCGGAGCCCGTCACCAACGAAAACGAAGCCGAGGACCGTCAGCACGATCGCGATGCTGGGGTACGTCCAGAGGTAGTCCTTGACGCCCATGAAGTCCTTGGCGGCGGCGAGCATGTTGCCCCACTCCGGGACCTCGGGGCTCACGCCCACGCCCAGGAAGGACAGCGAGGCCTCGGCCACGATGGCACCACCGACGTTGAAGGCGGCGTAGGCCATCACGGCGGCAATGGAGTTGGGGAGGATGTGACGCATGATGATCCGGCGGGTGGTGGCGCCCAGGGCCCGCGCCGCCAGCACGTAGTCGGCCTCGCGGACCGACAGGATCGAGCTGCGCAGCAGTCGGGAGACCGTCGGCCAGGAGAATACGGCCAGCGAGATGATCACGGGTGTCACTCCGCGGCCCATCACGATGATGATCACGATGGCGCCGATGAGCAGCGGGAAGGCGAAGAAGACGTCGGCGATGCGCATCAGCACCGAGTCGGTGCCGCGGCCGAAGTAACCCGCCACCGCGCCGACGGCGATGCCGATGACGCAGGCCAGGAAGATCGAGGCGAGACCGACGACGACGGCGATGCGGCTGCCGTAGAGGATGCGCGAGAGCTGGTCGCGGCCGAGCGCGTCCGTGCCGAGCAGGTGCGCTCCGCCCGGGCTGGCCAGCGTGTTGTTCAGGTCCTGGGCGTACGGGTCGTGCGGGGACAGCAGGGGCGCGAATATCGCGACCACGAACAGCAGGGCGACCAGTACGAGGCCGATGACTGCGAGCTTGTTGGCCAGGAAGCGGTGGCGGATCTCGCCCCACTGCGTGACGCGGGCGATCGCCGGCTCCGCGGGGGCGGCCGGCGCCGTTTGAGCGGGCCCCGCCCCAGCTGTGCTCTTGGTGAGCTCGGACATGGGTGTGACTCCTAGAACAGGCTGCCTGGAATCAGGCGAGACGGATGCGCGGGTCGAGGACCGCGTACAAGAGGTCGACGATCAGGTTGAGCAGAACGAACACGGCGACGCCGAAGCTCACCACGCCGATGATGATCGGATTGTTCTGCTGCTGGACCGCTTGCACGAGCGCGAGTCCGATGCCGTCCCAGTTGAAGATCGCCTCGGTGATGAGCGCACCACCGAGCAGCGTTCCGAACGAGATGCCCAGGTAGGTGACGACCGGGATGATCGAGTTGCGCATCACATGCTTGAAGAGCACCGTCCGCCGGGGCAGGCCCTTGGCGACGGCCGTCTTGACGTAGTCGGCGCGCAGCACCTCCAGCATGGTGCCGCGCATCAGGCGGGCGACCAGCGCGGCGTCGAGGATCGCCAGGGTGAAGGCGGGCAGGATCAGGGAGTTGGCCGTCCCGTCGGAGATCAGGGGGAACCAGGGCAGCTCGATGACGAACGCCTTCTGCAGCACCATGCCGATGACGAAGGACGGGAATCCGACGGCCATCGTCGTGAGCAGCGTGATCAGCACGTCCCAGAAGGAGTATCTGAACAGCGCCGCGACCAGGCCCGCCAGGAGGCCGATCACGATGTCGATGACGATGGCGGTGATGGCCAGCTCGGCGGTGTTGACGAGCTTGGGCTGCAGGATCTCGGTCACCGGTCGCCGCTGGGTGAAGTCCTCGCCGAGGTCACCCTGGGCCAGGTTCTTCACGAAGTGCCCGTACTGGACGGGGAGCGGATCGTTGAGTCCGTAGCGCTCCCTGAGCTGTTCGACGACAGCCGGGTCGCGGGCCTTGTCACCGCCGAGCGAACCCACCGGGTCGCCGGGGAGGATGAACAGACAGCAGAAGAGCACAACCGTCGCACCGAAGAGGACGACCACCATCTGCCCGAGCCGGCGGATCACATATCTGCCCACGATGCCTCCTTCACATACTGAGCGTGGGAATGGGCGGCATCATCCGATCGGGAGAGGGGCCGCCGCCGGGCGCCGGTAGAGGGGTGCGCCCGGGACTGGACGAAGGCCGTGGAGAGAGAGGAAGTAGCTCCGTCCCCACGGCCTTCGCTTACCTGCTGTGTGTGGAGGGGGCCGCTACTTGAGCGAGATCTCCGCGAGGGTCGGGTCCTCGTAGAAGTCCATCTTGATGTCCTTGAACTTCTTGCTGTTGACCAGGCGGTACTGGGTCCGCTGCCACAGCGGGATGACGCCCTGGTCGGTGTCGACGGCGAGCTTCTCGGCCTGCTTGTACAGGGCGGCGCGGGCGGCGTCGTCCTTCGTGGCCTTGGCCGTGACGAGCAGCTTGTCGAACTCCGGGTTGGAGTAGCGGCCGCGGTTGTCGCCCTGCGCCTTGCCGGTCGCCGGGTCCTCACCGATGCCGGTGGTGCTCAGCAGCGGGGTCATGAAGTTGTCCGCGGTCGGGTAGTCGGCGGTCCACGCCTGACGCCACAGACCGGAGGTGGCCTTGTCCTGCTGGGTGGCCAGCGCCTCCTTGAACGGCTTGCCGTCCAGCTTGACCTCGAGGCCGAGGACGTCCTTCAGCTGCTGCGCGACGGCCTGGACCCACTCTTCGTGGCCGGCGCCGGTGTTGTAGCCGAAGTTGACGACGGTGCCCGGCTTGAGGCCGCCCTTCTCGGCGTACTCCTTGGCCTTCGCCACGTCCTGCTTGACGCAGCTGGTGCAGACACCGGCCTGGTAGACGTCGGCGAACGACGGCGGCAGGAACGCGCTGGCCGGCTTCTGCAGGCCCTGGAAGACGCCCTTGGCGATGGCCTCCCGGTCGATCGCGTAGGAGATCGCCTTGCGCGCGTCCGGATTGTTGAACGGCGCGTTCTGGTTGAAGATGTTCAGGTAGTTGATGCCGGAGAAGTCACCGGAGATCCACTCGCCCTGCGGGTCGTACTTGGCCTTGGCCGAGGTCAGCTGCGGCGTGGGCATACGGGCGTAGTCGAACTGGCCCGACTGGAAGCCCTGGTACTCCAGCGTGGAGCCGTTGGCCGGGTTCAGGATCTTCGCCTCGACCTTGTCGAGGTGCGCCTTCTCCAGGCCGTAGTCGTCGTTGCGCACCAGCGTGATCGACGTGTTGTGCTGCCACGGGCCGGTCATCTTGAAGGCGCCGTTGCCGATGGGCTGGTCGTTGAACGCCTTGTTGTCTCCGGCGCCGGCGACCTTCGGCACGGGGCTGAAGACGGAGTGCGCGGTCTTCTTGACGAACTCGAAGTCCGGGATGGACAGCTCCACCTTGAGGGTGGTGGCGTCCACGGCGGTCAGACCGGCGAACTTGTCGCTCTTGCCCGAGTGCAGGTCCTCGTAGCCGGCGATGTCGGCCATGTGGTACGAGACGTCGGAGGCGGACGCCTTGGCGGAGACACGGGTCCAGCCGCGGATGAAGGCCTCGGCGTCGACCGGCTCACCGTTGGTGAACTTGGTGCCGGCCTTGATCTTGAACGTCCAGGTCTTGCCGTCGTCGCTCGGCGTGCTGGATTCGGCCAGCTTCGGGATCAGCTTGCCGTCGTTGGACGTGTCGTACAGCCCGGTGAAGAGCGCGCGGGCGATGACGATGCCCTCAGACTCCTGTGCGTTCACGGGGTCGATGGCCGCCGGCTCGGTGATGCCGAAGCGGAACGTACCGCCCGACGCACCGTCAGACTTCTTGTCGTCGCCACCGCCGCACGCCGTGGCAGCCATTGCCACGATGACGGCACCCACGACCCACTTGGCGCTCGTTGCTCCGCGCATGGGTAATTGCCTCCTCAGGAGTCACTGTCGATAGTGAAGGGCCGTCCCCCGCTGACACCCCTGACAGCGAAATCCGGTCCCGTCGTGTGTGCTCGTGAGTCGACGCTCCCCACAGCGTGTGACCCATTGACCCGAGCTCAATGGAGCCATCCTCGGCGACACCCAGACCGTAAACCACACTTACGGGGTCTCGTTTTCACAACATCACCGCATGGCGAAAACCCGAAATCCGGACAAACGGATAGGAGACAGACACGTGCGAAACGGACGGTTAGCTCACCTTCCGGAGTGTCACGGTCGGTATGCGGACACTCGAAGCGACAAATCCGCTTGACAAAAGCGAACAGCCCCTCCTCTCACGGACATCGTGAGAGGAGGGGCCGGTCGACCGAACGGCTTTCAGCCGCCGCCGGAGCGGGGCTCAGGCAATGTGCCTGTTACTTACCGGACTTGGCGCGCGACGCGGTGCGCGAGCGCTCCTTCTGGTCCAGGACGACCTTGCGGATGCGGACGGCCTCCGGGGTCACCTCGACGCACTCGTCGTCGCGGCAGAACTCCAGGGACTGCTCCAGGGAGAGCCTGCGGGGCGGCACCACGTTCTCGGTGTTGTCCGCGGAAGCCGCACGCATGTTGGTGAGCTTCTTCTCCTTGGTGATGTTCACGTCCATGTCGTCGGAGCGCGAGTTCTCACCGACGATCATGCCCTCGTACACCTCGGTGCCGGGCTCGGTGAACAGGACACCGCGCTCCTGGAGGTTGATCATCGCGAACGGCGTGACCGCACCGGCGCGGTCGGCGACCAGCGAACCGTTGTTACGGGTCACCAGCGGGCCGAACCACGGCTCGTGGCCCTCGTGGATCGAGTGGGCGATACCGGTACCGCGGGTGTTCGTGAGGAACTCCGTACGGAAGCCGATGAGACCGCGCGACGGGACGACGAACTCCATGCGGACCCAGCCGGAGCCGTGGTTCGACATGTTGTCCATGCGGCCCTTGCGGATGCCCATGAGCTGCGTGACGGCGCCCATGTGCTCCTCGGGCACGTCGATCGTCATGCGCTCGACGGGCTCGTGCACCTTGCCGTCGATCTCCTGGGTGACGACCTGCGGCTTGCCGATGGTCAGCTCGAAGCCCTCGCGGCGCATCTGCTCGACCAGGATGGCGAGCGCGAGCTCACCACGGCCCTGGACCTCCCAGGCGTCCGGGCGCTCGGTGTCGAGCACGCGGAGCGAGACGTTGCCGACCAGTTCGCGGTCCAGACGGTCCTTGACCTGGCGGGCGGTGACCTTGCGGTCCTTGACGGCGGACTTGGCGTCCGCGCCCTTGCCCGTGCCGCCGCGGCCGACGAGCGGCGAGGTGTTGGTGCCGATGGTCATGGAGATGGCCGGCTCGTCCACCGAGATCAGCGGCAGCGCGATCGGGTTCTCCGGGTCGGCCAGGGTCTCGCCGATCATGATCTCGGGGAAACCGGCCACCGCGCAGATGTCACCGGGGCCGGCGACCTCGGCCGGCTTGCGGGTGAGCGCCTCGGTCATCATCAGCTCGGTGATGCGGACGTTCGACATCGTGCCGTCACGCTTGATCCAGGCGACGGTCTGACCCTTGCGCAGCTCACCCTGTTCGACACGGACCAGGGCGATGCGGCCGAGGAAGTTGTCGGCGTCCAGGTTGGTGACGTGGGCCTGGAGCGGGGCCTCCTCGTCGTACACCGGGGCCGGGACGTGCTCCAGGATCGTGGAGAAGAACGGCTCCAGGCTGTCGCTGTCGGCGGGGACGGTGCCGTCCTCCGGCTTGGTCAGCGAGGCGATGCCGTCACGGCCACAGGCGTAGACGATCGGGAACTCGATCTGCTCCTCGGTCGCGTCCAGGTCCAGGAAGAGGTCGTACGTCTCGTTGACGACCTCGTCGATCCGGGAGTCCGGGCGGTCCGTCTTGTTGATGCAGAGGATGACCGGCATCTTCGCCTGGAGCGCCTTGCGGAGCACGAAGCGGGTCTGGGGCAGCGGACCCTCGGAGGCGTCCACCAGGAGGACGACGGCGTCCACCATCGACAGACCGCGCTCGACCTCGCCACCGAAGTCGGCGTGGCCGGGGGTGTCGATGATGTTGATCGTGATGGGCGCCCCGCCGTCCTTGGGGTGGTACTTCACCGCCGTGTTCTTGGCGAGGATCGTGATGCCCTTCTCACGCTCCAGGTCGTTCGAGTCCATCATGCGGTCGTCGAGGTGCTGGTGGGCGGCGAAGGCACCGGCCTGCTTGAGCATGGCATCGACGATGGTCGTCTTGCCATGGTCGACGTGGGCGACGATGGCGACGTTACGGATGTCGTGGCGCGTGGGCACTTCGGCGCTTCTCCCGGGATCGTGGATGGCGGCGCGTACGGTCCGGCACGCGAGCCTTGAGCCGGGCGGAAACCTGCCACGGCCTTACCCCATCGTACGTCGAATGGCGGGAACCGCATGCCGTGGGGTCTGTCAAGAGGCCGGACGACTGAGCGGGGCCGGGTGTGGAGTGGGGTGCCGCGGCCGTGGCAGTCGCCCGTGTGCACCTGGGATCGGCGCGGGTCAACGGGTATCCACGACCTTGCCCGCCGGGTGTCCGGCGGGCAAGGCAATTGAGTCACTTCTGAGCTTGTGACCCGCGGGTCAACCTGTCCGGCACCTCTTCGTCACCCATTCTTCCCCGGGTCTCCTCCGCTACTTCTTGCCGTTCTTCTCCGGGGCCGCGCCCGGCTTCTTCCAGCCGATGTCCTGGAAGCGGGGGGTGCCGAGGCCGAAGGCGCCCGCGTTCACCAGGTTCGGCTTGACCGCCACCAGCTGCGGGCGCTGGTAGAGCGGGATGGACCCGGCGGCGGCCCAGATCCGGGCATCCGCCTTGCGGATCAGCTCCCGGGACTGCTCCTCGTCCAGCTCCCCGAGCGCCTGGTCGAAGAGCTGGTCGATGTGGTCGGTGCCGACCCGGGTGTAGTTCTGCTCCACGAGCAGCGATCCGTCGGCGGCCGGCGCCGGCTTGGCGAAGATGGGCCGGGCGTCGGTGGCGGGGTAGGCCGTCGCGGGCCAGGAGTAGAGGGCCAGGTCGTACTGGCCCGAGGCGATGTGGTCCTTGAAGAAGCTCTCGTCGGCGACCTTGGTCACCTCGGTCTGGATGCCGACCTTCTGGAGCATCTGGGAGATCCGGTCCCCCACCGTCCGCAGCGCCTCCGAGCCGGGGCCCGAGGGAAGCACGAACCGCAAGGTCAGCGGCTTGCCGTCCTTGGCGAGCGGGGCGCCGGCCCGGTTCTGCTTGGCCGGGGCCGCCGGGGCGGGGCTGGCCTTCGCCGGCGCGGGGTCCTTGGCGTCGGCGCCGTCCTTGGCGTCCGCGCCCTCCTCGCCCGCGGCGCGCTTGGCGTCGTCGATGACCTTCGACGCCTGGGCCAGCAGCGCCCGCTCCTGCTGGACCGCGAGCGGGGCCGGGGCCAGCACCGGCGACGGCCGGCCCGCGGCGGCGCCCGGCGCGAAGCGGTCCGCGTCGACGATCTCCCCGTCCGGGGCGTACAGGCCCTCGGGCAGGGCCTCCTCGGCCGGGAGCATGCCCGCGCCGCGCAGGCCGCCGTGGGCCGGGTGGTCGCCGGGCTTGCCCGCCCGGGCGCGCCCGGCGCCCGCAGGCTTGTCGTCGCCGTTGCGGTCGTCCTGGCCGACGATGTAGAGGCCGTCGTTGCCGGTGCCGGGCCCCGAGGGGGTCTTGCCGTCGTCCTTCGCGGCCCCGTCCTCGCCTTCGGGGCCCGCCTTGGCGCCCGACGGCTCCTTGATCTTGCCGCCCCGGTGCCAGCCCGCGTCCGCCAGCAGCGCCTGGGCGGCCTGGGTGTCCTGGCCGCCGATGGCGTCGCTGTTGTCGGCGTACGCGCGCTGCCCGGCCAGCGCCAGGTGGCTGCCGACGGGCTCGGCGGGCAGGCCGAGCGGCTTCAGTACGGTCTCCGCGAGGGCCTTGCGGTCGATGGCCCGGGCGACCGCGCGCCGGACCCGCTCGTCGGAGAGGGGCCCGGAGGCCCCGTTCATGGCCAGCTGGGTGTAGGCGGGCTCCAGGGACTTGCGGACGGTGAAGGCGCGCAGGGCCGCCTGCTCGTCGGCGTACTTCTTGGCCGCGTCCGCGTTCCTGGCCCGGGTGTCCTGCTCCTCCCGGGCCCGGTTCTCGTCGGCGCCGTAGGCCAGCGCCCAGGACAGGGTGGCCTCCGCGGCCGTCACCGAGGCGCCGGGCCCGTGCGCGCCGCCCGCGTGGCCCGCGTCCCGCTGGGCGAGCGCGATCCGGTCGGCGCCGGCCCGGTCCACTTCGGCCATGTCGAGCCGGCCCGCGGCGAGGGCGGCCGGGCGCTCGGAGCGGGGCACGGCGGTCAGCACGAGGCTGTCCAGCTTGGCCGGCCGGCCCCACCAGCGGGCGTTGCGGGTCAGCGCCGCGGTGCCGGTCTGCTTGTCGATGGCGCCGAGGTTGAAGGGTCCGGCGGTGACCTTGAGGGCGCCGCGGGCCCCCTCGTTGAAGGCCTCGGGGGTGCCGGTGACCTGCTTCGGGTAGAGCGGGCTGAACAGCGAGCGCCAGTCGGTGTACGGCTTGGCGAAGGTGACCTTGACCTCCAGGTCGGTCTTGCCGCGCTCGATCTTCTCGATCCGGTCGTAGCCCGCGTTGCGCGCGGTCCAGTACGCCGAGTCCTTGCCGTTAAGGGCCCGCCACTGGGCGACGAAGTCGGCGGCGCCGATCTCCCGGCCGTCGCTCCACACCGCCTGCTGGTTCAGCTTGTAAAGGACGACCTGCTTGGGCTCCCGCTCGACGATCTCCGCCTTCTCCAGGTAGTCGGGATCGGCCACGGGCCGCCCCTTCTCGTCGAGCGTGAACAGCTGCGGCAGCACCGCCCCGGCGATCCGCACGGTGGTGCCGTCGGCGTCGGCCTGGAAGGTGTTCAGGGTCTCCGGCAAGGTGTCCACGGCCCAGCGCAGCACACCACCGTCGGCGACCCGGTCGCGGGCCGTCGTGGCGATGTCCTGGCCGGCGGCGACCGGACCGCCCTCGTCTTCACCCGCGCCGCAGCCCGCGAGCAGCGGCAGTGCGAGGACTCCCGAGGTCAGGAGCGCCAAGGACCTGCGCCTTCTCTGGGTCATGGGTGGTACCTCCGGGGCGGGGCGTGGGGTGAGCCTGAGCGGAAAGCTTGATCATTTGGCGGTATATGGAGCTGATCACACTGCGTGCGAGACCCACTGAAATCGACGCCCCGCCGGGTGCCCCGCAGGGGACCCGCGCCACGCCGCGAACCCCACCCGTGCGGACCAATCCGGCTTGCGGCACGGGCCGCTTCCCGGCCGCGGCCGGAGGGGCGTTCGCCCGTACGAGGGATGAGAATGGGGGCAGGGAGGGGCGCACACATCGCGCCTGCGCGCCCGCAATCGCTGCACGTCCCTTCACAACCGGGGAGCGGAAGCGCGACACTCGCAGGCGCCCAGGAGCATTGCCAGCGCACGCGCGGAAGTGAGGGCACCTCATGTCCCTGCAAGACGATTTGACCGCCGTACGACGGAACCTGAACGAGCTGGTCCGCTCCGTCGAGCGGCTGGAGCAGGACGTCGCCCGCCAGGCCCCGGCCGCCTCCCGGCCCGGCAAGGAGGGCATGGTCACCGTCCCGGACACCCCGTACGACAGCACGCTGTGGACGGACTCCGACGACGAGGGCCTCGGCGCCCGCGACCGCCGGGCCCCCTGACCCGGCAGACTCCCCCGCACACCCACACCCCGTCCGACCCGGCCGCGCAGCGCGCGGCCGGGTCCGCCGGGCCACCCCTCATCACTCCACCCGGAGTCCCCCTTGGCCACAGGCACCGACCTGCCCCCATCCCACCGGCCTCCTCGGTCCGGCGTCCACGGACCCGCCCGGGCCGCCATCGCGGCCCGTCACCTGCGCACGGACCGGTGGTGGCTCTCGCCCGCCGGCACCGCGGCCGGACTGCTCGCCTTCATCGCGTACTCGACCTGGCGGGCCTTCGCGAACGCCGACTACTACGCGGCGCCCTACGTCTCGCCCTTCTACTCGCCCTGTCTGGCGGAGAACTGCCGGACCATGCGCGGCGGCCCCAACCTGGACCTGTTCGGCAGCTGGTGGGGCCTGTCCCCCGCCCTGCTGATCCTGGTCTTCCCGCTCGGCTTCCGGCTGACCTGCTACTACTACCGCAAGGCCTACTACCGGGGCTTCTGGGCCTCGCCGCCCGCCTGCGCGGTCGCCGAGCCGCACACCGCGTACACGGGCGAGACCCGGTTCCCGCTGATCCTGCAGAACCTGCACCGGTACTTCTTCTACGCGGCGCTGCCGGTCGCGGGGATCCTCACGTACGACACCGTGCTGACGTTCCGCAACGACCGCTACGAGTGGGGCCACATGGGCGTCGGCACGCTGCTGTTCCTCGTGAACATCGTGCTGATCTGGGCCTACACGCTCTCCTGCCACTCCTGCCGGCACATCATCGGCGGCCGCCTCAAGCACTTCTCCAAGCACCCCGTCCGCTACCGCCTGTGGGGCTGGGTGAGCCGGCTCAACGCCCGCCACATGCAGCTGGCGTGGGCCTCGCTGATCAGCGTCGCCCTGTGCGATCTGTACGTCTACCTGGTGGCCAGCGGCGCCTTCACCGACCCGAGGATCTTCTGACATGGCTCAAGTCGACCGGCAGCAGTGGGACGTGGTCGTGGTCGGCGCGGGCGGCGCCGGGCTGCGGGCCGCGATCGAGGCCCGCGAACGGGGTGCCCGTACGGCCGTGATCTGCAAGTCCCTCTTCGGCAAGGCCCACACGGTGATGGCGGAGGGCGGGATCGCCGCCTCCATGGGCAACGTCAACGAGGGCGACAACTGGCAGGTCCACTTCCGCGACACCATGCGCGGGGGGAAGTTCCTCAACCAGTGGCGCATGGCGGAACTGCACGCGAAGGAGGCGCCCGACCGGGTCTGGGAGCTGGAGACCTGGGGCGCCCTGTTCGACCGGACGCCCGAGGGGAAGATCTCGCAGCGCAACTTCGGCGGCCACGAGTACCCGCGCCTCGCCCACGTCGGGGACCGGACCGGCCTGGAGCTGATCCGCACCCTCCAGCAGAAGATCGTGGCGCTCCAGCAGGAGGACTTCAAGGAGTACGGGGACTACGAGGCCCGGCTCAAGGTCTTCCAGGAGTGCACGGTGACCCGGGTGTTGAAGGACGGGCAGAGGGTCTCGGGGACCTTCTGCTACGAGCGCGAGACGGGCCGGTTCTTCGTGCTGGAGGCCCCGGCGGTGGTGCTGGCGACGGGCGGGATCGGCAAGTCCTTCAAGACGACCTCCAACTCCTGGGAGTACACCGGCGACGGCCACGCGCTGGCCCTGCTCGCCGGGGCCCCGCTGCTGAACATGGAGTTCGTGCAGTTCCACCCCACCGGCATGGTCTGGCCGCCCTCGGTGAAGGGCATCCTCGTCACCGAGTCGGTGCGCGGCGACGGCGGGGTGCTGCGCAACAGCGAGGGCAAGCGGTTCATGTTCGACTACGTCCCGGACGTGTTCAAGGAGAAGTACGCGCAGTCCGAGGAGGAGGGCGACCGCTGGTACGAGGACCCGGACCACAACCGGCGCCCGCCCGAACTGCTGCCGCGCGACGAGGTGGCCCGGGCCATCAACTCCGAGGTCAAGGCCGGGCGCGGGTCCCCGCACGGCGGGGTCTTCCTGGACGTGTCCACGCGGATGCCCGCCGAGACCATCAAGCGGCGGCTGCCCTCGATGTACCACCAGTTCAAGGAGCTGGCGGACGTGGACATCACCGCGGAGGCGATGGAGGTCGGCCCGACCTGCCACTACGTGATGGGCGGGATCGCGGTCGAGTCGGACACCGCCGCCACCCCCGGGGTACCGGGGCTGTTCGCCGCCGGTGAGGTCGCGGGCGGTATGCACGGCTCGAACCGGCTCGGCGGGAACTCCCTCTCCGACCTGCTGGTGTTCGGCCGGCGGGCGGGGCTGCACGCGGCGCAGTACGCCTCCGGCCACGGCGCGCCCCCGGCCGTCTCGCAGGCGGAGGTCGACGCGGCGGCCGCCGAGGCGCTGGTCCCCTTCCAGGCCGCCGAGGGCGCGGAGAACCCGTACACCCTCCACCAGGAGCTCCAGACGACGATGAACGACCTGGTCGGCATCATCCGCCGGGAGGGCGAGATGGCCGAGGCGCTGGAGCGGCTCCGCGGGCTGCGGGCGCGGGCCGCGCGGGCCGGGGTCGAGGGCCACCGCCAGTTCAACCCGGGCTGGCACCTGGCGCTGGACCTGCGGAACATGCTGCTGGTCAGCGAGTGCGTGGCGCGGGCCGCCCTGGAGCGCACGGAGAGCCGGGGCGGCCACACGCGCGAGGACCGCCCCTCGATGGAGCGGGACTGGCGGCCGGTGAACCTGCTGTGCCGGCTCGTGGAACCGCGGCCCGGGGACGGGCCGGCCGCGGACCGGATCCGCCTGGAGCGGACCCGTACCGAACCCATTCGCCCTGACCTGCTGGCCCTCTTCGAGAAGGAAGAGCTGGCCAAGTACCTCGCCGAAGAGGAGCTCTACGAGTGACTACCTACGACGCCCGGTTCCGGATCTGGCGGGGCGACGCGGACGGCGGGGAGCTGCGTGACTTCACCGTCGAAGTGAACGACGGCGAGGTGGTGCTGGACATCGTCCACCGCCTCCAGGCCACGCAGGCCTCGGACCTCGCCGTCCGCTGGAACTGCAAGGCGGGCAAGTGCGGCTCGTGCAGCGCGGAGGTCAACGGCCGGCCGCGGCTGATGTGCATGACCCGCATGTCCACCTTCTCGCGGGAAGAGACCATCACCGTGACCCCGCTGCGGGCGTTCCCGGTGGTCCGCGACCTGGTGACGGACGTGTCCTTCAACTACGCCAAGGCGCGGGAGGTGCCGGCCTTCGTGCCGCCGCCCGGGGTCGCCGCGGGTGCGTACCGGATGCAGCAGGTGGACGTGGAACGCTCGCAGGAGTTCCGCAAGTGCATCGAGTGCTTCCTGTGCCAGGACACCTGCCACGTGGTGCGCGACCACGAGGAGAACAAGAGCGCCTTCGCCGGTCCGCGGTTCCTGATGCGGGTGGCGGAGCTGGACATGCACCCGCTGGACGCGGCCGCCGGGGAGGGCCTGGACCGCAAGCGCACCGCCCAGGAGGAACACGGACTGGGCTACTGCAACATCACCAAGTGCTGTACGGAGGTCTGCCCCGAGGGCATCAAGATCACCGACAACGCGCTGATCCCGTTGAAGGAGCGGGTGGTGGACCGCACGTACGACCCGCTGGTGTGGCTGGGGAACAAGATCGGCAGGCGTTCGCAGCCCTAGCACCCCGGCTGTTCACATCGCAGCCACGATGCCCCCTGGGGAACGTCATCGACGTGAGTCAGGGGGCACGTCCGGTGCGGGTGGGGGATCGACCGGCGGACAGGTCCCGCACGGACCGGCGGCCCGGGCTCCGGCGGCCCGGGCCGGTGGGCAACCGCCCGGACCGCGCGGCTACCCGTACATGCCGAGCAGCTGCTCCGCCGACAGCTCCGTCACCGGTTCCGCGGCCGCGCCCGGCAGCGGGAGTTCGAACCAGACGGTCTTGCCCCGGTGGGTCCGCCGCGTGCCCCACCCGGCGGACAGCAGCCCGACCAGCTGGAGTCCGCGGCCGCCCTCGTCGGTGTCGCGCGCCCGGCGCCGGCGCGGCTGGGCGAGGTTCGCGTCCCACACCTCGCACACCAGGGTGCGGTCGAGCAGCAGCCGCAGCCGGATCTCGCCCTCCCCGTACCGCAGGGCGTTGGTCACCAGCTCGCTGACCAGCAGCTCGGTGGTGTCCAGCAGCTCCTCCAGGCCCCACGCCGGCAGCTTCGCCCGCGCCAGTTCCCGCGCGCGCCCCACCGACCGGGCCTCGCGCGGCAGCTGCCAGTCCCCGACCGCGTCCACCGGAAGCCCTTGGACGCGTGCCATCAGCAGCGCTATGTCGTCCTCGCCGTGCCGGGTCTCCAGGGTGTTCAGCACGTGGTCGCAGACCTCCTCCAGCGGGCGCGCCGGGTCGGCCAGCGCCTTGCGCAGCCCGCTCAGGCCCTCCTCCAGCGGATGGTCGCGCGATTCGACGAGCCCGTCGGTGTACAGGGCGAGCAGGGCCCCCTCCGGCAGGTCGACCTCCACCTCCTCGAACGGCTCGCCGCCCACGCCGAGCGGCATCCCCGGCGGCACCTCCAGCAGCAGCCCGGGGCGCGGCGGGGCGCCCTCCTCGGCGGGTTCGACGAGGACCGGCGGCATGTGGCCGGCGTTGGCGATGGTGCAGCGCCGGGTCACCGGGTCGTAGACGGCGTAGACGCAGGTGGCGAGGTACACCTCCGAGCGGTCGGCGTCCCGCGAGTGCAGCGCCGCCCGCGACGCCTGCTGTGCGCCTCCCGGGGCGCCGAGGCCGCGGGCGACCTCGTCCAGCGCGGTGAGCACCTCGGCCGGTTCGAGGTCCAGCAGGGCCAGCGTCCGTACGGCAGTGCGCAGTTCGCCCATCGCGACGGCGGCGCGCAGCCCCCGGCCCATCACGTCCCCGACGACCAGCGCCGTGCGGTGCCCGGGCAGTTCGATGACGTCGAACCAGTCGCCGCCCACCTCGGTCGCCGCGTTCCCCGGCAGGTAGCGGCAGGCGATGTCCAGGCCGGCCGCCTCGGGGTCCCCCGGGGGCAGCAGGCTCCGCTGGAGGATCAGCGCCCGCTCGTGCTCGCGCCGGTAGAGGCGGGCGTTGTCGATGCACACGGCGGCCCGGGCGGCGAGTTCCACCGCGACCGCCCGGTCGCGTTCCCCGAACGGCTCGCTGCCCTTCGCGCGGGAGAACTGCGCGAGCCCCACCACCGTGTCGTGGGCGACCATCGGCACGACCAGCGTCGACTGCACGAGGTCCTCGGAACCCCCGCCCTCGACGAGGCGGGGCCGGGCCGTCCGCAGCGCGAGGGCGCCCGGCGATCCGGCCGGGTAGCGGTGGATCTCGCCCACGGAGACGGGCGCACCCGGCCCGGCCGGCGGGGCGTCGGACACCGCGGAGGCGAAGGCCACCCGCCGCAGCGGCGCGGACGGCGCGCGCCCGGACCCCTGCCCGGGCAGGGCCGGCAGCTCCCGGCGCCGGCCCTGCGGCCGGGCGGGCCGGTCGTCGTCGCCGAGCAGCAGTCCCTGGTAGAGGTCGACGGAGGCCAGGTCGCAGAAGCCGGGGACGGTGACGTCGAGGAGTTCGCGGGCGGTGGTCTCCAGGTCGAGGGAGTTCCCGATCCGGTGCCCGGCCTCGTTGAGGAGGGCGAGGTTGCGCCGGACCCCGGCCGCCTCGCGGGCCGCGAGGTGGCGGCGGGTGACGTCGATGCCGATCCCGGCGATGCCGATGGGGCTGCCGGTGCCGTCGTGCACCCGGTAGAGGTTGATCGACCAGTGCCGGTCCTCCCGGCTGCGCGGGGTGGCGCCGGTGATCCGCAGGTCGTTGACGGACTCCCCGGTCTCCAGCACCCGGCGCAGGGCCTCGGTCATCCGGTCGGCCTCCTGCGCCGGGAGGTAGTGGTGGACCGTGCGGCCCCGGTGCTCCTCCACGGCGCCGCCGAAGACCGTCGCGAACCGGCGGTTGGCCCGCTGCACGGTGAGGTCCGTACCGAACAGCAGGAAGCCGAAGGGAGATTGACCGAATATGGCCTGCGAAGCAGCGAGATCGGATTCGATCCGGCGCAGCGCGCGTACGTCGACGACGACGCACAGGGCGGCCCGTCGGCCCGTCTCCGTCCGGGTGGGCATCACGTAGATCTCCGCCACCCCGTGCGCCCCGTTCCCGCCGGGGATGCGGAAGGGGATCAGGCCCGTCCACTCCTCGCCGTCGAGGATCTCCGCGACCTTGCGGTGACCGCCGGCGCGCAGTTCGGGCGGCATGAACGCGTCGACCGGGTCGCGTCCCACCGCCTGGGCGGCGGTCAGGCCGAAGAGTTCCTCGGCACGCAGGCTCCACTGGTCGATGAGGCCGTCCGGCCCGATCGAGAAAGAGGCGACTTTTATGTAGTCGTATATCGAGCCAGGCGGGCTGCTGTGCCACAGGGAGTCATGCCACGCCTCCCCGCGCACGCGGGCCTGATGTGCCTGTGCAGGTATCTCGCTCACGCGACCGTCCCCTCCAGCTCACCGCAACCGGACCGGCCATGACCGAAGTATTCAGCACCACGGCCCGGGACGGCACGGCGTTCACGATCACAAAAAGGTCCCGTTGTTTTGAGCCATTCTGGATGGTGGTCGGCCACCCTTCTCCTTGTTACTCACCAGGAAGTGCCAACTCGAACCACACAGTCTTGCCCGACTTCCCGTGCCGGGTCCCCCAGCGCTGCGCCGAGACGGCCAGCAGGTGCAGGCCCCGGCCGCCCTCGTCGTCCGGGTCGGCGACCCGCTCGCGGGGCGGATCCGGAAGCGGATCGGAAACCTCCACGAGAAGCGCCGGACCCGACACGGTATCCCCTGCGGCGGAATCGCGCCGCTCCAGACGGACCCCGATGGGGCCGGAGGCGTAGCGCAGGGAGTTGGTCACCAGCTCGCTGACCAGCAGAACGGTCACGTCACCCACGGAATCCAGGCCCCAGGCGCGGAGCTTTCCGCGCACGGCGTGGCGAGCGGTGCGGACGGCACCGGGCTCGGCGGGGAAGGCCCACTCGGCGCACTCACCGTCTGTGTCGATCACGCCGATCACTTCCCGGGCCGCGGCGACCCCAGTCGGGTTCAGCAGGGACGTTTCGGAGACGAGATACGGATTAATAGCGACATACCCGATATCTGATGCGTCGTACCACACCATCCCTCACCCACCGGCGCACTGTGGCGCAGACGGCCTACACCGCGAGCCGCCACGCGCCCCCCTTCCTCTTTTGGGGCTCGGTTCGGCTCCGGCGCGCTACGAGCCTGACTCAGAGCGGCCACGTGCTCATACCGCTCGTACCTCG
Organism: Streptomyces sp. NPDC054883; assembly: GCF_053610645.1. Taxonomy (NCBI): domain Bacteria; kingdom Bacillati; phylum Actinomycetota; class Actinomycetes; order Kitasatosporales; family Streptomycetaceae; genus Streptomyces; species Streptomyces sp. NPDC054883. Next base: position 9,799 of record NZ_JBSGYT010000047.1, on the reverse strand, counting down.
CGGTCTTCCGCGCGAGGCCCCTCTTCTCCCCCAGCTTCCGGCCGGGAGGTGCGCCCACAGGCGCGCCCCTTCGCCTCACTCGCCCGTGCCGACTTCTAGCAGGGGAAGGGCAGGGGCTTCATTCAGCGGGTTCGAAGGGCGCTTACTCGCGGTTCAGGAGGGCGAGGCGGCGGCCGGCTTCGGTGACCGCGGGGCGGTCCTGGTCGAGCCAGTCCACCGAGTCCAGTTCGTCCGGGCCCAGCCAGCGCAGTTCGTCGTGGTCCTCCAGCGGCGCCGGGACTCCCGACACCAGCCGGGCCGTCCACACGTGCAGGACCAGGCCCGGCCGTACCGGCCACTCACCGGGGATCCGCTCCAGCGCCTCGGTCTCCACGCCCAGTTCCTCGCGCAGTTCGCGCACCAGTGCCTCGGGGACCGACTCCCCCGGTTCGGTCTTCCCGCCCGGGAGTTCCCACCGGCCGGCCACCTCGGGCGGCGCACTGCGCCGGGCGGCCAGCAGCCGCCCGTCATGACAAAGGGCTCCGCCCACGACCACGCGTACAGTCATGGGCGGAGCCTATGCCAGCGCGCCGGCAGCCCCGGCGCCCGGTTCTTCGATCAGTGCGTTGATCAGTTCGTCGTCGCGGTCTGGGTGTCCTGACCGACCCGCTCGACCCAGTAGAGCTGCTTGTGTCCCCGGTCGTCGAGACTGTCGGCGACCTTCTGGGCCTCGGCCCGGGTGGCGTAGCGGCCCACCCGGTAGCGGTTGCCGTTGTCGTCCTGACGTATGACCAGCCATGAGAGCGGGGCACCGCTGTCGTTCATCGCGTTTCACCCTCCGCCGATATGCCTGCCCGGGAAACCGCATTGCGCATATGCCCGAGCTTACGCCCGACCTTTACTGAGCGGATACGGTTTTTCACGAAGAGGCACCTGGCAGGCGTACGCATCCGGCCACGCGTACGAACACACCGCGCGTGCACCGGCGCACATCCAGTACCGCGCGTTCACACGGCGCACCGTCCGGCGGGGGTCACCCGGCGCACCACCCGCGCCGGATCACCGCACCGGCAGGTGGTACGCCAGCCGGTAGCGGTCCGCCGGCACCACCACATCGGCGGTCTCGACGGCCAGCCCGGAGGCGTAGTAGGTGCGGCTCACCACCAGGACCACGTGTCCCGGCACTCCGCCCAACAGCGCGATCTCCTCCGCCAGACCCGGCCGGGCGCCGACCTCCTCCACCACGTTGTCCACGACCACGTCGATCGCGGCCATCCGTTCCACCACGCCGGAGCCGCCCAGCGGCCCCTCCTCCGGCAGCATCACCGGGGTGCGGCCGGTCACGGCCAGCGGCTCCCAGGAAGTGGAGAGCATCATGGCCTCCCCCGCGTCGCGGAAGACGTAGCGCGTCCGCATGACCCTGTCCCCCGGGGCGACGCCCAGCCGTTTGGCGATCTCCGCCGGGGCGTCGGCCTGTTCGCTGTTCGACTCCCACGTACCGCGCGCCCCCGCGTCCGCCTGTTCCTGGCGGAACGGCGTGGACGGCCCGCCCGTCCGGTAGCCGGAGCGGGCCACCCGTCGCGGCACGGGCTGCTCCCGTACGTACGTGCCGGAACCGGAGCGGCCCTCCACCAGGCCCTCCGCCATCAGGACCTTGCGGGCCTCCAGCGCCACGGTGTCGGACACCCCGTACTCCTCGCGGATCCGGGCCTGCGAGGGGAGCCGGGCGTGCGGGGGCAGGGACCCATCGACGATCTTCTGCCGCAGATCCCCGGCGACGCGCAGATAGGCCGGCTGCTCACCGAAAGTCACTGGCCACTCCCATCAGGTTGACAGACAGCTACACCCTGGCAACCCATGGTTGTACGCCGCAAGCAGAGGCCAGAGTTTCACCCGAAGTGATGAAGCCTGGTCACTCAAACCCGTTACCGCGCGTTACGCACCGACGCGCCCTCACACCCGCTCGGTCGAGGGACCCTTCCCGGAACCACCGCCCGCATCCTCCGGGACGGACCGCAGCCAGAGCGGAACGTCCGTCGACAGCCCGTACGCCCCGCGCAGCGCCTTTTCCGTGTCGACCGTGACCCCGTCCAGAGCCCGGTCCCAGGCCTCCTGGAACTGGCCGGGGGTCGTGGCCGCGGCCGCCCGCCGCCACTGCTTGCGCGCCGCCTCGACCTCCCTGAGCCGGGCCGCCGCCGGAGCGGCTGCCGCCGGGCGCGCCACGGGGGCCGTCTCCAGCATCCGCGCCTCGCCGCCCAGCGCCGCTTCGACCTCCCGCGCCCACGTCCGGTACTCCGCGAGCGCGCCGTCGACGTCCGCCTCCGGCTCGCGCCCGATCGCCCGGTCGGCCCCGTTCATCGCCCGCAGGAACGTCACCTGATCCGGCCTCAGGGTCGCCTCGTCATGGCGCAGGCTGCCCCGGTGCTCCTTGGTGGAGGTGCCTATGACGCACACCAGCCGCCGGTCCCCGACGTGCCACGCCTGCACCGAGGGCGCGAAGTAGTACATCTCGGCGTAGTCGGGCAGCGCCCAGCTGTCCATGGCGAACTCGTCCTGCCACTTCCAGCAGGTGTCCGTCGCGGCCCTCTTGAGGCGCTCCGCCCCCGGGAACGGCCCGTCCTCCATGATCTCCACGAACGTCACCTCCGCGTGGTGCACGCCCGCGCACTGCGTCGCGTAGACCGGGGCGCGCTCGGCCAGGAGGTCACCGCCGGGAACGTTGAAGCAGGCGCCGGACTGCAGTTGGTCCAGATCCGTCAGCCGGCCCTCGACGTGCCGGGCGGTGCGCGCCGAGCCGAGGCGCTGGAGGAAGGGGTCGGCGTACCGGCCCGTGGCGTACAGCAGGGCCGCCGTCATCGCCAGGGACACCACCAGGCCCACCACGGCCAGTGCCCTGCCGCGGTCGCCCTTCCGCGCGATCTGCACCAGCGCGACGACGGCGAGGACGATGCCCAGCGGCGGCAGGCAGAGCAGTCCGACCGGCAGCGAGGCGGCGGCGAAGCCGTTGAGCGCGGGCGGCAGCGGGGTCACGGGCGAGCCCCACGCGGACGGCGGGGGCCAGTGCCGGCCCGGGCCGGCGGGAGGGGGCGGCAGGGGCGGAGTGGTCACGAGGTGCGGTGCTCCATCACAAGGGCGCGCGGGGCGCGAGGGCGCGGGGCGCGGACGATTGCGCGCATCGTACGAGGCGGAGGCGACCGGTCCGCCGGTCGGCCCCCGTTTTCACGGTCCGGCCGCGCCGGCGCGCGGGACCAGCGTCAGGACGGCCCGGAACGGCCCGCCTTGAGCCCGGCGGCCGCGTAACATCCGTGTATGGCGCAGGAACTCCCCGGTTACATCTGCCCCGAAGACGGCACACGGTCGCAAGCGGCGACCGCGCGGTGGTGCTGCCCCGCGTGCGGCGGCCCCTGGGACCTCGACTTCGTACCGGACCCGGCGGTGGCGCTGGAACCGGCGGCCGGTCCTGCCTCCTTGTGGCGGTACGCACCGGTGCTGCCGTTGCAGGGGGAGGTCCCGGTCTCGCTCGGCGAGGGACTCACCCCGCTGGTGCCGCTGACGGAGCGGATCCACGCCAAGCTCGACTTCCTGATGCCGACGCTGTCCTTCAAGGACCGGGGCGCGGTGATGCTGGTGGAGCTGGCCCGGAGGCTGGGCCCGGAGCGGGTGGTCGCGGACAGCAGCGGCAACGCGGGGACGGCGTTCGCGGCGTACTGCGCGCGGGCCGGGCTGAACTGCGAGGTCTTCGTGCCGGAGGGCACCTCGGAGCAGAAGACCGGGCGGATGCGGGCGCACGGGGCGGCGGTCCGGGTGGTACCCGGCGGGCGCGAGGCGGCGGCCCGGGCGGCCCGGGCGGCCGCCGACGAGCCGGGGGTCTTCTACGCGAGCCACGTCTTCAACCCGTACTTCCTGCACGGGACGAAGACGTACGTGTACGAGATCTGGGAGGCACTCGGGGGAAGGCTGCCCGAGGTGCTGGTGGTTCCGGTGGGCAACGGCACGCTGCTGCTGGGCGCGGCCCTGGCGGTGGAGGAGCTGTCCCGGCGCGGCGTACGGCCGCCCGCGCTGATCGGGGTACAGGCGGAGGCGGTGGCCCCGCTGGCGACGGCGTTCGCGGCGGGCGCCGACGACGCGGGGCCCGTGGTGCAGCGGCCGACCCTGGCGGAGGGCATCGCGATCCCGGCCCCGCCGCGGGCCCGGCAGATCCTGGCGGCGGTCCGCAAGTCGGGCGGTGCCATCGTGACGGTGCCGGACGACCGCCTCCGTGCGGCCCGCGCGGACCTGGCCCGACGCGGCCTCTCGGTCGAACCGACGGCGGCGGCCTGCTGGGCGGCGGTCTCCCCCGCCTCCCCCGCCGACCCCCTGCAAGACCGCACGGCGGCCCTCCCCCTGTGCGGCGCGAACCACACCGGCCCCGCGGGCGTTTGAGGCGCCCGTTCAGCCCGCCGGCGTCTGAGGCGTCCTTCCGGCCCCGCGGGCGTTTGAGGCGCGGGACGCGGGGCGGAGGCCCCGCAGAGGCCGGCGCAGCCGGGGCCGCGCAGCGCAACCGGGCCGCACCCGGACTGCCCTCCCCACGACCCCGTCGGAAAATGGCCAGCCCCCACCCCCCACCCTCTGCTGGACTGACCCCATGACCACCGCCAACGCCAACGCCAACGCAACCGCCACCGCAACCCGCGCCCGCACCTTCACCGCCCTGCACACCCCCGCCTCCCCCCTCGCCCTCGCCAACGCCTGGGACGTCGCCAGCGCCCGCCTCGTCGAGGCGGCCGGGGCCCCCGCCGTCGCCACCACCAGCGCCGGCGTCGCCTGGTCGCTCGGCTCGCCCGACGGCGACGCCCTGGCCCGCGCCCGCGCGCTCGACCTCGTCGCCCGCGTGGTCGCCGCCGTCTCCGTGCCCGTCACCGCCGACATCGAGGGCGGCTTCGCCACCGACCCCGCCGGCGTCGGCGAGACCGTCACCGCCGTCCTGGCCGCCGGCGCGGCCGGGATCAACATCGAAGACGGCAACCGCGCCCCCGCCGACCACGCCGACCGCATCACCGCCGCCCGAGCCGCCGCCGACGCCGCCGGGATCCCGCTCTACATCAACGCCCGCGTCGACACGTACCTCTTCGGCCTCGGCGAACCGCACACCCGCCTCGACGAGACCCTCGCCCGCGCCGCGGCCTACCTGCGGGCCGGGGCCTCCGGCATCTTCGTGCCCGGGGTCACCGACCCCGCCACCGTCGCGGAGCTCGCCAAGGGCATCGACGCCCCGCTCAACGTCCTCGTCGGTCCCGGTGCCCCGACCGTCGCCGAGCTCGGCGCCCTCGGCGCGGCCCGCGTCAGCCTCGGGTCCGCGGTGGCGGAGGCCGCGTACGCCGTCGTACGCCGCGCCACCGAGGAGCTGCTCACCGCCGGCAGCTACGACGCCCTCTCCGGCGGCCTGCCGTACGGAGAGCTGAACGGCCTGCTGGGGGGCTGACGGCCCGCGAAGGCCGGTCCGGAGACCCTCACCGTAGGCTCCCGTGATGCGCACATCGAAGATCTCCGGCTCCGTATGGGTCGCCCTCGGCCTGGTCTACGTCCTGTGGGGCTCGACCTACCTCGGCATCCGCGTCGTCGTGCGGACGATGCCGCCGTTCCTCTCGGCCGGGGCCCGGTTCGTCACGGCCGGGCTCCTGCTGGCCGGCATCGTCGCCTGGCGCTTCGGCCCGTCCGCGCTCCGCGTCACCCGCGCGCAGCTCGGCTCGGCGGTGCTGGTGGGTCTGCTGCTGATCCTCGGCGGCAACGGCCTGGTGGTGCTCGGCGAGACCTCGATCCCCTCCGGCCTCGCGGCCCTGCTCGTCGCCGCCGTGCCGATGTGGCTCGTGCTGCTCCGGGCGGCCACCGGGGACCGGCCGCCGGCCCGCACCGTGGCCGGCGTACTGCTGGGGCTGGCCGGTCTGGCCGTGCTGACCAGCCCCGGGGTCGGTGGCGACGTAGCCCTGTCGGGGGTGCTGCTGGTGCTGGCCGCCTCGGTGCTGTGGGCGCTCGGCTCGTTCTCCGCCTCGAAGCTGCCGCTGCCCGCCAATCCGTTCGCGGGCAGCGCGTACCAGATGCTCGCGGGCGGGATCGGCGGGATCCTCACCGGCCTCGCCCGGGGCGAGCAGCACGGTCTGCGTCCGGCGGAGTTCTCCACCGCCTCGTGGCTGGCGCTGGGTTACCTCGTGCTGTTCGGCTCGCTCGTCGCCTTCACCGCGTACGTGTGGCTGCTGCGCTCGGCGCCGCTGTCGCTGGTGTCCACGTACGCCTACGTCAATCCGGTCGTCGCCGTCGCGCTGGGCTGGCTGATCCTGGCCGAGCCGCTGACCTGGCCGATCGTGACCGGCGGCGCGATCGTCGTGGCGGGGGTGGGCCTGATCGTCAGCACCGAGCGGGGCTGAGGGGCGCAGGCCCGGTTCAGCCGCGCGCGGCCCGCTCGTACAGCGCCTTCGCCCGTTCGTCGTACAGGGCGGCCGTGGAGTCCACGTCCGTGTCGCCGCCGCTGAGCACCCCGATCAGCCGGCCCGGCCGGCCCGGGCCGCCCCGGTCGGCGATCCAGGGGCTCCCGCTGGTCCCCGTCCAGAAGCCCGAGCAGCTGATGTACAGCATGGCGGGGTCGTCCTCGTCGTGCCGGGTCTGGGTCGTGCAGGAGACCGGCTTGTTCTGCGGGTTGCGGTCGGACTCGGGGTAGCCGACGACGGTGACCTCCCGCTCGTACCCGGAGGTCCAGTCGGGCTTCGGCGCCTCGTCGCGGCCGACGCGGTCCTGCACGCTGCGGCCGTCCTCGTCGGGCTCGACGGTGAGGAAGGCGAAGTCGGCGGTTTCGTCGCCCCACTTCGTCCAGCGGTCGTCCACGTGGACGGACCGGACCTTCCACAGCCCGAGCGGCCGGGTGCCCGAGCCCTCGCCGGAGAAGGCCGGAGCGAAGGCGAGCTCGCCGACGGCCTGGCCGTCGTGGGCGGCCTCGCCCGGCTGTCCGTCCTCGCCGGCGGGGGCCACGCAGTGCGCGGCGGTGGCGACGACGTTGCCCTTGGGGCTGTCGACGACGCTGGCCGTGCACCAGTGCTCCCCGTTGGCCATCAGGACTCCGACGGTGGGGAAGGGGTGCACCGCCCGGTCGCCCGTCGCCTCCACGAACGCGACGCCGAACACCGCCGCGATCCCGGCGGCGGCCAGCGCACCGATGACGGCGCGTCCCTTCACCGGCGGGCTCACGGCACGTCGGGGTCGGGGGTCGGCCCGAGCATCACCTTGCTGATCCACTCCAAGGAACCCTCCCTCATGCCCCGCACGTAGGACTTGCCATTGTGCTCGCCATCCTGGATCACCTGGAGCCGGGTGTGCACGGGGCCCTTCCCGTACTCCCTCATGAAGCCCTCGGCCAGGTCGCGGCCGCTCTCCTTGGTGCCGATCTGGAAGCTGACGTAGACGTCCGGGCCGCCCGCTTCGATCAGCTTGGCGGCCAGCTTCTCCGGGTTGTTCGCGTCCATCTCCCTCTGGTGGCCCTTCCACAGCGGGGAGTCGGGGACGATGTCCACACCGCTCGCGATCACGGCCTTGAACCGGTCGGGGTATTTGAGGACGTGCTTGAAGGCGCCGAAGCCGCCCGAGGAGGAGCCCATGAAGGCCCAGCCGTCGCGGGAGGTGAAGGTGCGGAAATTGGCCTTGGCGAAATCGGGGACGTCATCGGCCATCCAGGTGCCCATCTTGGGCCGGCCGGGGATGTCCGAGCCGTCGAAGTGGTGCTTGGTGTCGGCGTTGATCACCGGCATGACCAGGATGAACGGCAGGCTGGTGCCGGCCTTCGCGCCGTCGGCCACGGCCTGCTGGAGCCCGAGGCCGGGGCCGGTCCCCCAGTAGTTGGTGGGGTAGCCGCGGCCGCCGGGCAGCGAGATCAGGACCGGGAAGGCGCTCTTGGCGTACCTCGGCTCGTCGTACTCCTTCGGCACCCACACCCATACGTCACCGGTGAAGCCGGACTTCGCCCCGGTCAGGGTGGTCCTGGCGATCTGGGTGCCGTCGGGCAGCCGGGCGGCGCGGACGAACGCGGCCCTCGGGCCCGTGGGCATGCGGACGCCCCGGGGCATCTCCACGGCGGCCGCGGCGGTCTCCTGGGTCTTGCCGAAGGCGACCGGTTCGCCGACGCCCGAGAAGAAGCCGGTCTCGTACGCGGCCGCGCCGCCCCCGGCGGCGAGGGCGAGGGCGAGGCCGCCGCTGAGGAGGATCAGACGGCGGCGGCCGGTGGTCTTGGTCGTCGGGCTGCCGTCGCCTTGCTGGTCTTGCTGCACGGATCGTTGTCCCGTTCCTTCTCCGGCGCCCTGCGCGAGCGCGGGTCGGACCGATTGGTCCCCCTTACACCCCTTACAGAGGTGTGAACGACGCTATGGGTTGCCTGGGACGGGTGCGACGTGGTGAGAGCCACGCGGGGGACGGGCGCCCCCGCGCGACGGCGGGCCCACGTGGTGCCCGGCGTACGGGTCGGCGTACCGGCCCGGGGACCGGACCGTCGGCCGTTCGCGCACGCCGGGGGCGGTGCGGCGGCTCGTCAGCCGGCGGCGGGCACGGGGCCCTTCAGCACCTTGCTGATCCACTCCAGGGAACTTTCCTTCATCCCCCGGACGTAATGCCAGCCGTTGTGTTCACCGTTCTGGATGTCGTGGATGGTCGTCTTGACGGGGCCGGTGCCGTACTCGCGCTGGAACTTGAGCATCCGGTCCTTGCCGGTCTCCTTCGTACCGACCTGGAAGTTGATGTAGACGTCCGGGCCCTTGCCGTCGATCAGCCTCTTGGCGAGCTTTTCCGGGTTGTTCTCGTCCATCTCGGTCTGGTGGCCCTTCCAGAGCGGGGAGTCGGGAACGATCTCACCGCCACTGGCGATCACGGCCTTGAACCGGTCCGGGTGCTGGAGGACCTGCTTCATGCCGACGAAGCCGCCCGAGGAGGAGCCCATGAAGGCCCAGCCGTCACGGGACTTGTACGTACGGAAGTTGGCGCGGGTGAAGTCCGGGACGTCCTCGGCGAGCCAGGTGCCCATCTTGGGCCGGCCGGGGATGTCCGAGCCGTCGTAGTAGTACTTGTTGTCCGGGTTGAGCACCGGCATGATCAGGATGAACGGCAGGCTGGTCCCGGCCGCGACGCCTTCCTCGACGGCCTTCTGGAGGCCGAGGCTGCGGTCGGACCAGTAGTTGGCCGGGAAGCCGTTGCCTCCGGGCAGCGAGATCAGGACCGGGAAGGCGCTCTTGGCGTACTTCGGGTCGCTGTACTCCTTGGGCGTCCAGACCCAGACGTCGCCTTCGAAGCCGGATTTGGCGCCGGCGAGGCGCGTCTTGGCGATGACGGTGCCGTCGTCCAGCTTGGCGGTCTGCTTGAAGTCGGACCGCGGGCCGGTCTCCATGAGGACGTCCGGGTCCCCGGTGGGCCGCGGCGGGGCCGACGGGGCCCGCTGCTCCGGGCTCCGCGGCGCCTTCGCGTCGGCGGTCGGGGCGGTCTTGCCGAAGGAGACGGCCCGGCCGTTGCCGGAGAACCACTCGGCCTTCCAGGCGGCGAAGCCGCCGCCCCCGGCGATCAGCGCGACCGCGAGGCCGGCGCTGGTCCACATCGCGCGACGGGACCGCCTGGGCGCGCGGCCGCCGGTCGTCTCGTGGGGCCGCGGGCCCTGCGGGTGCTGAGGCACGGACTTCGCTCCGAACGCTGAACGGGGTGGGTGGGGCATCGGGCATCCCGATTACTGACCCACTAGTGCTGATGTACGAATCCTGCCGGGAGTTCCCGAACCGGCCAAAAAAGCCGCGGACCCGCCCCGGCCGGGCCCGGATCGGGG
>NZ_JBSGYT010000046.1:0-61564 GCF_053610645.1 Streptomyces sp. NPDC054883 | reverse complement strand
GGTGCGCACGCGCGCCCGGCCCTCCCGCCGGTTCCCCGGCCGCCGTCAGCGGCGCCGGCTCAGCACTCGATGACGTTGACCGCGAGGCCGCCGCGGGCGGTCTCCTTGTATTTCACCTTCATGTCGGCGCCGGTCTCCTTCATGGTCTTGATGACCTTGTCCAGGGAGACCTTGTGGGAGCCGTCGCCGCGCATCGCCATCCGGGCCGCGGTGACGGCCTTGACCGCCGCCATGCCGTTGCGCTCGATGCACGGGATCTGGACCAGGCCGCCGACCGGGTCGCAGGTGAGGCCGAGGTTGTGTTCCATGCCGATCTCGGCGGCGTTCTCGACCTGCTCCGGGGAGCCGCCCAGGACCTCGGCGAGGGCGCCGGCCGCCATCGAACAGGCCGAGCCGACCTCGCCCTGGCAGCCGACCTCGGCGCCGGAGATCGAGGCGTTCTCCTTGAACAGCATGCCGATCGCGCTCGCCGCGAGGAGGAACCGCACCACGCCGTCCTCGTCGGCGCCCGGCACGAAGTTCATGTAGTAGTGCAGCACCGCCGGGATGATGCCCGCCGCGCCGTTCGTCGGGGCGGTGACCACCCGGCCGCCCGCCGCGTTCTCCTCGTTCACGGCCATCGCGTAGAGCGTGATCCACTCCATCGAGAGCGCCTGCGGGTCGCCCTCGGAGCGCAGCTTGCGGGCGGTGGTCGCGGCGCGGCGCTTGACGCGCAGGCCGCCCGGGAGGATGCCCTCGCGGGACATGCCGCGCGCCACGCAGGCCTGCATCACGCGCCAGATCTCCAGGAGGCCCTCGCGGATCTCCTCCTCGGTGCGCCAGGCCTTCTCGTTCTCCAGCATCAGGGCGGAGATCGACAGGCCCGTCTCGCGGGTGAGGCGCAGCATCTCGTCGCCGCTGCGGAACGGGTGCTTCAAGACCGTGTCGTCGAGCTTGATCCGGTCCTCGCCGACCGCGTCCTCGTCCACGACGAAACCGCCGCCGACCGAGTAGTACGTCTTCTCCAGCAGCGGGGCGCCGGCGGCGTCGTACGCGAAGAGCGTCATGCCGTTCGCGTGGTAGGGCAGCGACCGGCGGCGGTGCAGGATGAGCTGGCTCGGCTCGTCGAAGGCGATCTCGTGGGCTTCGCCTATCTCGGCGCCCATCAGGCGCAGCCGGCCGCTCTGGCGGATGCGCTCGACCTCGGCGTCGGCGTTCTCCACGTCGACCGTGCGGGGCGAGTGGCCCTCCAGGCCGAGCAGGACCGCCTTGGGGGTGCCGTGGCCGTGGCCGGTCGCGCCGAGCGAGCCGAAGAGCTCCGCGCGGACGGAAGCCGTCTGGGCGAGGACACCGTCCTTCTTCAGGCGGGTCACGAACATGCGTGCCGCCCGCATGGGGCCGACCGTGTGGGATGAGGAGGGACCGATGCCGATGGAGAAGAGATCGAAGACGGAGATGGCCACGGTGGCGAGACTCCCTTGTCTGCTCGTGGGGTGGGAGAGGGGCACAGGAGAGCGGGTTGATCAGCCGGAGGTGATCAGGGAGGTTTGTTCGGATTTTGTCCGACAGCCGAGCTTAACGCGACGAGGTGAACGACCCCCCTGCCCGGAAGGGCCACAAGGGGAAGCCGGGGTGTGCGTCGGCTCACATCCGGGTCCGCCACGCAAGGGGCGATCAGGCGTGAAAAGGGGCCCGGGCCTGTGGGAACAGGCACCGGGCCCCGCCCGGCCGCGTCAGAGCGTCGGGTACAGCGGGAACTTCGCCGCGAGCGCGGAGACGCGCGCCTTGAGGGACTCGCTGTCGTACTCCGGCTTGAGCGCCTGCGCGATGATCTCGGCTACCTCGGTGAAGGCCTCGGTGTCGAAACCGCGGGTCGCCAGGGCCGGCGTGCCGATCCGCAGACCCGAGGTGACCATCGGCGGCCGCGGGTCGTTCGGGATGGCGTTGCGGTTGACCGTGATGCCGACCTCGTGGAGGCGGTCCTCGGCCTGCTGGCCGTCCAGCTCCGAGTTGCGCAGGTCGACCAGGACCAGGTGCACGTCGGTGCCGCCGGTCAGGACGTCCACGCCCACGGCCTTGACGTCGTCCTGGACCAGTCGCGCGGCGAGGATCTTCGCACCCTCCAGGGTGCGCTCCTGGCGCTCCTTGAACTCGGGCGAGGCGGCGACCTTGAAGGAGACGGCCTTGGCCGCGATCACGTGCTCCAGCGGACCACCCTGCTGACCGGGGAAGACCGCGGAGTTGATCTTCTTCGCCAGCTCCTGCGTCGACAGGATGACACCGCCGCGCGGACCGCCGAGGGTCTTGTGCGTGGTGGTGGTGACGACGTGGGCGTGCGGGACCGGGTTCGGGTGCAGACCCGCTGCGACCAGACCGGCGAAGTGCGCCATGTCGACCATCAGGTACGCGCCGACCTCGTCCGCGATGCGGCGGAAGGCGGCGAAGTCCAGCTGGCGCGGGTACGCGGACCAGCCGGCGACGATCAGCTTCGGCTTGGACTCCTTGGCGAGGCGCTCGACCTCGGCCATGTCGACCTCGCCGGTCTCGTCGACGTGGTACGGGACCACGTTGTAGAGCTTGCCGGAGAAGTTGATCTTCATGCCGTGGGTCAGGTGACCGCCGTGGGCCAGGTTCAGACCCATGATGGTGTCACCCGGCTTGAGCAGCGCGAACATCGCGGCGGCGTTCGCCTGGGCACCGGAGTGCGGCTGCACGTTCGCGGCCTCGGCGCCGAAGAGCGCCTTGATCCGGTCGATCGCGATCTGCTCGACCACGTCGACGTGCTCGCAGCCGCCGTAGTAGCGGCGGCCGGGGTAGCCCTCGGCGTACTTGTTGGTCAGGACCGAGCCCTGGGCCTCCATGACGGCGACCGGAGCGAAGTTCTCCGACGCGATCATTTCCAGGGTCGACTGCTGGCGGACGAGCTCGGCGTCGACGGCGGCGGCGACGTCGGGGTCGAGTTCGTGGAGAGGGGTGTTCAGTACGGACATCAGGATCCCCTGGGGTCAGTTACCGGCGGTGAGCTTGGCGTACTCGTCGTTGGAGAGCAGGTCGGCCGGCTCCTCCGTGACGCGCACCTTGAAGAGCCAGCCACCCTCGAACGGGGCCGAGTTCACCAGCGAAGGGTCGTCCACGACGTCCTGGTTGGCCTCGACGACCTCACCGGTGACGGGGGAGTACAGGTCGCTGACCGACTTGGTCGACTCCAGCTCGCCGCAGGTCTCACCCGCGGTCACCGTGTCGCCGACCGCGGGGAGCTGGGCGTAGACGACGTCACCGAGCGCGTTGGCCGCGAACTCCGTGATGCCGACCGTCGAGACGCCGCCCTCGGCGTCCGACAGCCACTCGTGCTCCTTGCTGTAACGCAGCTGCTGGGGGTTGCTCATGACCTGATTCTCCTGGATGCGGGGGAGTGGATGCGAACGGTGGTCTTGGGTACTGGGACGGCGCCGTACGGACCTCCGTACGGCGGTGACGCGGTACGGGGCCGGAGCGGGACTACTTCTGCCGCTTGTAGAACGGCAGGGCCACGACCTCGTACGGCTCATGCGTACCGCGAATGTCCACGCCGACGCCGGAGGTGCCGGGCGCGGCGTGCGCCGCGTCCACGTACGCCATCGCGATCGGCTTGCCGAGCGTCGGCGACGGGGCGCCGGAGGTCACCTCGCCGATGACCTCGCCGTTCGCGACGACCGGGAAACCGGCGCGCGGGACCCGGCGGCCCTCGGCGATCAGGCCGACCAGCTTGCGCGGCGGGTTCGTGGCGGCGCGCTCGGCGGCGGCCTCCAGGGCGGCGCGGCCGACGAAGTCGCCCTCCTTCTCGAACTTCACGACCCGGCCCAGCCCCGCGTCGAACGGGGTCAGGGCGGTGGTCAGCTCGTGCCCGTACAGCGGCATGCCCGCCTCCAGGCGCAGCGTGTCCCGGCAGGAGAGCCCCGCCGGGACCAGACCGACGCCCTCGCCGGCCTTCGTCAGCGCCTGCCACAGCTCCACGGCGTGCTCGGGGGCGACGAACAGCTCGAAGCCGTCCTCGCCGGTGTAGCCCGTACGCGCGATCAGCGCGGGCACGCCGGCGACCGTGCCGGGCAGGCCGGCGTAGTACTTGAGCCCGTCCAGGTCGGCGTCGGTGAGGGAACCCAGGATGCCGGGGGACTCCGGACCCTGGACGGCGATCAGCGCGTACGCGTCACGGTCGTCGCGGACCTCGGTGTCGAAACCGGCGGCGCGCTCGGTCAGGGCGTCCAGGACGATCTGCGCGTTGGAGGCGTTCGCGACGACCATGAACTCGTGCTCGCCGAGGCGGTAGACGATCAGGTCGTCGATGATCCCGCCGTCCTCCTGGCAGATGTGCGTGTAGCGGGCGCGGCCGACGCCGACGGTGGAGATGTTGCCGACCAGCGCGTGGTCCAGGGCCTTGACCGCCTCGGGGCCGGTCAGGGTGATCTCGCCCATGTGGGACAGGTCGAAGAGACCGGCCTTCGTGCGCACGGCGTTGTGCTCGTCGCGCTCACTGGCGTAGCGCAGCGGCATGTCCCAGCCCGCGAAGTCGGTCATGGTCGCACCGAGCGAGCGGTGCAGCGCGTCGAGCGCGGTCAGGCGGGGGGCAGTGCTCATGGGTGTGGCTCCCGGGTCCCAGGGCATGACATGACGAGGACGATCCTCCCCATCTGTCATCGGAACCTGAGAGGTTCGCCGAGAGTTCCCGCACCGGGCGGGCGCGTCATCGGCTTGCACCTTGGGTGGAGCTGTCGAGCAGCCCGCTTTTCAGATCTGCCTCATCCACGCGGTACGGGGCCTGAGAGATTCAAGGGAGGAACTTGCTCCTTCGGCGCCCGGGCACGGCCTTGCGGCCTGCCGGGACTCTCCCGCGCGGATTCAAGCGGCCGGTATGCAGTTGGTGTCCAGATGGCGCACATCATTGCACGAGGCGGGCGGGTGTGGGCGGGCGGGCTCGAAAGTCCGTGCGGGGCCGAGCGGGGCTCCAGCGGGCGCGGCGGAACCGGGCGGACCGGATTACCGTCCCTTTACATTCAGTGGGCACGGGCCCGGGGGCCTGGGGTCCGGTTCGGGGGAGGCGATCACTGTGCGGAGGTTCGGTATGCCGGCTTTGACGGGGGCCCTTGAGGGCGTTCCGGTGCAGCGGCGGGCGGCCGCGCCGGCGGGACAGGTGCGGGACCTGCGGGGGGCGGGGGGCCGGGGGCCGAGGTGGCTCGGCTTCGCCGAGGGGGACATCGTGGTGGTGTCCGGCCTGCCCGGGGGCGGCAAGAGCACGCTGATCAAGCGGGCCGCGGGGGTGGGCGCGATCGACTCGCAGGACACGCGGGAGCGGTGGGAGCGGCGGATGCGGGGGGCGCTGCCGTACGCCGCGTACCGGCCGGCGGTGCGGGCGGCGCACTACTGGGGCCTGTGGCGGGTGGTGCGGTCGGGGGCGTCGGTGGTGGTGCACGACTGCGGCAGCCAGGCGTGGGTGCGGTGGCTCCTGGCGGGGGCGGCGCGGCGGCGCGGCCGGGCGCTGCACCTGGTGCTGCTGGACACCACCGCGGAGGAGGCGCTGGCCGGGCAGGCGGAGCGGGGCCGGCGGGTGTCGGCGTACGCGTTCACCCGCCACCGGGCGGCGGTGGGCCGGCTGCTCCGCGCGGCGGAAGCGGGCCGGCCGCCGGCGGGGTGCGCGTCGGTCACCCTCCTCGACCGCCCCTCCGCTGCCGCGGTCACCCGGATCCACTTCCCCTGACGGCCCCGACGGGCCGCACTCCCCGCCCCGCGGGCGTTCGAGGCGCCGGCCAAGTCCGGCCGCCGGCGCGGCCGGGTTGCGCGGGGCTGGTTTGCCCGGGGGGCCGACCCCGGGTGTGGGGGGCCGGGGGGACGGAATAGGGTCAGCGTAGGAGCGCGGAGCGAGTGGCGGAGGCGGCAGATGCACGGCGGCGGGTGGCCCGACAACGAGCTGGAGCACGTGCTCGGCGCGGCCCTGGGGCAGGCCGACGCCGGGGCCAGGATCCTGGAGGTGCTCGGCCGCAGCCACGTCTGGGTGCCGCTGCCCGCCGGCGGCAGCCCCGAGCACACCGCCCTCAACCTCCCGACCATGCTCATCGGCGGCGACGCCTACGTCCCCGTCTACACCTCCGAGGCCCAGTTCCGCGTCTGCGCCGGCCCCGCCATGGACTTCGCCGTCGCCCCCGCCGTCGAGTTCGCCCGCGGCCTGCCCCCGCAGCTCGGCATCGCCCTCAACCCCGAGGGCGCCGTCGGCGTACCGCTCCCCCCGCCCGCCGTCGCGGAACTCTGCCGCACCGGCCGCACCCCCCTCGACGGCCCCGCCGCCGGCGGCCGGGTCCGCCTCTTCGAGCCCGACTGGCAGGACGACCCGGTCGACTTCCTCGCCGCCGCCTCCGAGGAGTTCCGCGCCATCGGCGTGGTCGCCGCCGCCCACCGCTGCCTCGCCAGCGTCGAGGGCGGGGCGCCCCAGCTGTACATCGGTGTCCAGTTGATGGGATGGGATCCCGAGGCGCGGGACGCCCCGCTGGAGGCCCTCGGCCGGGCCCTGACCCGCGTACCGCCGCCCTGGCCCGTGCAGTTGATCCTCCTCGACGCCGCCCAGGACCCGGTGGTCGACCACATCCGTGAGCGCGTACGCCCCTTCTACCTTCCCTAGGGCCGCTTAAGCTGGGGCCGATACGCGTGGATGACGGGCGGACGAAGAGGGGTACCGGGTGAGTGCGTCAGGCACGGCCGCGGCCGGACAGGTCGAGCACATGCTGCGCCAGGTGACTCCCGGGCGCTATGAGAGCTACGAGTCGCTCCTGCACGCCCTCGCCGAGGGCCGCCTGTGGATGCTGCTCTGGCAGGGGCAGCCGGGGTCCCCGGACGCCCAGTACGGCGGCATGGAGGTCGACGGCCTGGGCTACGCGCCCTGCGTGACCTCCCCGCAGGAGCTGGCCGCCAGCGGCTGGAACCGTGGCTACGAGGTGGTCACCGGCCGCGACATCGCCCGCGCCCTGTACCCGGACCGCTGGGGGCTGTGGCTCAACCCGCACGCCCAGGGCGGCGGCCTCGGCCTCCCCTGGGCGGACCTGCGCCGGATCGCGACCGGCCTCGACCGGATGCCGGCCGGTCCGCTGCGGCTGTCCGAGCCGGCCCTGGAGCTCCCGCAGTTCTACGGGCTGCTGACCCAGCACGCGCACCGTACGCCCGCCGTCCGCTCGCTCCGCCGCGCCTGGGTGCAGCCGTCGCTGGGGTCGGCCTACCTGGCGGTGGGGCTGGACCTGTACGACGCCTCCGCGCCCGCGCTGGAATCCGTACGCGAGATGATGCGGCAGTCGGTCGGGGCGGTCCCCGAGGGCGTACCGGTCTGCACCGTCGCGCTCGCGGACGAGCACGATCCGGTGGCGATGTGGCTGCGCTCGCAGACCCGTCCGTTCTACGACCGCGAGGGCCAGGCCCCCTCCTACTGAGCCCTGCCCGGGCCCCGCCGCACCGGAAGGGGCCCTTCCGCAACCTGCCCGTGTTTTGAGACAGCGATAACGAGCCATTTCGAGGCCGCCGGAACCCAGCGTTCCCGGCGGCCTTCGTCTTGTCCGGATTCCGCCGCTGTTGTGGCCCGGAAAAGCGCACCCCTCTTGCGAGTTGGGGCACATGTCCGTTTGCGTACCGAACGGACGGTCTTGCTCCGCTCAGGTGTGAGCGAAGTCCGGATAACGGGAATCGGGGCGTCAGATCACGGTTGCGCATCCATTCAACTGCGGGTCTGGCGGCTGGTCGAGCGCCCGATGAAGACTCCCCACCCAAGAGCCGCTCAGTCCTCCCGTACCCGGCTCGGCACGTGTTCCGCACCCGTGGTCCCGTGCCGCGGTTCCCGCAGCACTTCCCGCACTTCCTGCACCTCACACGCGTTCAGCGTGTCCCACGCACTCCGAGCGCCACTCCGCACCAACGCCGCCACAGCGGCGGGCATGGGCCGGCACACCCGTCGGCCGAGAGGGGTCCCCACCACGATGACGGCACCACTGCACGACACGAGCGCGGAGACGCCCGCACCCGTGTCCGTAGCCGACGTCCCTGCCAAGGCCATCGAAGGCCGCTCGCCCGGCCGCATCGCCTGGATGCGGCTCAAGCGCGACAAGGTCGCGCTGACCGGCGGCGTGGTCGTGATCTTCCTGATCCTGGTGGCGGTCTTCGCACCGCAGATCGTGAGCCTGCTGGGCCACCCGCCCAACGAGTTCCACGAGGACCTGATCGATCCCGACCTCGGCACGCCGATCGGTTCGTTCGGCGGCGCGAGTTCCGACTTCCTGCTGGGCGTCGAACCCACCAACGGCCGCGACGTGTTCAGCCGGATCGTCTACGGCGCCCGCATCTCCTTGATCGTCGCCTTCCTGGCGGCCTTCGTCTCGGTCATCGTCGGCAGCCTGCTGGGCGCGCTCGCCGGCTTCCTCGGCGGCTGGGTCGACGGCCTCATCAGCCGCCTGATGGACCTGCTGCTGGCCTTCCCGCAGCTGCTGTTCACCATCGCGCTCGTCTCCGTCGTGCCCAACAGCCTTCTGGGGCTGGAGGGTTCGAGCGTCCGCATGGCGGTGCTGATCCTCGTGATCGGCTTCTTCGGCTGGCCCTACATCGGCCGCATCGTCCGGGGCCAGACGATGTCCCTGCGGGAGCGCGAGTACGTGGAGGCGGCCCGCAGCCTCGGCGCGGGCCGCGGGTACATCCTGATCAAGGAACTGCTGCCGAACCTGGTCGCGCCGATCCTCGTCTACTCGACGCTGATCATCCCGACCAACATCCTGACGGAAGCGGCCCTCAGCTTCCTCGGCGCCGGCGTCAAGCCGCCCACCGCCTCCTGGGGAAAGATGCTGTCCGACGCCATCCCCATCTACCAGGACGACCCCATGTACATGGTGGTCCCCGGTATCACGATCTTCATCACCGTCCTGGCGTTCAACCTCTTCGGGGACGGGCTGCGCGACGCACTCGACCCCAAGGGCAGCTGAACCGCTCTTTCGATTCACCCACCTATGGAGGTTGGACAACCGTGATCCGCAGAAAGCAGGCACTCGCGATCACCGCCGTGATCGCCGCCCTGTCGCTGACCGCCGCGTGCGGTGGCGACGACACCAAGAAGGCGGAGGGCGACAAGGGCGACAAGGGCTACAGCGGTGCTGCCACCGGTGTCGTGAACGCCTCCGACGCCAAGGGCGGCGAGCTCAAGCTCTGGTCCCCCCAGGACGTCGACTTCCTCGACCCGGCGCGTGCCTACTACGGCTTCGTGTGGAACATGCAGCGCCTCTTCATACGCCAGCTCTACGCGTACGACAGCAAGCCGGGCGCCGCGGGCACCAAGCTGGTCCCGGACCTCGCCGAGGGCGAGCCGGTCCTGAGCAACGACGGCAAGACGTACACGGTCAAGATCAAGGACGGCGTGAAGTTCGAGGACGGCGCGCCGATCACCTCGAAGGACTTCAAGTACGGCATCGAGCGCGTCTTCGCGCAGGACGTGCTGGCCGGCGGTCCCACCTACCTGATCGACCAGCTCGACCAGGGCCAGAAGTACGAGGGTCCCTACAAGGACACCGACCCCGACAAGATGGGCCTGAAGTCCGTCCAGACGCCGGACGACCACACGATCGTCTTCAACCTGGCGAGCGCGAACTCCGACTTCAAGTACCTGCTCGCCATGCCGTCCTCCTCGCCCGTCCCGGCGGGCAAGGACACGGGTGCCACGTACACCAACAAGCCCGTCTCCACCGGCCCGTACAAGGTCGAGAGCTTCGCCTCCGGCAAGGGCGCGACCTTCGTCCGCAACGAGAACTGGGACTCGAAGACCGACACGGTCCGCAAGGGTCTGCCGGACAAGGTCACCTTCACGGTCACCACCAACCCGGACGACATGGACCAGCGCCTGCTCTCGGGCGACATCGACCTCGCCGTCGACGGCACCGGAGTCCAGCAGGCCGCGAAGAACAAGATCCTCAAGGACGCGAACCTCAAGAAGAACGCGGACAACCCGTTCACGGGCTACATCCGCTACTTCGCCTTCCCGCAGACGGTCGCGCCGTTCGACAACGTCGAGTGCCGCAAGGCCGTCATCTACGCGGCCGACCCGAAGTCGCTGCAGAACGCCCGCGGCGGCCCGACCAGCGGTGACCTCGGCGCGAACATGCTGCCGCCCGGTGTCCCCGGCGCCGACAAGTCCTACGACCCGTGGAACCTGACCGCGGGCAAGCCGCAGGAGGACAAGGCGAAGGCCGCCCTCAAGGCGTGCGGCAAGCCCGACGGGTTCGAGACCACCATCGCGGTCCGCAACAACAAGGCCCCCGAGGTCAAGTCCGCCGAGTCCCTCCAGGCCGCGCTCGCCAAGGTCGGCATCAAGGCGACGATCGACCAGTACGACGGCAAGCTCTCCTCCTCCACCATCGGTTCGCCCGAGAACGTGAAGAAGAAGAACTACGGAATCATCGTCATGGGCTGGGGCGCCGACTACAACTCCGGCGCGGGCTTCCTCCAGCCGCTGGTCGACGGTTCGTTCATCGCCCAGACCGGCAACAACAACTACACGATGCTCGACGACCCCGAGGTCAACGGGCTGTTCGACAAGGCCGCCGCCGCCCCCACGCCGGACGCCGCCGCGCCGTTCTACACCGACATCAACAAGAAGATCATGGAGAAGGCGCTCTACCTGCCGATCAACTTCGACAAGGCGCTGGTCTACCACAACCCGCGTCTGACGAACGTCTACTTCAACGACTCCCTGGGCAAGATCGACCTCGCGGTCGTCGGCGTCGCCAAGTAGCCCCCGGGCACGGCAGCCAGTAGTCGGCGCCCAGTCGCCCGACCGTCCGGCGGTCCCGCGAGGCGGCCGCCGGACACCAGCAGGTCAGCAAGTACGTAAGTAAGTGCCTTCACCGCACGTGCGCTAGTCCGAAGGGCAGGTGAAGGCCGCAGGCGGCGGTCGTCGTCCCCACGAGGGGCGGCGACCGCCCGCCCCGGGCGGCCGACTGCAGTGCTCGTCTACCTCATACGGCGGCTGTTCAACGTCGCCGCCACGCTGCTGGTGGTCTCCGTGGTCACCTTCGGCATCTTCTTCGCGGTCCCGAAACTGACCGGCAGCGATCCCGCGCTCATGTACGCCGGCCGCGAGACCAACCCGACCGCCCTGGCGGGCATCCGCGTGAAGATGGGCTTCGACAAGCCCATCTCCGAGCAGTACTGGGTGTTCCTCAAGGGCATCTTCGTCGGCCGCGACTACGACGCCGGCACCGAGGTCACGCACTGTGCGGCGCCGTGCTTCGGCTACTCCTTCAAGAGCGAGGCCCCCGTCTGGGAGACCATGCTCGACCGCATGCCGGTCACCCTCTCGCTCGCCCTCGGCGCGGCCGTGATCTGGGTGATCGCCGGTGTGGCAACCGGAGTGGTCTCCGCGCTCAAACGCAGGACCGCCATCGACCGGACCGTGATGATCGGAGCGCTCGCCGGCGTCTCCCTGCCGATCTTCTTCACCGGCATGGTGGCCCCCGCGATCTTCGTCTACGGCCTCGGCTGGCTGGACGTGTCCAACTACAAACCCCTGACCGAGGATCCACTGGCCTGGCTCAACAGCCTGATCCTGCCCTGGGTCACCCTGGCCTTCCTGTTCGCCGCCACCTACGCCCGCATCACCCGCGCCACCATGCTGGAGGTCCTCGGCGAGGACTACATCCGCACGGCCCGCGCGAAGGGTCTCAAGGAGGGCGTGGTCATCCGCAAGCACGCCCTCCGCTCCACCCTCACCCCGGTCGTCACGATGTTCGGCCTCGACCTCGGCGGTCTCCTCGGCGGCGCCGTCCTCACCGAGACGACCTTCAACTTCCAGGGGCTGGGAACGGCGGCCGTCGCCGCCATCAGCCAGGGCGACCTGCCCGTCATCATGGGCGTGACCCTGCTCGCCGCGCTGTTCGTGGTCCTGGCCAACCTGATCGTGGACCTGCTGTACGCCGTCATCGACCCGCGCGTGAGGCTGACGTGACCGACAACCCCTCCAGCTCCGGCGGACCCGTGTTCGTACCCGAGCAGGCGAAGCCCGGATCCCGCGCCGCGGCGTCGTCCTTCCTGTCCGTACGCGACCTCCAGGTCCACTTCCCGACCGACGACGGGCTGGTCAAGTCCGTCGACGGACTCTCCTTCGACCTCGAACGCGGCAAGACGCTCGGCATCGTCGGCGAGTCCGGCTCGGGCAAGTCGGTCACCTCGCTGGCCATCATGGGCCTGCACCGCACCGGCCAGGCCCGCAGCCGCCCGCACATCTCCGGCGAGGTCGTGCTCGACGGCGAGGACCTGGTCCGGGCGGACGCCGACCACGTGCGCAAGCTCCGCGGCCGGAAGATGGCGATGGTCTTCCAGGACCCGCTGTCCGCGATGCACCCGTACTACTCGGTCGGCAAGCAGATCGTCGAGGCGTACCGGACCCACAACGACGTCGACAAGAAGGCGGCCCGCACCCGGGCCGTCGAGATGCTCGACCGCGTGGGCATCCCGGAACCCCACCGGCGGGTGGACGCCTACCCCCACGAGTTCTCCGGCGGCATGCGTCAGCGCGCGATGATCGCGATGGCGCTGGTCAACAACCCCGAACTGCTCATCGCGGACGAGCCCACGACCGCCCTGGACGTCACCGTCCAGGCGCAGATCCTGGACCTGATCCGCGACCTCCAGAAGGAGTTCGGCTCCGCCGTCATCATGATCACGCACGACCTCGGCGTGGTCGCCGAGATGGCCGACGACATCCTCGTGATGTACGGCGGCCGGTGCGTCGAGCGCGGCACCGCCGAAAAGGTCTTCTACGAGCCCCGCCACCCCTACACCTGGGGTCTGCTCGGCTCCATGCCGCGCATCGACCGCGACCAGACCGAGCGCCTGATCCCGGTCAAGGGCTCCCCGCCCAGCCTCATCAACATCCCGAGCGGCTGCGCCTTCAACCCCCGGTGCCCTTACGCCGACGTACCCAAGGGCGGCATCACCCGCACCCAGCGCCCCGAGCTGACCCAGGACGACAGCCGGCACTGGTCCGCCTGCCACATGTCGCAGGAGGAGCGGACCCGGATCTGGACCGAAGAGATTGCGCCGAAGCTGTGAGCGACATGAACGAGACGGGCGCGCAGGCAGGTGCGCGGACAGCCGCGCAGACGGTTGCGCCGCAGGCCTCCGGCGCCGAGGAGCCACTCCTCAAGGTGACCGGCCTGGTCAAGCACTTCCCCATCAACAAGGGGCTGCTGCGCCGCCAGGCCGGAGCGGTCAAGGCCGTCGACGGAATCGACTTCGACGTCCGCCGGGGCGAGACCCTCGGCGTCGTCGGCGAGTCCGGCTGCGGCAAGTCCACGATGGGCCGGCTGATCACGCGGCTGCTCGAACCGAGCGGCGGCAAGGTGGAGTTCGAGGGCCGGGACATCACCCACCTCGGGGTGGGCGGTATGCGGCCGCTGCGCCGTGACGTCCAGATGATCTTCCAGGACCCGTACGGCTCGCTGAACCCCCGCCACACGGTCGGCACGATCGTCGGAGCCCCCTTCAAGCTCCAGAAGGTCACCCCCGAGGGCGGCGTCAAGGCGGAGGTGCAGCGACTGCTGTCGCTGGTGGGCCTCAACCCCGAGCACTACAACCGCTACCCGCACGAGTTCTCCGGCGGCCAGCGCCAGCGCATCGGCATCGCCCGGGCGCTGGCCCTCAAGCCGAAGCTGGTCGTCGCGGACGAGCCGGTGTCGGCGCTGGACGTCTCGATCCAGGCCCAGGTGGTGAACCTGCTGGACGACCTCCAGGAGGAGCTCGGCCTGACCTACGTGATCATCGCGCACGACCTGTCGGTCATCCGGCACGTCTCCGACCGGATCGCGGTGATGTACCTCGGCAAGATCGTCGAGCTGGCGGACCGCAAGTCGCTGTACGAGGCGCCGATGCACCCGTACACGACCGCGCTGATGTCGGCCGTGCCGGTGCCGGACCCGAGGCGGCGCGGCGCGAAGAGCGGCCGCATCCTGCTCAAGGGAGACGTGCCCTCGCCCATCTCCCCGCCGAGCGGCTGCCGGTTCCACACCCGCTGCTGGAAGGCGACGGAGCTCTGCTCGACGCAGGAGCCGCCGCTGGTCGCCCTCAAGACCGGGCACCAGGTCGCCTGCCACCACCCGGAGAACGCCCCCGACCAGGCGCCGGGCGACAAGGCCCTGCCGGGCGCGGCGGAAGCGGTGGAGACGCCCACCGTCTAGCCGGAGGTGTGTCCCCCCCGGTGCGGACGGCCGGGGGCGGATGCGGTGCCGGGGTCCCGGGGTGGCCACGCCCGGGGGCCCCGTCACGGCGGGGTGCCGGGGCCGGGGGCCGTCAGGGCCGCGGGTTCCGTCGCCGCCGAGCCGGGGCCGGGGTCTTTGTCGGGGCCGCCGCCGAAAGCCCGCACAATGGGGGCGTGTCCCACGATCTCTTCCCGCCGGAGGTCCAGCACGCCCTGGACCTCGCGGGCATTTTTGTCTTCGCCACCGCCGGCGCGCTGCTCGCCGTCCGCAAGAACTTCGACGTCTTCGGCATCTGCGTGCTCGCGCTCGTCACCGCGCTCGGCGGGGGACTGCTGCGCGACCTGGTGATCGGCGCCGTCCCGCCGGCCGCGTTCGGTGAGCTCAGCTTCTTCCTGACCCCCCTGGTCGCCGCCGCGATCGTCTTCTTCCTGCACCCCGAGGTCCAGCGGATCAACCGCGCCATCAACGTCTTCGACGCCGCCGGACTCGGGCTGTTCTGCGTCTCGGGCACCACCAAGGCCTACGAGTACGGGCTGGGGCTGACCGCGTCGGCCGCGCTGGGCCTGGCCACTGCGGTCGGCGGCGGCGTCATGCGCGACGTGCTCGCCAACGAAGTGCCGTCGCTGCTGCGCGACCGGGAGATGTACGCGGTCCCGGCCGTGGTCGGAGCCTCGATGGTGGCCCTGTTCATCGGCTTCGACGTGCTCAACGGGGTCACCACGGGCATCGCCATCATCACCGCCTTCGTGCTCCGGCTGCTCGCGATCCGCTACCACTGGCGGGCGCCGCTGGCCTGGAACCGCCGCTCCGGCGTGACCGAAGAGCCGTGACGGGGCCGTAGCAGAACAAAGCTACCGCTTAGTAGCTTGCCGGTGTACGGTCGCCCCATGTCACACACAGCGGCCCAGGCGGCCATCGGAGACAGCGAGTTCGACCGCGACACCGCCATCGCCCCGCGCGCGGGCGAGCCCGGCGTGTACGACACGGAACTCTCGGCGGGCTGGACGATCATCAGTGCCGTCAACGGCGGATACCTGCTGGCCCTGGTCGGCCGGGCACTGGCGGCGGCGCTGCCGCACCCGGACCCGTTCACCGTCTCCGCCCACTACCTGACCTCCTCCGTGCCCGGCCCCGCCGTGATCCGCACCGAGGTGGTCCGGACCGGCCGCACCCTCTCCACCGGGCAGGCCTCGCTCTTCCAGTACGACGAGAGCGGCGCGGAGATCGAGCGCATCCGGGTCCTCGCCTCCTACGGCGACCTCGACTCGCTCCCCGACTCCGTCCACACCACGGCCCGGCCCCCGGCCATCCCGGCGTACGAGGACTGCCTCGGCACGGAAGCCGGTCCGGCGCCGATCCCGGGCAGCTCCGAGATCGTCGACCGGCTGCGGCTGCGGCTGGACCCGGCGACGGCCGGCTGGGCCGTCGGCGCGCCGTCCGGCAAGGGCGAGATGCGGGCCTGGTTCGAGCTGGCCGACGGCCGTGCCGCGGACCCGCTGTCCCTGCTGCTCGCGGTGGACGCACTGCCGCCGACCGCGTTCGACCTCGGCCTGATGGGCTGGACCCCGACCGTCGAGCTCACCGCGCACATCCGCCACCGCCCGGCGCCGGGACCGCTGCGGGTCGCCATCACCACGCGCAACCTGGCCGGCGGCTTCCTGGAGGAAGACGCCGAGGTGTGGGACTCGGCGGACCGCCTGGTGGCCCAGTCCCGCCAACTGGCCCGCGCCCCGCGCGCCGCTTCTTGACGCGGCTCTCGCGCCGCTCGGCCCTGGAGGGCCTCCCGGGCTTCGGGCCGCTGCACCGGACTCCGTCCGGCGGTGGCCGTACCCGAGGTGTACCCGTCGCGTGACACCAGGCATGGCCGGCCCCGCGAGAGGGCCCGCCAGGGGGGCGGGGGCGCGGCAGCTCGGGCGGAGCGCCTGGCGGCCTGGCGGCCCGCGGAACGGTGGAAGGGCGGGTCGCGGGGCGGCTCGGGGGCCGGAGGGGTCGGGGGTGGCGGGGGGCTCGTAGAATCGGGGGATCATGGCCTACCTCGATCACGCCGCAACCACGCCGATGCTGCCGGAGGCGGCTGCGGCGATGACCGCGCAGTTCGCCGCCACAGGTAACGCGTCCTCCCTGCACGCCGCCGGCCGCCGCGCCCGCCGCACCGTCGAGGAGGCGCGCGAGGCACTCGCCGAAGCCCTCGGCGCGCGCCCGAGCGAGGTGGTCTTCACCGCCGGCGGCACCGAGGCCGACAACCTCGCCGTCAAGGGCCTCTACTGGGCCCGCCGCGGCCAGGACCCCGCCCGCACCCGCGTCCTCGCCAGCCCCGTCGAGCACCACGCCGTCCTCGACGCCGTCCACTGGCTCGCCGAGCACGAGGGCGCCCGCGTCGAGTACCTGCCCGTGGACCGGTACGGGCGGGTACACCCCGAGGCCTTCCGGGAAGCGGTGGAACGCAACCCCGACGACATCGCCCTCGCCACGGTCATGTGGGCCAACAACGAGATCGGCACCGTCCTGCCGGTCCGCGAACTGGCCGCCATCGCCGCCGAGTTCGGGATCCCCATGCACTCCGACGCGGTCCAGGCCCTCGGGCAGCTCGACGTCCGCTTCGGCGACAGCGGCCTCGCCGCCATGACGGTCAGCGGCCACAAGGTCGGCGGCCCCTACGGCATCGGCGCGCTGCTGCTCGGCCGCGACCAGAGCCCCGTACCCGTCCTGCACGGCGGAGGCCAGGAGCGGCACGTCCGTTCCGGCACCCTCGACGTGCCCGCCATCGCCGCCTTCGCGGTCGCCGCCGTCCTCGCCGCCGAGCGGCGCGAGGAATTCGCCGCCCGGATCGGCGCCCTGCGCGACGAGCTGATCACCGCCGTGCTGCGGGAAGTGCCGGACGCCGTCCTCGGCGGAGACCCCGCCCAGCGGCTCCCCGCCAACGCCCACTTCAGCTTCCCCGGCTGCGAGGGCGACTCCCTGCTGCTCCTCCTCGACGCCCAGGGCATCGAATGCTCCACCGGATCCGCCTGCACCGCGGGCGTGGCCCAGCCCAGCCACGTCCTGCTCGCCACCGGCACCGATCCCGAGCTGGCCCGCGGCACCCTGCGGTTCTCCCTCGGCCACACCTCCACCAAGGAGGACATCAGCGCCGTGGCCGCCGCCATCGGTCCCGCCGTGGCCCGCGCCCGCACGGCAGGCCTCAGCTAGGCCTGGCCGTCTCCTCCCGCAGGGCCTCGCCGACCATGCGCAGGTACCGGTCCCAGTCCCACAGGGGGCCGGGATCGGTGTGGTCGGTGCCCGGGACCTCCGAGTGGCCCAGGATGTGCTTGCGGTCGACGGGTATGCCGTACCGACGGCAGACGTCCGCCGCCAGCCGGGCGGACGCCGCGTACATGGCGTCCGTGAAGTCCTGCGGGCGGTCGACGAAGCCCTCGTGCTCGATGCCGACGCTGCGCTCGTTCATCGAGCGGCTGCCGGAGTGGAAGGCCACGTCAAGCTCGCGGACCATCTGCTCCACATGTCCGTCCTGGCGGACTATGTAGTGCGCCGACGCCTTGTGCCAGGGGTTCTTGAAGGCGTCCACCGAGGTTTCGAAACTGCCCTGTGTGACATGGACGACTATCCGGTCCACCCGGTAGTCGTCCGGCCGGTCCGCCATCCGCCAGTTCGCCGGCGAGGCCGCCGTCCAGCTCGCGCCCGCGTGGTCCAGCTCTCCCTCCTCGCGCGGCTTGGACACCCCCGGCACCAGCCACCGCGCCCGGGCGAGCTCCTCCCGCCCGGCGACCGCCGCGACCGCGAAGAGCCCCAGCCCGCCGAACAGCACCGCCCGGCGGGTCCTGCCCCGGCCCTTGTTCCCGGGCCCGCTCCCGTCCCCGCTCCCCATGTGATCCACCCCCCGTATCCCAGAACGCGCTGGGACCCCGCCCGGTTCCCCCGTACTCTGGACGGTGCTATGACTGAGAACCTGCCGCGCACCGCCCGCCCACTTCGCGTCCTGGCCGCCATGTCCGGCGGCGTGGACTCCGCCGTCGCCGCCGCCCGCGCGGTCGAAGCCGGGCACGACGTGACCGGCGTCCACCTCGCGCTCTCCGCGAACCCGCAGTCCTTCCGGACCGGTGCCCGCGGCTGCTGCACCATCGAGGACTCCCGCGACGCCCGGCGCGCCGCCGACGTCATCGGCATCCCCTTCTACGTCTGGGACCTCGCCGAGCGCTTCCGCGAGGACGTCGTGGAGGACTTCATCTCCGAGTACGAGGCCGGGCGCACCCCGAACCCCTGCCTGCGCTGCAACGAGAAGATCAAGTTCGCGGCGCTGCTCGACAAGGCCCTCGCCCTTGGCTTCGACGCCGTGTGCACCGGCCACTACGCCACCGTCGTGCTGAACGAGGACGGGACCCGCGAGCTGCACCGCGCCTCCGACATGGCCAAGGATCAGTCGTACGTCCTCGGCGTCCTCGACGAGAAGCAGCTGGCCCACGCCCTCTTCCCGCTCGGCGACACCCTCACCACCAAGGACGAGATCCGCGCGGAGGCCGAGCGCCGGGGCCTGGCCGTCGCGAAGAAGCCCGACAGCCACGACATCTGCTTCATCGCCGACGGCGACACCCAGGGCTTCCTCGCGAGCCGGCTGGGCAAGGCCGAGGGCGACATCGTGGACGGCGCGACCGGCGAGAAGATCGGCAGTCACGAGGGCGCCTTCGGCTTCACCATCGGCCAGCGCAAGGGCCTGCGCATCGGGCACCCGGCCGCCGACGGCAAGCCGCGCTACGTCCTGGACATCTCGCCGGTGAACAACACCGTGACCGTCGGCCCCGTCGAGGCCCTCGACGTCAGTGCCCTCACCGCCATCCGCCCCCGCTGGTGCGGCTCCACCCCGGCCGCCCCGGGGACGTACACCGCGCAGCTGCGCGCCCACGGCGGCGAGACCGAGGTCTTCGCCGAGGTCGTGGACGACGAGCTGCGCGTCTCCTTCACGGAGCCGGTGCGCGGCGTGGCCCCCGGCCAGGCGATCGTGCTCTACGACGGCACGCGCGTGGTCGGCTCCGCCACCATCGCCACCACCGCCCGGGCCGCCGCGGGCGTCTGAGCCGGCTCGGGCCGCCGCTCGGTGTGCGGCCCGCCGGACCGGCTCGGCCGGCTGCTCAGGCCACCGTCAGGACGATCTTGCCGGTGGTCCGGCCCTGCTCGCCGATCTCGTGGGCCTTGGCCGCCTGCTCCAGCGGCAGCACCGTGTCGACCACCACGCGGAGCTCGCCCGCCTCGACGAGCGCGGCGATCTCCAGCAGGCCGCGGTGGTCCGGCTCCACGAGCATCCAGGCGGCGTGCACGCCCTCCGGGTCCTCCGGGAGGCCGTCCGGGCCCGGCAGGGTGATCAGGTGTCCGCCCTGCTTGAGTACCTTCAGCGAGCGCTGCCCGTGGTCCCCGCCGACCGCGTCGAGCACGACGTCCACATCGGAGACGGCGTCCTCGAAGGCGGTGGACCGGTAGTCGATCACCTCGTCGGCGCCGAGGTCGCGCAGCAGCTCGTGCTTGCCGGCGCTCGCGGTGCCGATCACGTACGCGCCGCGGGCCTTGGCGATCTGCACGGCCAGGTGGCCGACCCCGCCGGCCGCCGCGTGCACCAGGACCCGCTGTCCGGCGCGCAGCCCGGCCGTGTCCACCAGTGCCTGCCAGGCGGTCAGCGCCGCCAGCGGCAGCGCGGCCGCCTGTACGTGGTCGAGCGAGGCCGGCTTGGGCGCGAAGTGGCGCGCCGGGCCGGTCACGTACTCGGCGTAGGCGCCGGCCTGGCGCGGGAAGTGCGGCATCCCGTACACCTCGTCGCCCGGGCGGTACACCGTCACGCCCGGCCCGACCGCCTCGACGGTGCCCGAGACGTCCCAGCCGACCGCCGGGACCTCGGCCCAGTCGATCAGGGCGCCGGAGGCCCGGGTCTTGAAGTCGACGGGGTTCACACCGGCCGCGTGGACCCGTACGAGGATCTCGTTCAGACCCGGCTCGGGCCGCTCGGCCTCGACCTCGGTGAGAACCTCGGGTCCACCCCACTGGCTGACGACGACGGCACGCATGAATGTCTCCTCGGTTGCGCTCTGTGCCGGTTTTCCCGGCCGATGGCGCCAGCTTGGCCGCTCGGGGGCCCGCGTGGTGGTGGCCGGACGGCCACCATGTGACAGAATCTGGCCATGCACCGTGTAGCCGTACTCGCCCTCGACGGCGTGGCCCCCTTCGAGCTCGGCATGCCGTCCCGCGTCTTCGGCAACGCCCTGACCGAGGACGGCGGCGCCCTCTACGAGGTCACCGTCTGCACCGCGGACGGCCTCCCCGTCGCCAGCGACGCGGGCTTCACCGTCGGCGTCGGCGCGGGCCCCGAGGCCCTCGCCACGGCCGACACCGTGATCGTCCCGCCGACCCACGCGATGCCCGGACTGCTGCGCGGCGAACCCCTGCCGGACGCCCTCGCCGACGCGCTCGCGGCCATCCGCCCCGGCACCCGCATCGTGTCCATCTGCACCGGCTCCGAGGTGCTCGCCGCCGCCGGACTGCTCGACGGCCGGCCCGCCACCACCCACTGGGTGCACGCCCCCGCGTTCCAGCGGGCCTTCCCGCGCGTCAAGCTCGACGAGGACGTGCTGTTCATCGACGACGGCGACATCCTCACCTCCGCCGGGGTCGCCGCCGGCATCGACCTCTGCCTCTACCTGGTGCGCGCCGACCACGGCACCGCCGTCGCCAACCGGGCCGCGCGACTGTGCGTCGTACCCCCGTGGCGCGACGGCGGACAGGCGCAGTACATCGACCGGCCGGTGCCGGAACCCACCGTCGCCACCACCACCGCCACCCGGGCCTGGGCCCTGGAGCGGCTCGCCCAGCCGCTCACCCTCGCCGAGCTGGCCGCGCACGCGAGGATGAGCCTGCGCACCTTCACCCGGCGCTTCCGCGACGAGGTCGGCATGACCCCCGTCCAGTGGCTCACCGGCCAGCGCCTCGACCTGGCCCGGCAGTTGCTGGAATCCAGCGACCTGCCCGTCGACCTCGTCGCCCACCGCTCCGGCTTCGGCTCCGCCAACTCCCTGCGCCAGCACATGCGGGCCACCCTGGGCATCTCCCCGATCGCCTACCGGCGCACCTACCGCCCGGTCCTCATGGAGGCATGACCTCGGAGGTAATCGCCGTACCGGCCGCGGCTTGGCAGGATCGAGCCAACGGCCCGGACCACCGGGGCGGCCGAGAGGGGAAAGAGCCATGACCGCGTACGCCATCGGCCACATACGTCCCGAGACCATGAACGAGGAGATCCTGCGCTACATCGAGGAGATCCAGGCCACCATGGATCCCTTCGACGGCCGCTTCCTCGTCCACGGGGCGCAGGTCGAGGTCATGGAAGGCACGTTCCCCGGCACGCTCGTCGTGATCGGCTTCCCGGACATCGAGCGGGCCCGCGCCTGGTACGCGTCCCCCGCCTACCAGGCCCTCATCCCGCTCCGCACCCGCCACATCCCCGGCGAGATCATCCTGGTCGACGGCGTCCCGCCGGGCTACGACGCCCGCAAGACCGCCGCCGGCCTGCGCGAGGGCGCCGGCCTCTGACCGGGCGGCCCCCCCCGGCGGACCCCGGCGAGGACGACGGCTCCCTCCGGGGTGCGAGCATGGCCACATGGCTACTCACCTGATCACCGGTGCCGGATCCGGCATCGGCGCCGCCGTCGCCGCCCGCCTCCACGCGCGCGGCGACGACCTCGTCCTGCTCGCCCGCGACGCCGGCCGCGCCAGGCAGCTCACCGACCGCTACCCCGGCGCCCGCGCACTCGTCGGTGACCTCGCCGACCCCGACCGGCTCTCCTGGGCGTTCTCCAAGCAGGCGATCCCCGAGCGGATCGACTCCCTCCTGCACATCGCCGGCATCGTCGACCTCGGACCGGTCGGGGACCTGCGCCCCAAGACCTGGCACCAGCAGCTCAACGTCAACCTCATCGCCCCCGCCGAGGTGACCCGCCTGCTGCTGCCCACCCTGCGCGCCTCGCACGCCACGGTCGTCTTCGTGAACTCCGGCGCCGGACTCAACGCGCACGCGGACTGGAGCGCCTACGCCGCCTCCAAGCACGGCCTCAAGGCCCTCGCCGACTCCCTGCGCGCCGAGGAGAAGCCGCACGGCATCCGCGTCACCTCCGTCTACCCCGGCCGCACCGCCAGCCCCATGCAGGCCAAGGTGCACTCGCAGGAGGGCAAGGAGTACGACCCCGCCGCCTGGATCGACCCCGAGTCGGTGGCCACCACCATCGTCATGGCCGTCGACCTGCCCCGCGACGCCGAGGTCTACGACCTGTCCGTGAGGCCCGGCCGATGACCGCGAACGCCACCGGCGTCGGCTCGCTGCCCGGCGGCGACGCCCGCGAAGCCGCCAGGACCGCCACCGGCTCCTTCGAGGACTTCCCGTACCTCCCCGAACTGCCCGCCCGCGGGCCCGGCGCGGACATGATCGGCCGCACCCTGGGGCTGCTCGTGGACATGTACGCCCACGTCGAACCCAGCGGCTGGCGCATCAGCGACCGCCCCGGCCGCGACACCAAGCGCTCCCGGTCCTGGCTCGGGGAGGACCTCGACGCCCTGGAGGAGTTCACCCAGGGCTACCGGGGCAAGCTCAAGGTCCAGGCCGTCGGGCCGTGGACCCTGGCCGCCGCCCTGGAACTGCACGGCGGCGAGGCGATGCTCCAGGACGCCGGTGCCTGCCGTGACCTCGCCGGATCCCTCGCCGAAGGCCTGCGCGAGCACCTCGCCGACGTACGCAGGCGGGTGCCCGGCGCCGACATCGTGCTCCAGTTCGACGAGCCGTCGCTGACCGCCGTGCTGCTCGGCCGGGTCCGTTCCGCGAGCGGCTACCGCACCTACCGGGCGGTCGACCGGCAGGTGGTCGAGGGCACGCTGCGCGAGCTGTTCGCCGTCACGGAGTCCGTCGGGGGCGGAGAGGTGATCGTCCACTCCTGCGCCCCCGAGGTGCCCTTCGCCCTCCTGCGGCGGGCCGGCGCCACGGGCGCTTCGTTCGATTTCTCCTTGCTCACCGAGCGCGAGGACGACGCCATCGGGGAAGCGGTCGAAGACGGCCTGAAACTCTTCGCCGGAGTGGTGCCGGGCACCGACACCCCGTTGTCAGACCCGGGCGGTAGCGTCATGGGTGTCAGGAAGCTTTGGCGCAGGCTGGGGCTGGCTCCGGGGACTCTGGCCGAGTCCGTCGTGGTCACCCCGTCGTGCGGTCTGGCGGGTGCCTCGCCCGCCTACGCCCGTGCGGCACAGGCGCACTGCGTCAGAGCGGCGAGGTCGCTCGCCGACAACCCTGAGTGACGGTCGAGACGGGCCACGGGAGGACACGGCATGGCAGCCGAACAGAAGCAGGCAAGCGACACGACGGTACCGGCGGCGGTGCGCGAACAGCACGCTCTGCTCGCCGAGCAGGTCGAGGAGCACCGCTTCCGGTACTACGTGAACGACCAGCCGGTCGTCAGTGACGCCGAGTTCGACCAGCTGCTGCGTTCGCTGGAGGCGCTGGAGGAGGAGTACCCGGAGCTGCGCACCCCCGACTCGCCCACCCAGAAGGTGGCCGGGGCGTACGAGACGGACTTCGCCTCCGTCCGGCACCGCGAGCGCATGCTCTCGCTCGACAACGCCTTCGACGACGAGGAACTGGCCACCTGGGCCGAGCGGGTCGCCCGGGACGTGAACACCGGCGACTACCACTACCTGTGCGAACTCAAGGTGGACGGGCTCGCCGTCAACCTCACCTACGAGAACGGCCGCCTCACCCGCGCCGCAACCCGCGGCGACGGCCGCGCCGGCGAGGACATCACGCCCAACGTCCGCACCATCGCCGAGATCCCCGACCGCCTCAAGGGCGAGCGGATCCCGAAGCTGGTGGAGATCCGCGGCGAGGTCTTCTTCCCGATGGAGAAGTTCGAGGAGCTCAACGCCCGCCTCGTCGAGGCGGGCGACAAGCCTTTCGCGAACCCGCGCAACGCCGCGGCCGGTTCGCTGCGCCAGAAGGACCCGAAGGTCACCGCGACGCGTCCGCTGCACATGGTCGTGCACGGCATCGGCGCCCGCGAGGGCTTCGACATCGACAAGCTCTCGCAGGCGTACGGACTGCTCAGCGAGTGGGGCCTGCCGACCGCCCGGCACAACAAGGTGGTCTCGTCGCTCGAAGAGGTCCGCGAGTTCATCGCCTACTTCGGCGAGAACCGGCACTCCGTGGAGCACGAGATCGACGGCGTGGTCGTCAAACTCGACGAGATCCCGCTGCAGGGGCGGCTCGGCTCCACCGCGCGCGCCCCGCGCTGGGCCATCGCCTGGAAGTACGCCCCCGAAGAGGTCAACACCAAGCTGATCGACATCAAGGTCGGCGTCGGCCGAACCGGGCGCGTCACCCCGTACGCCCAGGTCGAGCCGGTGACCGTGGCCGGCTCTGAGGTCGAGTTCGCGACCCTGCACAACCAGGAGGTCGTCAAGGCCAAGGGCGTACTCATCGGCGACACCGTCGTCCTGCGCAAGGCGGGCGACGTCATTCCCGAGATCCTCGGCCCGGTCGTGGACCTGCGCGACGGCACCGAGCGCGAGTTCGTGATGCCGGCCGAGTGCCCCGAGTGCGGCACGCCGCTGCGGCCGATGAAGGAAGGCGACATCGACCTGCGCTGCCCCAACGGGCAGACCTGCCCCGCGCAGCTGCGCGAGCGGCTCTTCTACCTGGTCGGCCGGCAGTGCCTGGACATCGAGAACTTCGGCAAGGTCGCCGCGGCCGCGCTGACCAGACCGCTGGAGCCGGCCTCCCCGCCGATGCTGGACGAGGGAGACCTGTTCACTCTCACCATCGAGGACCTGCTGCCCATCAAGGCGTACGTGCTCGACCAGGACAGCGGACTGCCCAAGCGGGACCCGAAGACGGGCGAGGAGAAGATCGTCAGGGTCTTCGCCAACCAGAAGGGCGAACCGAAGAAGAACGCCCTGGCGATGCTCCAGAACATCGAGGCCGCCAAGGACCGGCCCCTGGCCCGCATCATCAATGGGCTGTCCATCCGCCACGTCGGGCCCGTCGCGGCCGAAGCCCTGGCCCGCGAGTTCCGGTCGATCGAGCGCATCGAGCAGGCCACCGAGGAGGAACTGGCCGCCACCGACGGGGTCGGCGCGATCATCGCCGCCTCCCTCAAGGAGTGGTTCGCCGTCGACTGGCACCAGGAGATCCTGCGCAAGTGGCGCGAAGCCGGTGTCCGGATGCAGGAGGAGGGTTCCGGCGAACAGGAGGGGCCGCGTCCGCTGGAGGGCATGACCGTCGTGGTCACCGGCACCCTGCAGAGCCACACCCGCGACGGCGCCAAGGAGGCCCTGCAGAGCCGGGGCGCCAAGGTCACCGGCTCGGTCTCGAAGAAGACCTCCTTCGTCGTCGTCGGCGAGAACCCGGGCTCGAAGTACGACAAGGCCGTCCAGTTGAAGCTGCCCATCCTCGACGACGCGGGATTCGCGGTGCTGCTGGAGCAGGGGCCCGACGCCGCGCGCGCCGTAGCCCTCCCGGTGGACGGCGCCACCGAAGCGGAGTAACAACCGGACGAACCCCCTGCCGGGGCAGCGGCGAAGACGAACCGAAGCGTGACGTGCGGCCGTACGGGCGGGCGCACGCCCGGCGCGGGACCGAGTGGCAAACGGCCGGTACAAGGCTGGTGGCAGGGCCGTGAGCTGTCGGATCATCGGATGGGTGACCCCGATGTCCTGGTCCAAACTCACCCGTTCGGCGGATACCGTACTGATGAGGATGGCTGGGTCGCATTCGGGCAACCACCGCCGACCGCTGCCCCTGGGACCCTCTCGCGTCCTACTGTTGAGGGGTGCACCTGTCGTGCACGGCTGCCTGATGCACTCTCAGCCGTGATGGCATGACACAGGGGCCATCGCGTGACATCGGCATCGCCGGCTGTGAGAGGGACGGGCATGAAACCCACCGAAAGCGCCGACCCGTCACCTGAATTCGGCGGGGAACCCCCGTCCATGCGGACGGGCCGGCCCGGTGTCCTGAGCGCCAGGACACCGGACACCCGCCCGCCCGACACCGGGGCGGGCACGAGCGGCGCGCGAGAGCGCACCGTGCTGCCCTTCGCCGTCGTCGGCCTGGCCGTCGCCGTACTGGCCGCAGGAGTTGTCAGCTCACTGACCGACCGTCACGCCCTGTTCCCCGGGGGCCCGGTAGGCTGGGCGCTCGCCCTGCTCACCGGTGTCATCGTCGGCCACCTCGTGGCACTCGGCCGCGACCGCTGGTGGGGTGGAACCGGCTCGGGGGCCGCGCTCACCCTCGGCGTGCTCCTCCTCTACGGATGGGTCCCCGCCGGACTCGTCTCGCTGGCGGTGGTCTCCCTCGTCGGGGCCGCCCGCCGCCACCGCTGGCGCCAGGGCCTGCTGCACGGCTCCGCCGACATCCTCGGCATCGGCGCGGGCGCCCTCGTACTGGCGGTCTTCGGCGAGACACCGACCGTGGAGGTCCCCTGGCTGCCCGCCACCTGGGGCCTGGCGGCGATCCCCGAGGTGGTCCTGGTCGCTCTCGCCTACCTGCTGGTGACCCGGACCGTGCTGTGGTTCGCCCTCGCCCCGCGCGGCGCCGGGCTGCCCACCATCGCCCGCACCGCCCTGCTGCGGCAGGCCCTGGTCGCCGCCGCGCTGCTCGGCATCGCCCCGCTGATCTGCGTCGTCGCCGGCAACCAGCCCGTACTGCTGCCGCTGTTCGCCGTACCGCTCATCGCACTGGACTCCACCCTGTGGATCGCCCGCGCCCGCGCCGAGGAACAGCTGCGCGACCCGCTGACCGGTCTGCCCAACCGGCAGTGGCTGCTGGAGCGCACCTGGTCGGCGTTGGACGAGGCTGAACGTTTGGGCACCCGCTCCGCCCTCGTCCTCATCGACCTGGACCGCTTCCGCGCCGTCAACGACACCCTCGGCCACCTCGCCGGGGACCGGCTGCTCCTCCAGATCGCCGAACGGCTGCGGCAGGCGCTCCCGCCGCACGCCGAGGCGGCCCGCCTCGGCGGCGACGAGTTCGCCGTCCTGCTGCCCCTCGCCGACTCCACCACCAGCGCCCAGCGGGTCGCCCGCCACCTGGTCTCCGAGCTCAGCTCGCCGCTCGACCTGGACGGCCTCACCCTCGTCCTGGAGGCCAGCGCCGGCCTCGCCGTCTTCCCCGACCACGCCCTGGACGCCGAAGGCCTGCTGCGGCGGGCCGACGTCGCCATGTACCAGGCCAAGCGGGACCGCACCGGCGTCGAGGTGTACGAGTCCAAGCGCGACAGCAACACGCCCGACCGGCTCGGCCTCCTCGGAGACCTCCGGCGGGCGCTCGACGCGGGCGAGGTCGAACTCCACTACCAGCCCAAGGTCCGCTTCGACGGAAAGGTGGCCGGCCTCGAAGCGCTCGTGCGCTGGGTCCACCCCGAGCGCGGCCGGGTCTCCCCGGACGAGTTCATCGCCATCGCGGAGACCTCCGGCCTCATGCCGCACCTCACGGAGTACGTCCTGGAGACGGCCCTCGCCCAAGTGGCCCGCTGGCGGGCGCAGGGCCTGGAGGTACCGGTCGCCGTCAACGTGTCACCGCGCGACGTCCACACCCCCGGCTTCGCCGGAGCCGTGGCCGCCAGACTGGCCCGGCACGGGGTCCCGGCGAGCGGCCTCCAGCTGGAGATAACGGAACACGTGCTGCTGGAGGACCCCCAGCGGGCGGCGGACACCATGGCCGGGCTGACCGGCCACGGGGTGAAGATGTCCCTGGACGACTTCGGCACCGGCTACTCCTCGCTGGTGCACCTGCGGCGGCTGCCGGTCAGCGAGCTCAAGATCGACCGCTCGTTCGTGGCGCGGCTGGCCGTGGACGCCCAGGACGCCGAGATCGTCCGCTGCACCGTGGACCTCGCGCATTCGCTGGGCCTGCTGGTCGTCGCCGAGGGCGTCGAGGACGACGAGACCTGGGAGCGGCTGCGGGACCTGGGCTGCGACGCCGTCCAGGGCTGGCTGGTCGCCGCCGCGATGCCGCCGCAGGAGGCCACGGCCTGGCTGCTGGCCCGCGGCGAACGCGGCTGGCGCCGCCCGGCGGACATCACGGCCGAACTCGCCGCCGCGGCGAGCCAGGAACCCCAGGCCTCCTGACCACCGGGGCTCCGCCCCGACCCCGGCGCCGCAAGCGCCGGCGGAGCTGGTTTTGCCCGGCGCGTCCCGGTAGGGAGAGCCGAGGGCCCGGGGCGGTAGCCGGCTTCGCCGGGAACACCGGCCCGGCGCACCCCACGGGCCGCCGGGCAGCTCAGCCGCGCCGGCGTTCGAGGCGTCGGGGGCGGAGCCCCGGGGTCTTCGGGCCCCACCGGTCAACCGCACACCCCGGCTTCGGGGGCGAGACCAGCCCCGCCGGCGATCGCGGCGCAGGGCCCGGGGCGGAGCCCCGCGCGGGCCCGGGCAGCGCCCGGCGCCGCACCGCGCAGCGGCCCGCGGGCCCCCCGGACGCCAAACCGTTTAGTGGCTCCGGCCCCCCGCCCCATAGGATTGGCAGCGAAACCTACACACTCACCACCCCCAGAGGATCGCTGCATGCCTGGCATCACGCGCGAGGAGGTCGCCCACCTCGCTCGGCTGGCACGTCTGGAGCTCAAGGCCGAAGAGCTGGACCACTTCGCCGGACAGCTCGACGACATCATCGGCGCGGTCGCCCGCGTATCCGAGGTCGCCGACCAAGACGTCCCGCCGACCTCCCACCCGCTGCCGCTGACCAACGTCATGCGCGCGGACGAGGTCCGTCCGTCGCTCACCCCCGAGCAGGCGCTTTCCGGCGCTCCCGCCCAGGAGCAGCAGCGTTTCAAGGTGCCGCAGATCCTGGGGGAGGACTAACAACCATGGCTGACACCATCATCACCAAGCTCACCGCCGCCGAGACCGCCGAGAAGATCGCCTCCGGCGAGCTCACGGCCGTCGAGGTCACCGAGGCCCACCTGGCCCGCATCGAGGCGACCGACGAGAAGGTCCACGCCTTCCTCCACGTCGACCGCGAAGGCGCCCTGGCCCAGGCCCGCGCCGTCGACGCCAAGCGCGAGCGCGGCGAGAGGCTCGGCCCGCTGGCCGGCGTACCGCTCGCCCTCAAGGACATCTTCACGACCGTCGGGATCCCGACCACCGTCGGTTCGAAGATGCTCGAAGGGTGGATCCCGCCCTACGACGCCACCCTGACGCGCAAGCTCAAGGAAGCCGACGTCGTCATCCTCGGCAAGACCAACATGGACGAGTTCGCCATGGGGTCCTCCACCGAGAACAGCGCGTACGGCCCCACCGGCAACCCCTGGGACCTCACCCGCATCCCCGGCGGCTCCGGCGGCGGCTCCGCCGCGGCCCTCGCCGCCTTCCAGGCGCCCCTCGCCATCGGCACGGACACCGGCGGCTCCATCCGCCAGCCCGCCGCCGTCACGGCCACCGTCGGCGTGAAGCCCACGTACGGCTCGGTCTCCCGGTACGGCATGGTCGCCTTCTCCTCCTCCCTCGACCAGGGCGGCCCCTGCGCCCGTACGGTCCTGGACGCCGCGCTCCTCCACGAGGTGATCGCCGGCCACGACCCGATGGACTCCACCTCCATCGACGCCCCGGTCCCGCCGGTCGTCGAAGCGGCCCGCAACGGCTCCGTCGCCGGCATGCGCGTCGGCGTGGTCAAGCAGTTCGCGGGCGAGGGCTACCAGGCCGGTGTCGTCCAGCGCTTCAACGAGTCGGTCGAGCTCCTCAAGGAGCTCGGCGCCGAGATCGTCGAGCTGGACTGCCCGTCCTTCGACCTCGCCATGGCCGCGTACTACCTGATCGCCCCGTCCGAGGCCTCCTCGAACCTGGCCCGCTTCGACGGCCTGCGCTACGGCCTGCGCGTCGGCGACGACGGCACCCTGTCCGCCGAGGACGTCACCGCCCTGACCCGCGAAGCCGGCTTCGGCGACGAGGTCAAGCGCCGCATCATCCTCGGCACGTACGCGCTCAGCTCCGGCTACTACGACGCGTACTACGGCTCCGCCCAGAAGGTCCGCACGCTGATCTCGAAGGACTTCGAGAAGTCCTTCGAGCAGGTCGACGTGATCGTCTCCCCGACGACCCCGACCACCGCCTTCCCGATCGGCGAGCGCACCGACGACCCCCTGGCGATGTACCTCGCCGACCTGTGCACCATCCCGACCAACCTGGCCGGCAATTCCGCCATGTCGCTCCCCTGCGGCCTGGCACCGGAGGACGGCCTGCCGGTCGGACTGCAGATCATCGCCCCCGCCATGAAGGACGACCGGCTGTACAAGGTCGGTGCCGCCGTCGAGGCCGCCTTCACGGAGCGCTGGGGTCACCCGCTGCTTGAGGAGGCTCCGTCGCTGTGAGTGGTAGCGCACTGTCCAAGGCCAAGGGCTTCAAGAAGTCCAAGTCCGGTACGTACCTGTCGATCGGCACCACCGCCTTCGGTGCCATCAGCGTGATCAAGCAGGCCAGGAAGGCCCGCACCGAGAACGACACGCTGAAGCTGGTCGACGCCGTTGTGTCCGCCGCCGCCATCGTCACCGGCCTCGCGATCCTGTACCGCGAGCTGAAGCGCCTCGGCGACGACGACGTCCTGCTGGGCTGAGAGGGAAGTTTCACTGTGACCGTCACCGAACTGCTGTCGTACGAGGACGCCCTCGCGTCGTACGACCCCGTCATGGGCCTGGAGGTCCATGTCGAGCTCGGCACCAAGACCAAGATGTTCTGCGGCTGCTCGACCGAGCTGGGCGCCGAGCCCAACTCGCAGACCTGCCCCGTCTGCCTCGGCATGCCCGGCGCGCTCCCGGTCGTCAACGCGATCGGCGTCGAGTCCGCCGTCAAGATCGGCCTCGCGCTGAACTGCGAGATCGCGGAGTGGTGCCGCTTCGCCCGGAAGAACTACTTCTATCCGGACATGCCGAAGAACTTCCAGACCTCCCAGTACGACGAGCCCATCGCCTTCAACGGCTTCCTGGACGTCCAGCTGGAGGACGGCGAGATCTTCCGCGTGGAGATCGAGCGCGCCCACATGGAGGAGGACACCGGCAAGTCGCTGCACGTCGGCGGCGCCACCGGCCGTATCCACGGCGCGTCCCACTCCCTGCTGGACTACAACCGCGCCGGCATCCCGCTCATCGAGATCGTCACCAAGCCCATCGAGGGCGCGGGCGAGCGGGCCCCCGAGGTCGCGAAGGCGTACGTCGCCGAGCTGCGCGAGGTCATCAAGGCCCTCGGCGTGTCCGAGGCCCGGATGGACAAGGGCCAGATGCGCTGCGACGTGAACCTGTCGCTGCGCCCGAACGGCACCGAGAAGTTCGGCACCCGCTCGGAGACGAAGAACGTCAACTCCCTGCGCTCCGTGGAGCGCGCGGCGCGCTTCGAGATCCAGCGCCACGCGGCGGTCCTCTCCTCCGGCGGCACGATCATCCAGGAGACCCGGCACTTCCACGAGGAGGACGGCTCCACCACGGCCGGCCGCATCAAGGACAACGCCGAGGACTACCGGTACTTCCCGGAGCCCGACCTGGTCCCCGTCGCCCCGGCCCGCGACTGGGTCGAGGAACTGCGCGGCACCCTGCCGGAGATGCCGCGCGTGCGCCGCAACCGGCTCCGCGAGGAGTGGGGCGTCAGCGAGCACGACATGCAGTCGATCCTCAACGCGGGCGCGGTGGACTCCATCGTCGCCACGGTCGAGGCCGGCGCCGACTCGGCGGCCGCGCGCAAGTGGTGGATGGGCGAGCTGGCCCGCAACGCCAACGAGCAGGGCGTCTCCGTCGACGAGCTGCCCATCACCCCGGCGCAGGTGGCCCGGGTCGCGGCGCTGGTCGCCGAGGGCTCGCTCAACGACAAGCTGGCCCGCCAGGTCATCGAGGGCGTCCTCGCCGGCGAGGGCACCCCGGACGAGGTCGTCGACAAGCGCGGCCTCAAGGTCGTCTCGGACGAGGGCGCGCTTGGCGCGGCCGTGGACGAGGCCATCGCGGGCAACGCCGCCATCGCGGACAAGATCCGCGGCGGCAAGATCGCCGCGGTGGGCGCCCTGGTCGGCGCGGTCATGAAGACCACCCGGGGCCAGGCGGACGCGGCGCGTGTCAAGGAGCTCATCCTGGAGCGGCTGGGCGTCTCGGAGTAGACCCCGTACGCGGACCCGCGAGGGAAGGCGGCCCCGCACCGGAACCTCCGGTGCGGGCCGCCTTTTCGGTTCAGCGCGTCAGCTGCGGGGCGGCGATCACCACGGTGCCGTTGTCGCAGCCCATGTCCACCTTGACGCGCAGCCGCAGGGCCCCGTTCACGTCCACCGATTTGGTGATCGGCTTCCCGAGCTCCACCAGCTCGGAGAAGGCGGCCGGCCGGCCGTCGAGCGAGATGGTGACCCGCCCCTTCTGCTGCAAGGAGCCGTCATCGATACCGGCGGTGAAGTCCAGGTGCTTCCACTCCCGGTTGAGGTCGAACTCCGTGACGGCCTCGTCGTTGCAGTCGGGCTGCGCGATGAAGGCGGCCCCGTACTGCTTGGTGTTGATCTTCGCCGAGCCGACCTTGAAGTTGCCCAGGTCCGATACGGGCGTCATGACGGTCAGATCGGCCGCCTTGACGTTCGCCGCGATGCCCGCCGGCGCGGTGCCGGAGGCGGTGGGGTCGGCCGTGGGCTCCGTGCTCTCGCTCTCCGACGGGGTGGGCGTCGGGGTCTCCTGCGGGGTGGTCTCGTCGGAGGCGGTGCTCTCCGCCTTGCCGGTCGAGGCCGTCTGGTCCCGCCGCTTGTCGTCGTCCCTGTTCAGCAGCTGTACGCCGATCACCGCGAGCGCGGCGATGACCAGCACGGCGGCCACCGAGCCCAGGACCAGCCCGGCCCGTCTCCTCTTCTCCGGTCGGCTGTCCGTCGGCTCCGGGGGCGGGGTGGCGTGCAGGGCGTACGCGGGCGCGGCCGCGGCGGGCACGGGAGGCGGGCTCGCGGGCTGCGGCGGGACGACC
Source organism: Streptomyces sp. NPDC054883 (assembly GCF_053610645.1). NCBI lineage: Bacteria > Bacillati > Actinomycetota > Actinomycetes > Kitasatosporales > Streptomycetaceae > Streptomyces > Streptomyces sp. NPDC054883. The sequence continues at coordinate 28,370 of NZ_JBSGYT010000046.1, read as the reverse complement.
GGCGCCACCACCGGCCTGGGCGGGACCGCGTCCTGCGGGGCCGTGGCGCGCTGGGAGGTCGAGCTGGTCGTGGACACCACCGCGTGCCGGACGTCCTTCATCCAGCCGGCCAGGCTCACCGGCCGCTCGGCCGGGTCGTAGGCGTGGATCGCGGTGATCCGGCTCCGCTGGTCGGCGTCCAGCACCGCGATCTGCGGCAGCGCCTGCATGGCCCGCGCCAGCTGCTCCGGCGATGAGGGCGGCGACTCCCCGCTCAGCAGGAAGTACGCGATGGCCCCGAAGGCGTACCGGTCGGCGCCCGGGGTCCGCTTGCCGTCGAAGACCTCGGGAGCCGCATAGCCCGGGGTGAACCAGACCTCGGCCGTCTGGTGGTCGGCGGTGAGCTTGCTCAGGCCGAAGTCCACCAGGGTCGCCTGCCCGTGGGCGTCGACCATGACGTTGCCGGGGGAGAGGTCACCGTGGATGACCTGCCGCCCGGACGGGGTCGCCTTCCCCGAGTGCAGCCAGTCCAGTACGTCGGCCAGCTGCTCCAGCGTGCGCATGACCTCGCGCCGCTCGGCGGCGTTGGTGAGGGTCCGCTCGGCCCGCCAGTCGCGCAGGTCGAGCCCGTCGACGTGGTTCATGACGAGCACGAGGGCCCGCCCGGTCAGGGTCCCGGACTCCCCGGGGCGGTGGATCGGCGGCCCTTCGAAGTGTTCCCGGACGCCGACGACGCCGGGCCGGTGGACGAAGCGGAGCAGCTCGGCCTGCTCGTTCCACTTCTGGCTGATCCGGTCGAAGACGTCGGGCGTGATGGTCGTCTTGGAGTCGAGCACCTTGACGACCACCGGTTCACGGCCACCCGCGAGCTCGATCTCGGCGAGGTAGAGCACGGCCTCCCCGCCGCGCCCGATGGACCGGAGCAGCCGATAGCGGTCGGCTGCGGAATCCGGTCCGATGTGCAGATCCTGGCTGGTCAATTTCCCCCCAGCGGCACTGGTTTGCGTGGGGAGCAGTCTGGCGTGGCCTGAATCACACGGTCAATCGGAACGGTGAGTTTGCCACCGAGATGAGGCCGGTCCGGTTCCCGATTTACGTAGCGAACGCTAGTGAAACCGGGTACGGTTTAATTTGTAACGACCGCTACAGAAATTGTGAGGTGTCATCACCATGTCCGCCGTCATGCCTGTCACCGCCCCCTACGCCCGCACCGTCCGCACGGAGAGCGGTGGTCCCGGGCTGCTGCTCGCCCACGGCGGCGGGGGATCCGTCGAGTCCAACTTCGGAACGATCCTGGACGAGCTGGCCGCCGGGTACAGCGTCGTCGGGGTCGACTACCCCGGGACCGGCGGGACGCCGCGAGCCACCGAGCCGCTGGAACTCGACGTACTCGCCGATCAGCTGGTGGCGGCGGCCGACGCGGAAGGGCTGGAGCGGTTCGCCGTGCTCGGCTACTCGCTCGGCGGCAACGTCGCCATCCGGCTCGCCGCCCGCTACCCCGAGCGGGTCACCGCGCTCGTCCTCACCGCGACCTTCGCCCGCGCCGGGAACCGGCTGGGACTGGTCGCCGACCTCTGGTCGGCGTTGGCCGCGCGGGGCGAGAGCGATTCGCTCGCACGCTTCCTGACCCCGCTCGCCCTCGGTGCGCGGACGCTGGAGGCGCTCAGCCCCGAGCGGCTCGAAGAGCTGGTGCAGGCCACCGCGGCAGCCGTCCCGCCCGGCAGCGGGGATCACGTCGAGCTGATCAAGGGCGCCGATCTGCGCGCCGACCTCGCGCGGATCGACGTACCCGCCCTCGTCATCGCGACGACCGAGGACGGGCTCGTACCGCTCGGCCTCCAGCGGGAACTGGCCGACTCCCTCCCGGGCTCGCGGTACGCGGAACTCCCCACCGGCCACCTCCCCTTCGCCGAACGGCCGGCCGAGTGGGCGGCATTGATCACCGGGTTCCTGGGATCGCGTTGAGGAAGACGAGCCGGGCCTTCTTCGCGGGAAGGCAGACCTCCGGCAGGTCGATCTCGGGCAGCTCGATCTCGGGACCGAGGACGAAGCCGGAGCGCCGGAGGAAGGCGATGACCTTGGTGTTGCGGACGTCCGGCTCGCCGACCACACGACGGGCGCCCCCGTCGGAGAACAGGTACGCCGTGAACACGCCCACCAGGGCCGCGCTGAAACCGTGCTCCGGCGCGCCCTGGGCCGGACCGAGCAGCAGGTGGATGCCTACGTCGCCGGGCCGCACCTCGTAGCACTCGCTGATCCGGTCCTCGGCGCAGTCGTACGTCTGGAACAGCGCGACCGGTACCCCGTCGCGGCGGACGAGGAAGGCGTGGTGGGTGGTGCGGCGGTCCACGTCCTCGTAGATCTCCCGGACCAGTTCGCGGCTCGCCTCGGCCATGCCCCAGAAACGGGCCCGCTCCTCGGTGACCCAGCTGTGGATCAGGGCGGAGTCCGCGGCCGGGTCGAGCGGGGTGAGGGTGACGGTGCCGAAGCCCTCGACGGAGCGGGTGAACACGGGCTGCCGGGTGGAGGCGGTCATACGGATTCCTTGGTGAGGCGGGCCCAGTCGGTGACGACGGGGAGGAGGTCGCAGCGCACCCAGAAGGGGAGCTGATCGCGGTGGTGGGGAGCGCCGGTGACACCGTCCGCGCCCAGCGGGACCGCCCAGAGGCTGTCCTCGCGCCGGGCCAGGTCCCAGACGTAACGGGCGGCTGACGCGCGGGCGGTGAGGTCGGTGAGACCGGGGACGGAGGAGGTGGCGTTCACGCAGTCGTGGTCGCCGCCGAGGCCGGGCCACTCGGCGTCCGGGTCCGCGAGCGCCGCCCACGGGGTCAGCCGGTGGACCTCCGACCAGGGCGTGTCGGCGGTGTGCCCGGCCGCCGTCTCCTCCAGGGCGGCGCGGACGTGCGCGGCGCGGTCCAGCCCGGGGAGGAGCGTGGTGGTCAGCAGGCCTTCCAGGGCGTAGCCGACCCGCGGGACGAGGTAAAGCCAGGGGTGGAACACCTCGGGGCCGGCGGGCGCGCCGGCCAGGCCGGCGAAGACCGGGTCGGCGGCGAAGCGGCATACGGTCGCGGTCCGGAAGGCCGAGAAGGCGGTGGCGTCGGTGGAGTCGGCCGCCATGTGGCGGTCCCAGGCGAGGAGGCGTGCGCGCAGCCGCGCCGCGTCGGGGGAGAGGCCGTCGAGCCCCGGCAGCATGGCCAGCAGCGGTTCGGCCGAGGCCAGGTGGGTGTCCCGGTGTACGTCGGCCATCGCCGGCGGGGACCAGTCGGCCGAGCCGGAGAGCAGCTCGCGGATGCGGTTCGCCCGGTGCGGGGGTGCGAACTCCACGCCGAGCGGGGAGGCGATGCCGCGCGCGTTCGCCATGACGGCGAAGCCCCGGACCGGCTCGGCGGGGGTCGCGGCCCAGCCCTGCCAGGCGTACCGCGCGTCCCAGGCGGGCACGGGGCGCAACCGGTTGGCGGGGTCGCGCTGCGGGACGGCTCCGGCGACGCGGTGCAGCAGCCCGCCCTCGGTGTCGGCGGCGTGGACGACGTTGACAGGCTCGGCCCAGCCGTCGAGGGCGCGGTCGATGTCGGCGACGGTGCGGGCGCGCAGCAGCGCGGGGAGGGCGGCGAAACCGAGGTCGCGGCGGACGCGGGGCGGGTAGCGCAGGGAAAGGGTCTGCTCCGCCGTGGCGCTGTGGGTGATGACCGGGCCGCGTGCGGTTTCGAGCACCTCGACGGTGACGGGGTCGGCGCCGGCGACCGTGATGGTCTCGGTGTGCCGGTGGACGGCCTCCCAGGCACCGTCCGGGCCCAGCGCCTCGACGGGGGCGCCGTCGGTGCCGTCGGCGCCATCGGTGTGGGCTGCTGGCCGCAACTGCTCGACGTACAGGTCCTGGTAGTCGGCCATGGCGTTGGTGATGGCCCACGCGGCGCCGCCGGTGTGGCCGAAGTGGGCGAGGCCGGGGACGCCGGGGACGGCGAGGCCGAGGACGTCGTACTCGGGGCAGGAGAGACGTATCTGCTGGTAGACCCCGGGGTCCTCGATGAACCGGTGGGGGTCGCCGGCGATGATCGCCGCGCCGGTGGAGGTGCGCTCCCCGGGGACGAGCCAGCCGTTGCTGCCGGCGGTGCCGGGGCCGTCGGTGGCGAAGAGGGTGACGGCGTCGTCGCCGAGGGCGCGGGCGACGCGCTCGCGCCAGAGCTTGGTGGCGAAGCCGGCGAAGAGGATGTGCGTGGCGATCCAGATGGAGAGCGGTACCCAGGGCTCCCAGGGGGTCGGGCGGTGCCCGGTGCGCGCGAACCGCTCGTCGCGGGCGGCGCCTGCGGCGAGGGCTTCGTTGACGCCGTCGACGTACGCCCGTACCCAGGCGGAGGTCTGCGGGTCGAGGGCCTCGTGGCAGCCGCGCGCGGTGTCGTCGAGCCGGGCCTGGCGCGCGAACCGGTCCCAGGCGACGGCCCCGGGCCCGAGGAACGCGGCGCTCGAACCCTGGGCGCGGTGCCGCTCCACCTCCACCTGCCAGGCCCGGTCGAGGGCGGTGACGCGGCCCTGGGCGTGGGCGAGGCGGAGGTGGTCGGGGGCGCGGAGGTGGGGGACGCCCCAGGCATCGCGGTAGACGCCATGGGGGGTGGAGTCGGTGGGGGAGCCGTCTGCGGCGGTCGGGCTGGTCATGCTGGGGCTCCCCCGTGAGTGACTTAGGTAAGGCTGTCCTAACTGTCGAGCCAACTATAGGGGGTGGGGCCGGGCGCCGGGAGCGGGGAGCTGGGAGCGGGGAGCCGCAGCCGGGCCGGGTTCAGTCGCCGACGGTGCCGTCGATCGCCTCGCGGAGGAAGTCGGCGTGGCCGTTGTGGCGGGCGTACTCGTGGATCATGTGCAGCATCACGAACCTGAGCGAGACCTCCTCCTCCCACTTGGCGACGTACGCCCTGACGTCGAGGGACTCTGCGGCGGCTTCGACGGCGCGGGAGTGCTCGACCTCTGCCTCCCAGGCTCCGAAGGCTTCGGCGCGGGTGGCGGCGGAGGCGTCGTAGGCGGCCTGGAAGTCATGCCGGTCGGACCATACGTGCGGGACGTCGGTGGCACCGATCGTGCGACGGAACCAATGCCGCTCGACCTCGGCCATGTGCCGCACGAGACCGAGCAGGGACAGGGTCGAGGGCGGCGATGCCTGCCGGCGCAGGTCTTCGTCGGAGAGGTCGCGGCACTTCCCGGCGAGGATGGCGCGGTGGTAATCGAGGTAGCTGCGGAGGCTCTCGCGCTCGCCGCCGGTGAGGGGAGGATCGATGGGTTCCATGTACGGATCTTGCGGCGCGGGGGGTGGGGGGCGGAAGGGGTTTTTGGGGCTGGGGGTTGGGAGGCGGGCTTGGTGAGGTGCGCGGGGCCAGGGGGCGGGGTCCCGCTGGGCGGGGGGTGGTGGGGTGCGGGGGTCTGGGGCGCCGGGGCCAGGGCGCGGTCCCGCTGGGCGGGGGCGTTGGTGGGGTGCGGGGGGTCTGGGGCGGGGTCCCCTTGGGCGGGGTGGGGGAGGTGCTGGGGGTTTCCCGTCAGTCCACTGTCCTTTCGTGTCGTGCCGGCCCGTCAAGGGCGCTCGCTGCGCTCGCGTCGCTTCGCGATGGCCTTCGGCCACCCTTGACTGACCGTCCCGCCCCGAAAAGCCAAAGACTGCCGGGAAGCCCCCGAAGAGCGGCCGGGCCGTTCGGGTCCCATATGCAGGTTCCTCAGTGACCTCGATCCGAAGCCCCTGAACAGCCATGTCCCCTACGGGGCCCCGCCATATCCAGCGGCTACCTCCGCCAAGCCCCTCGATACCGCCCAGCGCATCCAGCCTCGCCGGCGATTGAGGCGCGGGGTCTGGGGCGGAGCCCCAGAAAGCCCCGAGCGCAGCGAGGGGGCCCACCCACCACGCCGCAGATCGCTACGCGCTCCCCCGACACGGCGTCCGCGGCCCGCCACGGGCTGGACACAAGTCGCCACCGATCGCTACACAGCTGACCTCATCTGGCGTCGACCAGCCCGTCATCCGCTGGGAATGGGCCGCCACGGCGACTGCGGCCCGTCCGGCGGCGGCACGCATTGGGCTTTCCGCCGACGGGATCCGGCCCCCATGGGTCGGAAAGCCCATTGCCGCCATGGAAGTTGACGGCTTGGACTGCCCCGGCGCCGGCAACGCACCCGGGCGCCACCGAAGCCGCGCAGAAGGAAGCGAATACCCCCCATGCTCGACGGAGCACGGACCACGGACCGCGCTGGTGCACGGCGCCAACCGGCTCACCTACGCGGCCCTGAACCGGCGCGTCGACCGCATGGCAGCCGGCCTCCGGCTGCGCGGCCTTCGGCCCGGGCGGCGGGTCGTGGTCCAGCTGCCGAACGTGCCGAGTTCGTCATCACGGTCTGGTCCCCGTGTTCTGCCCGGTCTCGCACCGTGCGTCCGAGGTGTCCCACATGGTGCAGGTCACCCAGGCGGTCGGCTACGTCGGCCCCTCGACGCACCACGGCTTCGACCACACCGCGATGGCCGCGGACATCGCGGCCCGAGTGCCTTTCCTGCGGCGGGTGTTCACCTATGAGGCGCCGGGCACCTCGTCCCCGTACGGGGGTCTCACGACGGACCCGGCGGGCTGCCAGTACAGCTCGCTGGGCGCCCTCGACGCGGCGCCCGAACCGCCGCTCGCGCAGCGCGCCGACCAGGTGGCGTTCCTCCTGCCCGGCGGCACCGCGGAGCTCCGGCTCGTCCCGCGCACCCACAACGACTACGCCTACCAGGCGCGGGCGGCCGCCGAGTCCAACCTCACCTTCGGCAGCCCCGGCATCGTCGGCACCCTCTCCGCCGGTGGTACCCGCCGTCGCCCGGCTCTGGCTCGACGCGCTTCCCAACGCCCGGGCGTCCAGCTCGGCGGCGCGACCGGGGACCGTGCGCTCGCCGAGCGGACGGGTCCCGCGTTGGGCTGCCGTTCGCAGCAGGTCTTCGGCACGGCGGAGGGGCTGCTCGTGCTCACCCGGCCGGACGAGACCGTGCCCACCACGCAGGGCCGCCCGCTCTCACCCGACGACGAGATCCGCCTCGTCGGCCCCGACGGCAAGGACGTACCCGACGGGCAGCCCGGTGAACTCCTCGTCCGCGGTCCCTGCACCCCGCGCGGCTACTACCGGGCGCCCGACCACAACGCACGCTCCTTCACCGCTGACGGCTACTTCCGCACCGGCGCCCTCGCCCGGCGCACCCCGGACGACAACCTCGTGGTGACCGGCCGGATCAAGGTCTGAGCCGGTCGGCGCGTTGACGATTCGCCTTGTTTAGGTAAACCTAACCTTGCTGGTCGCGTCCGCGTCCGTCCTGCCCCCGGAGTCTTCTCATGCTGTCCGCTGCCCCGACCGCGGTTCTGCCGTCCCGTCCCGTACGTCTGTACGACTCCTGGTGGAGCGTGGCGGCCGGGGCGTTGGTCGCACTGCTGGCGCTGACAGCGGGGCTGTGGGTATCGGTCCACGTGCACACCGATGCGACCCTGCACACCGCCGCGCTCTTCGTCCACCTCGCCTCTCTCGTACTCGGCTTCGGTGCGGTGCTCTCGGCCGACTACCACGGTCTTCTCTGGGCGACCGGCCGGTGCGACCTCTCCGAAGTGCTCGGTGCCACGTCCCGGCTCCACGTGCCCATCTGGGCCGGACTGGGCGGGCTGGTCGCGAGCGGGATGATGCTGCACCCCGACCTCGGTTCCCCGCTGACCCTGACCAAGCTCGCCCTGGTCTTCCTGCTCACCCTCAACGGTCTCCAGGCCGGCCTCCTCGGCCGCCGCCTCACGGCGGCCCGCCAGGTCGGGCGCGGGCTGCTGGTCTGGGGCGGTGCGACCGCTCTGATGTCCCAGGTCTGCTGGTGGGGTGCCGTGGTCATCGGCTTCCTCAACACCAACAGCTGACAGGCCGGCGGAACCGTGCGACGCGCCGGGGCGTCTGTCGCGGGTATGAAGGCAACGACCGGCCGCCTCATCGGCGGCCTCGGAGCGGCGACCGCGATGGTGGTGTGGGCGCCGCGGGCGGCGTTCAGTATCGACGGCGGGTTCGAGGGTCATGCGCGTGACCTGAGCGTGCTCTTCGTCGACCTGCCGCTGATCGTGCTCGGCTGCACGCTGGTTCCGTTCTCGGTCTGGAGCCTGACCACGCGGTGGGGCCAGCGCCCTTGGGTCGCGGTGTTCGCCGCCGTGGGCGCGCTCGCGCTCGGGACCTGGGGAATCACCGAGTGGTGGACCCCTCGCCAGCACCCGGACCCGGGCTACGCACCCCCCCTCTGACCCGTCCCGGCGGTCTGTTCCTGCCGCAGGAGCGTGCGGTGGTCTTGCCCGGCACATGCCGACGGTTTCGACGCCGGCGCCCGTCAGCCAGGTAGCGATCGCTGGCGCCCTACGCGCAGCCGATGACGGGCTGTTCGACGCCAGCGCCCGTCAGCCGGGTAGCGATCGCTGGCGCCCTACGCCCAGCCGATGTCGGGCTGTTCGACGCCAGATGAGGTCAGCTGTGTAGCGATCGCTGGCGGCTATGTCCAGCCCGTGGCGGGCCGCAGTCGCTGTCCTGGAGAACCGGGTAGCGATCTGCGGCGCCGTGGCCGGGCCCCCTTGCTGCGCTCGGGGCGTTCTGGGGCTCCGCCGCAGAGTCCCCGCTTCCATCGCCGGCGGGGCTGGGTCGTGAGCCCGAACGGCCCGGCCGTTCTTCGGGGGTTTCCCGGCAGTCTTTGGCTTTTCGGGGCGGGGCGGTCCGTCAAGGGTGGCCGAAGGCCATCGCGAAGCGACGCGACGAAGGAGCGCCCTTGACGGGCCGGCACGACACGAAAGGACAGTGGACTGACGGGAAACCCCCAGCACATCCCCCACACCGCCCAAGGGGACCCCGCTCCCCGAAGCCCCCGCCCCACCCCCTCACCCCTCCCACACGTACGGCACCGTCACCCCCAGTACCTGGAACCCCAGTCGCTCCAAAATGGGCCGGCTGTCGGACGATGCGTCCACCTGGAGGTACGGGATGCCGCGTTGCGCCGCCAGGCGGGCGCGGTGCGCGACCAGGAGGCGGTAGATGCCGCGGCCGCGCCACTCCGGGGCCGTACCGCCGCCCCACAGGCCGGCGAAGGAGACGCCCGGGGGCATCTCCATCCGGGCCGCGCTGACCGGGGTTTCGCCCGCCATCGCGAGTACGGCTTCGACGGTATCCGGCCGCTCCCGCAGCAGGCCGAGGATCTGCTCACGGATGCGGGGGCGCTCGGTGCCGAAGGCCCGGGCATGGGCCTCCATCATCAGGTCCACCCCCGCCTCGTCCCGCACCACCCGCAGGGTGATCCCCTCCGGCGGTTCCACCGGCAGCGCGGCGAGCCCGGCCGTCCGGGCCACCAGCAGGGTCTCCGGCGGCTCCGGCACGAAGCCCGCCGCGCGCAGTCGCTCCGCCAAGTCCGCCGGGCGGTCGTGGTCGTACAGCTTCCACTCGAATTCCGCCGGCCCCCCGGCCGGCCCCCGCCGCCCGAAGTGCGCGATCTGCGCCGCGATCTCCGCGTCCGCGTTCTCCTCGTCCAGCTCCGACCAGAGCACGCCGTTCCAGCCCCGCAGCCCGGGCGCCGTCTGCCGGACGACCGCGCCCACCCGCTCCACCCGCGCCCGGGCCGAGTCGGGCCGTGCGGCACGGCGCATCTCAGCGTCGTACAGGGCACGTACCTTCACCAGGTCGTCAAGATCCATCGCTGTCGCCATCCGCCCAGCCCACCACCCGGCCTTGAGCCCGCACAACTGCATTAACCTCCCCCCGTGACCGACCACTCGACGACGACCACCCCCACTGCCACGACCACCCCCACTGCCACGACCACCCCCACTGCCACGACCATCCCCGCGCCCACCCCCACCATCTACACCGGTAAGGCCGCACCGGATGCCGCCGCCGACCGCGGCTGGCTGCTCGGGCACTTCAAGGCCGTCGGCGATCCCCGCCACAGCGAGGACGTGGAGATCAAGTGGGGCGTCCACCCCAAGGGCGACGAGCGGACGCAGTGGGTCACCGGAGAAGAGCGCACGGCGCTCCAGGTGCTGATCAGCGGGCGTTTCCGGCTGGAGTTCCCCGGCCGCACCGTCGTCCTCGCCGAGCAGGGCGACTACGTCGTCTGGGGTCGCGGCGTCGACCACTCCTGGTACGCGGAAGAGGACACGGTGGTCCTCACGGTGCGCTGGCCCTCGGTCCCCGGATACCGGGCAGACGCGCCATCCGCAGCGGAGGTCGTAACACCGTCGGTAACACCATCCGCAGCGGAGGCCGTAACACCATCGGTAACACCACCCGCAGCACCGTAGCGCCAGATCCGAAACGAACCTCCGCCCGGCCTTCACACGTTCAGGCGTTCTTTGCGACGGGCCGTCTCCCGTGCAGATCCGAACCACAGGGAGCACGTCCGTTGGCAGCAATCGCACGGTGGTGCCTCCGCCACCAGCTGGCCACCGTCCTGATCTGGCTGCTCAGCCTCGCCGGGACGGCAGTCGCTGCCGGAGCCGCCGGATCGGTGTTCTCCAGTGACTACGAGGTACCCGGTACCGAGTCCGGCCGGGCCGCCACCCTCCTCCGCGAGGGCTTCCACGGCCAGGGCGGCGACACCGACACGATCGTCTGGCGGACCCCGGCCCACCAGACGGCCCGTACCCCCGCCGTCGAGCAGCGGATGACGGCGGCGCTGCAGGCGGTGTCCCGTCTCCCCGGCGTCGGCTCGGTGAGCAGCCCGTACGGTTCCCGCCCCGGCCCGGCCGCGCAGATCAGCCCCGACGGCCGTACCGCCTACGCCACCGTCACCTTCGACGAGCAGGCCGACTCCGTACCCACGACCCAGGCCCGGGCGGTCGTCGCGGCGGCCAAGAACCCGGCCGTCGAGACGGACGGCCTCCAGGTGGAACTCGGCGGCCGGGCGATCGGGCTGACCGAGGCGCCCCGGGGCCACTACGCCGAGGTCGCCGGCGTGGTCATCGCGGCCGTCGTCCTCTTCCTCGCCTTCGGCTCGGCCGCCGCGAGCCTGCTGCCCATCGCCACCGCCCTGGTCGGCGTGGGCACCGCCTATTCCGGCATCACCCTCCTCGGGCACGCCATGCCCGTCGCCGACTTCGCCCCGGTGCTGGGCACGCTCGTAGGGCTCGGAGTCGGGATCGACTACGCGCTGTTCCTCGTCACCCGGCACCGCACGGGCCTCGCCCGCGGACTCCCCGTCGCGGAGGCGGCCGCGCAGGCGGTGGCCACCACCGGCCGGGCCGTGGTCTTCGCCGGGGCCACCGTCTGCATCGCGCTGCTCGGCATGCTGGTGCTGCGGCTCGACTTCCTGGACGGCGTCGCGATCGCGGCCTCCCTCACCGTGGTCCTCACCGTGGCCGCGTCGGTCACCCTGCTGCCCGCCCTGCTCTCCGTCATCGGCCCGTACGCCCTTTCGCGCCGTGAGCGCCGCAGGCTGGACGACGAGGGGCCGCGGCCCGAGGCCCCGGCGGGCTTCGCCGCCCGGTGGTCCGCCTTCGTCGAACGGCACCCCAAACCGCTCGGGCTCGCCGCCGCCGCCGTGATGGTGGTGCTGGCGCTCCCCACCGTCTCCCTGCACCTCGGCACCTCCGACCAGGGCAACGACCCGGCCACTTCCACCACCCGCAAGGCGTACGACCTGCTGGCCGGGAAGCCCACCGGGGCCCGGGAGCGCGACGGAACCCCGGCGGAGGGCTTCGGCCCCGGGACGAACGGTCCGCTCACCGTCGTCGCCCGGCTCGGTGTCGCCGCAGACGGGATCGCCGCAGACCGGCCGGCCGCCAACCGCCCGGCGCCCGACCGGCCGGCCGCCAACCCCCTGGCCCCAGGCCGGATCGCTACCGACCCGATCGCTGCAGACGGGATCGCTACCGACCGGATCGCCGTGGACCGGCTCGCCGACGCGCTGCGCGCGACCGAGGGCGTGGCCTCCACCGGCCCTCCCGTCTTCAACCGGAGCGGCGACACGGCAGTCCTGACCGTCGTACCGGACTACGCGCCCCAGTCCCGCGCCACCAGCGACCTGGTCGACAGGCTGCGCCGGGACGTCATCCCGCGCGCCGAGCGGGGCAGCTCGATGGAGGCGCACGTCGGTGGCGTGACCGCCTCCTACGATGCCTTCGCCGAGGTGATCATCGGGAAACTGCCGCTCTTCGTCGGGGTGGTCATCGCCTTCGGCTGCATGCTCCTGCTACTGGCCTTCCGGTCCGTCGGCATCCCGGTCAAGGCCGCCGCCATGAACGTCGCGGCCGTCGCCTCCTCCTTCGGCGTCGTCATCGGCGTCTTCCAGTGGGGCTGGGGCAGCGAGTTCATGGGCCTGGGCCGCGCGGGCCCGATCGAGCCGTTCCTCCCCGTGATCATGGTGTCGGTGCTCTTCGGACTCTCCATGGACTACCAGGTCTTCCTGGTGAGCCGGATATACGAGGAGTGGCTGGAGACCGGCGACAACCGCCGCGCCGTCCGGGTGGGACTCGCCGAGACCAGCCGGGTGATCAACTCGGCGGCCGTCATCATGATCTCCGTCTTCCTGGGGTTCGTCCTCAGCGGGGACAGGCTCATCGCGATGTTCGGCATCGCCCTCGCGTCCGCCGTCGCCCTCGACGCCTTCGTGCTGCGGACGCTGCTGGTCCCCGCGCTCATGCACCTGCTCGGCGGCGCCAACTGGTGGCTCCCCGGGTGGCTGGACCGTCGGCTGCCGCGGATCAGCATCGAGCCGCCCGAGTGCCACGGCCGTGCGACACTGCCCGCGCAGTGGGCCGGCGCCGAACCCGCCACGGCCTCCCGCTGACCCGCCGGCCCGCCGACCGCACCGTGAAACACCAAGACCAGCCACTCACCCCCAGGCCTGCCGATCCGGAGGAACAGCCGCATGTTCTCGATAGACCTCGCCGACGACGCCCAGCTGTTCCCGCTGGAGGTCTGGCACGCCGAGGAGTTCCTGGCCCACATGGACCGCGGCCGCGACTACATCGGCGAACACATCCAGCTGCCCGACTTCGTCACGGACCCCGACTCGGCCCGAGCCTTCCTCTCCGGCTACGCGCAGAAGACGGCCGCCGACGGCGGCCGGCTCTACGGGATCCGGGTCGACGGGACGCTCGTCGGGGGTGTCCTCTTCCGGATCTTCGAGGCGGAGACCGGCAACTGCGAGGTCGGCTGCTGGCTGGAGCCGGCCGCGGCCGGCCGGGGCCTGGTCACGGCGGCCTGCCGGATCCTCATCGACTGGGCCTTCCGGGCGCGCGGGATGCACCGCGCGGAGTGGCGCGCCTCCTCCGCCAACCTCAAGAGCCTCGCGGTCGCCGAGCGCCTCGGCATGACGCGGGAGGCGGTGCTGCGGGAGAGCTACCCGCACCGGGGCGTCCGCCAGGACACCGAAGTGTGGGCGGTACTGGCCTCCGAGTGGCCGGAACGCGCCTCGCGATAGCCGAGAGCGGCGCCGGCGGGCTCCCTGACCCACGGTCCACCTGGGCGAACGGGCGGAGGTTCTCAGGAACCTCTCAGAAACGCCGCCTACGGTGCCCCGCATGGAGACCACCAAGACCCCCGCCCCCGCCGACGCCGACACCCCCGAGGGCGTGACGGCGGCAGACACCACGGCCGGCCCGGCGGAGGCCGAACCGGCCGGCCGGTCCGTCGACCTCACCAAGGACGCCGCCGCCGGGACGGAGGCGGCCACCGAGGCCGACGCGACGGACACGGCCGACGCGACCCAGGAGGCCGACGGGCGCGACGAGCTCCACGAGCGCGACGAGCTCCACGAGGCCGACGAGCGCGCCGGTGGCGTCGGGGCCGCCGCCTGTGCGATCGTCGCCGCCGCGCTCGGCACCGTAGCCCTCAGCGGCAGCTGGGTCTCCCGCGTCGCCGCTGAGCGCGAGAACCTCGCGAACCAGCTCGACCTGAGTGCCGCTGCCGACAACAACGAGAAGATCGCCGCGCTCTACAGCGCGCCGTGGCACGCGACCGCGCTCGTCAACGGCGTCCTCGCCACCATCGCGCTCCTGATCGCCGTCTTCGTCCTGGCCCGTCCGGCGTTCGGCGCCCCCGGCCGCACCCTTCCGACCTGGGTCCGGTCCGTCGCCTGGGCGGCCGTCGCCCTCGGGATCGTCGGGATCCTGGTCTTCGGGCTCATGTACTTCGACGTCCTCCTCCCCGTCCCGACCGCCCCTGCCCAGCCCGCCTAGGCACCGCCTTACCTCGCCGCGTCCGCCTTACCTTCCCGCCCGCCCGCCCCAGCCCCGCTCACCTCGCCTCAGGCGTCGACAGCCCCCGCCTAAGGCCCCCCGGTCCGCGTAGATGCGGCATGCGCCCGATGTGGCGGTACCCCCTGGGACGCGAATCTTGGATCACACCGAACGAGGTGCCCGAGAGCCGCAACCAGGGAGTACGAGATGTTCGCCTACGAGATCGCCACCGCCCACCACACCGACCTCATCCGCCGGGCCGACCGGTACCGGCTGGTCCGGGAGGCCAAGAAGGCGAGCCGCGCCGCCTCCGCACGGAGCCAGGAAACCGAAGGGGCACCGGTGAGGGTCCAACGCAGCCGCTTCACCCGGGCGGCGTGAACCGCCCGGCACCGCGGCCCACCTGACACGTGATGGGAAGCGCACCGATAACGAGTGCCGCCGGGCAGGGTCCCTGTGCGATGCTCGACGCCGTGGAGACCAGATCTGTCAGCCCGGTGTTCGTCGGCCGAGCCGACGAACTGGCCGTACTCGTGGACGCTTTGACGCGCGCCGCCGGACAAGAGCCGCAAGCCCTGCTCATCGGCGGCGAGGCGGGGGTCGGCAAGACCCGGCTCACCGAGGAGTTCCTGGCGGCGGCGGACCGCCGGGGCGCGGTGGTCGCCGTCGGAGGCTGCGTGGAGATCGGGGCGGAGGGGTTGCCCTTCGCCCCCTTCTCGACCGCCCTGCGCAGCCTGCACCGCCGGCTCCCCGACGAGCTGGCCGCCGCGGCCGCCGGCCAGGAGGACGAACTGGCCCGGATCCTCCCCGAGCTCGGCGACACCCCGCGCGGGCCGCACGACGAGGAGAGCACCGCCCGGCTGTTCGAGCTGACGGCCCGGATGCTGGAGCGGCTCGCCGCCGAGCGCACCATCGTGCTCGTCCTGGAGGACCTGCACTGGGCCGACGCCTCCACCCGGCACCTCCTCGCCTACCTCTTCCGGACACTCGCCAGCGGCCGGCTCGTCGTCGTCGCCACCTACCGGGCGGACGACGTCCACCGGCGTCACCCGCTGCGCCCCCTCCTCGCCGAACTGGACCGGCTGCGTACCGTCCAGCGGATCGAGCTGCCCCGCTTCAACCGGGCGGAAGTACGCCGCCAGCTCGCCGGGATCCTCGCCGCCCGGCCCGACGAGGGCTTCGTCGACTCCGTCTTCGAGCGCTCGGACGGCAACGCCTTCTTCGTCGAGGAACTCGTCGCCTCCCGGGCGAGCGGCTGCCGCACCGGGCTCACGGAATCGCTGCGCGACCTGCTGCTGGTACGGGTCGAGGTGCTGCCCGACGCGGCCCAGCGCGTGGTGCGCATCGTCGCCGAAGGCGGCTCCACCGTCGAGTACCCGCTGCTGCGGGCCGTCGCCGGACTCACCGAGGACGAGCTGATCGAGGCGCTGCGGGCCGCCGTCGGAGCCAACATCCTGCTCGCCACCCCGGACGGGGACGGCTACCGGTTCCGCCACTCGCTGGTGCGCGAGGCCGTCAGCGACGACCTGCTGCCCGGGGAGCGGGCCCGTGTCAACCGGCGCTACGCCGAGGCGATGGAGGCCGACGACTCGCTGGTCCGCGCCGAGGAGCGGGTCATCCGGATGGCCGCCTACTGGTACCACGCCAACGATCCGGCGAAGGCGCTCCCCGCCGTGCTCGCCGCCTCGGTGGCCGCCCGCCGCAGACACGCCTACTCCGAGCAGCTCCGGCTGCTGGAGCGCGCCCTGGACCTGTGGGAGAGCGCCCCCGCCGAGGTCCGCGAGGCCCTGCGCCCGGTGGACTACACCGACGTGTACCCCCCGTGCGGCTGTGACCCGGCCACCACCCCGCTCGCCCGCCTCGACCTGCTCGCGGAGGCGACCGTCGCGGCCCGCTTCGGCGGCGAACGGGAGCGCGCCCTCAAGATCACCAAAACGGCGCTGCGGATACTCGAAGAGGACCCGGATCCCCTGCGGGCAGCCTGGTTCTGGACCGAGCGCTCCTCCCTGGTCGCCAGCCTCGGCCGGGGCGACGGGTGGGAGGAACTGGCCAAGGCGCAGGAACTCGTCCAGGGGCTGCCGCCGTCGCAGGTCCACGCGCAGGTCCTGGTCCGGGCCGCCGGCTGGGGCATGCTCCACGACCCCGGCCCCGGCAACCTGGCGGCCGCCGAACGGGCCGTCGAGTACGCGCACATGGTCGGTGCAGAGGAGATCGAGCTCAACGCACGGATCACCATGGGCTCGCTGCTCGCCGATGCCGGGGAGCGCGAGCGGGGCCTCGCGGTGATGACCGAGGTGAAGGACCGGGCCACCGCGCTCGGCTACGTCATGCTGGCGGGCCGCGCCCACATCAACCTCAGCTCCCAGCTGGAAAGTCTGGGAAGGTCCCGGGAGGCCGTGGAACTGGCCCAGCAGGGCGTGGAACTCGTCGGCAAGGCCCGGCTCCTGGACATCCAGGCCTGGATCTGGGGGAACATGGCGGAGAGCCTGTACAGCCTGGGCCGCTGGGACGAGGCCGCCGAGGCGGCCCGGCGCACGCTGCGGGTCGGCCAGGGCGCCGCCCCGCGCGGCTCCGGCTCCGCCCGCCTGGCCTACCTGGCGCTGGCGCGCGGGGAGTTGACGGAAGCCGCGACGCAGCTCGCCGCCGCCCACGCCCATTTCGGCACCCACGACACCCAGCCGCAGCACCGGATACCGCTGTACCGCCTCGCGGTCGGGCTGGCCGCGGGGGAGGGCCGGATCGCCGATGTCCGCGCCGAGGTCGCCGATGCGATGGCCTCCGGCTTCCCGCTCGGCCACCACCGTTACGCCTGGCCGCTGCTCCTCGCCGCTGCCACCGCGGAAGCCGACGCCCGTGGCCTGCCGGTCGCCGAGGCCGGCCGCGAAGCCGCCGTGGCACTCCTGCGCGACGCCGCCCGGAACCTGGCCACCCCGGTGCCGGTGTGGGCCGCGCACGCCGAGTACCTACGGGCCGAGCTGCGCCGGGCCGAGGGCCGGGACACCGTCGGCGACTGGACCTCGGTGGTGCAGGCGACCGCCCCGCTGGACCGCCCGTACCTGCTGGCCCGCGCCCGCCACCGGCTCGCCGAGGCCCGCCTGGCGGCCGGCTGCGACCGTGAACGGGCCGCCGCCCTGCTCCGCGACGCCTACGCCACCGCCGACCGGCTGGGCGCCCGCCGGCTCCGCGAGGACCTGGCCCTCCTGGCACAGCGGGCCCGGCTCCCCCTCACCGCCGCCGAACCCGCGCACCGCCCGGCCGCTCCGCAGGCGGACCCGGTCGAGGCCCTCGGCCTGACCAGCCGCGAGCGGGACGTGCTCCGCCTGGTTGCGACGGGCAGCACGAACCGGCAGATCGCCGAGGAACTGTTCATCTCCCCGAAGACGGCGAGCGTGCACGTCTCGAACATCCTGGCCAAGCTGGGCGTCTCCGGCCGCGGCGAGGCGGCCGCGCTCGCCCACCGGCTGCGGCTGTTCGGCCCGGTCGTCCCCGTGCCCCCGCCCGCCCCGGCGGCACAGGGCCGGTAGCGCGCGCAGGCCGCCGGGCCGGCCGCCCGCTCGGCCCGGCGCGCCCGGCCGGCACGCGCCGAACGGTGCCGCACCCGGCCCGCGGCGTCGTCGGCGAGGGCCTTCGGGACGGGACCTTCGGTGAAACCGGCCCGCACACCCCGGGTGAGGTCCCCTCCCGGGGCCTGCCGGTCACCGCACGGTCAGGGTGAGGATCCTGTCGTCCCCGGCCTTCGGCGACCCCCGGCCGTCCGTCTCGCTGGTGACCAGCAGCAATCTGTCCCCGCCCAGCGCCACCACGGTCCGCAGCCGGCCGTACGTGCCCTGGAGGAAGGCTTCCGGCTGCGCCACCGGGCTCGCCCCCGACAAGGGGATCCGCCACAGCCGCTCGCCCTTCAAGGCCGCCATCCAGATCGAGCCCTGTGCCCACGCGATCCCGCTCGGCGAGGCTTCGTCGGTCTTCCACACCGCCACCGGGTCCCGCAGGCCGGGCTTGCCCGCCTTGCCCTCGGCCTCCGGCCAGCCGTAGTTCCCGCCCGGCTCGATGAGGTTGAGCTCGTCCCAGGTGTGCTGGCCGAACTCGGACGCCCACAGCCGCTTGTCCTTGTCCCAGGCCAGGCCCTGCACATTGCGGTGGCCGTAGGAGTAGACGACGGAATCAGGCTCCGGATTGCCGTGCACCGGCTGCCCGTCGGGGGTCATCCGCAGGATCTTGCCGCCGAGCGACTTCTTGTCCTGCGCCAGCCCCGTGTCACCCGTCTCACCGGTCCCGGCATAGAGCATCTTGTCCGGACCGAAGGCGATCCGGCCGCCGTTGTGTATCAGACCCTTGGGGATGCCCCGCAGAATGGTGTCGGGAGCGCCCAGTTGCTGCCCTTGGGGCCGGTCCGGGTCGTAACGCATCCGCGCGATGCGGTTGTCCGACTCGGTCGTGAAGTACGCGTACACCAGGTGGTCCGCAGCGAAGGCGGGGGAGAGGGCCAGGCCCAGCAGTCCGCCCTCACCGCCCGGGGCCACCCCCGGAACTTCGCCGATCCGGGTCACCGCGCCCGCGCCCGCACCCGAACTCGAGCCCAGCTGCACCCTGCTGATGGTCCCCTTGTCCCGCGAGGCCACCAGCAGGTCGCCCTCCGGCAGCGGTGCCACGCCCCACGGCGACTCCAGGTCCTTGGCGACCTCGCCCGTCACGGTCACCGACCCCTTGGCGGGCGGCGCCGAAGCCTCCGGAGAGCCGGACGGGCCGCCCGAGGCAGCCGTTGCGGCGGCCGCCGGGTCCGGTGGTGAGCTGCCCGGCCCGGGGGAGGCGCCGCCCGGCGGTGAACACCCCGCCGCCAGCAGGGCCCCGCACCCCGCCAGGGCGACAGCCGCCAGCACGCCACGGGGCCGGGCGCGCGGGCCCTCGTACGGCATGTGCGGTTCCCGCACGCCCCCGGCTCTCCATGCCCGCCCCTGCGCTCGACCTTGCTCCTGCGCCTGACCCTGTCCCTGCGCCGCGTCCGCCGGTCCCTGTCCGTATCGCATCGCCCTGCTCCCCTCCGGTCCTCCGACTGTGCCCTTCCATCTGACTCAACAGCCGCGGCCGTACCCGAAGTTCCACCGCTCGTACACTCGATCGAGTGGTGGGCGAGCGGCCCGAGGACGGGCCCGCTCAGTCCCAGGCTCCCACCGCCGCCGGCAACCCCGCGATCTCCGCCAGATCGGCCGCCGTCAGCCGGACCTCCGCCGCCCGCGCGTTCTCCGCCGCCCAGTGCGCGCGGTCCGCACCCGGCACGGGCACCACGTGCGGTCCCTGCGCCAGCACCCACGCCAGCGCCACCTGCGCCGCCGTCACCTCGGGCCCGTGCCGCAGGGCCACCCGGCGCAGCCCCGCCACCAGCACCTGGTTCGACGCCATCGCGTCCGCCGTGAACCTCGGGTGCCGGGCCCGCACGTCCTCCGGCTCGAAGCCGGCCCCCGGCCGCAGCGTCCCCGTCAGGAACCCGCTGCCCAGCGGCATCGCCGCCAGCACCCCCACTCCCCGCGCCGCGCACCACGGCAGCAACTGCCAGGCCGCCTCAGGCGACCACACCGACAGCTCCGCCTGCACCGCGCTCACCGGGAACACCTGCTGCGCCCGCTCCAGGTGGCGCACGGTCGCCCGGTACCCCCGGTCCCCGCGCCGCCCCGCCCCCGGACCCGCCGCCGCACCCAGCGCGCAGAATCCGAGCGCCCGGACCTTCCCCGCACCCACCAGCTCGGCCATGGCGCCCCACGTCTCCTCCACCGGGACGTCCGGATCCACCCGGTGCAACTGGTACAGGTCTATGACGTCGGTCCGCAGCCGCCGCAGGGATGCGTCACAGGCCCGCCGCACGTATCCCGGCCGCCCGTCGGCCACCACGTGCTGCTCGCCCGCCCGCAGCCCCACTTTGGCGGACACGAAGGCGTCGGAGCGCCGCTCGCGCAGCACCCGCCCGAGTACGAGCTCATTGGTGAACGGCCCGTACACATCGGCCGTGTCCAGCAGGTTCGCCCCCAGGTCCAGCGCCGTGTGCAGGGTGCGCAGCGACTCCTCGCCCCGGCGGTGCGAAGGCGCGTACCCCCAGCTCATCGGCATGCAGCCGAGCCCGATGGCGCCCACCGTCAGCGAGCCCGCCCCGATCGACCTGCGCTCCACCCCTGAGTCCCCCTCCCGGTCCGGCCCTCAAACTAACGGCTTGATCCTCTTGCCTTCACATAGCCTCGTGATCATGACTGCAACGACCGGGGACGTGTGGCTCCCCTTCCCCGCCGAAGAGGTCGACGGCCTCCCCGACTGCTTCCGCTACCGCCGCTGGGACGGTGAGGAGCGGTTCCCGGCCGACCCGGGGGCGTGCGTCTTCTACGTCACGCCCTACATGAAGTCCTCGGTAGTGACCCTGCGCCCGCTGGCCGCCATGCCCGCCATCCGGATCGTCCAGACCCTGACGGCCGGCATCGACCACGTCCTGCCCGGTCTCGACGACCTGCCCGCGGGCGTACGGCTGTGCAACGCGCGCGGCGTCCACGAGGCGAGCACCGCCGAACTGGCCCTCACCCTGATCCTTGCCTCCCTGCGCGGCATCCCCGGCATGGTGCGCGGCCAGGACCGCGAGGAGTGGCGCTCCGGCTTCTACGAGGCGCTCGCCGACAAGTCCGTCCTGATCGTGGGCTACGGGTCCATCGGCGCGGCCGTCGAGGACCGGCTGGAGCCGTTCGAATGCGGGCGGATCACCCGCGTCGCCCGCTCGGCCCGCTCCGTGCCGCGCGGTCCGGTGCACGCCCTCGCCGAACTGCCCCGGCTGCTGCCGGACGCGGACGTGGTTGTCCTCTGCACGCCGCTGACCGAGGAGAGCCGCGGCCTGGCGGATGCCGGGTTCCTCGGTCGCATGAAGGACGGCGCCCTGCTGGTGAACGTCGCCCGCGGGCCCGTGGTCGACACCGGCGCCCTACGGGCGGAGTTGGGGACGGGGCGGCTGCGGGCGGCGCTCGACGTCACCGACCCGGAACCGCTGCCCGCCGGGCACCCGCTCTGGCACGCTCCGAACCTCCTGATCACCCCTCATGTGGGGGGCAGCAGCAGCGCGTTCGAGCCACGGGCGAAGCGCCTCGTCGCCCGCCAGCTCGCCCGGTTCGCAGCTGGGGAACCCGTGGAGAACACGGTGTTGATCACGGACTGAGGGCAGGATGGTCACCAGGCGCATTCGTCCGGATGCGGGCGGTTTCCGCCCGCCGGTAGCGGTCACTGAGCGTAGATGAGCTATGTCCCTGAGTAACGAAAGTGGTGTATCGTCCGGAAGAAGGGGCTGCGCCACGAACGTCTGGCGCTGGGGAGTGATCGGACCATTTGGGGGGCGACGGGCGATGCACGGCCAATGGACGAAGGATCCGCTGCGGCACAGCCGCCGGAAGCGACGACGGGGTGCACCCGAACCAGCCGGCGAGGGGGAGCGGTGAGCGCCCCGGGGGCGGCGCTCCTGACCCGGCCGCCGAGCCGCGGCGGGGGCAGGAGCCTGGCGATGCAACTGCTCCTCGCCGCCGTCTGCGCCGGGTACGCCGTCGGTTCGGCCCTCGGCTGGGGCTCCAAGCTGACGGCCGCCTTCATGGGTGACTTCGGGCTCAGCGGGGCCGCGCTGCTCGCCGCCCTCTCCTGCTACGGCTACGCGCGCACCATCGACCGGCGCGAGCGTCCCGCATGGCTGCTGTTCGCCTTCTCCTCCCTGATGGGCGCCTGCGGCAACGCCATCTGGGGCTGGTACGAGGTGATCCTCGGCGGTGCGGTGCCCAAACACTCGCTGGCCGACTTCGCCTTCCTCTGCTTCGCGCCGCCGGCGATCGTGGGCCTGCTCGTCCTCGCCAAACGCCCGGTGACCCGGGCCGGTTGGGTGTGCCTCGGGCTCGACTCCTGGCTCATCGGCGGCTCCCTGCTCACCCTGTCCTGGAGCCTGGCCCTCGCCAACGCGGCGCGGACCGCGCAGTCCGGTACCCCCAGCAGTGTGCTGAGCGCCGCACTCACCCTCGCGTACCCGATCCTGGACATCGCGCTCGTCTCGATAGTCCTGGTCCTGCACTTCCGGCGCTCGGAGACCAACCGGTCCGCCGTCAACACCGCCATCGCGGCGCTGGCCCTGACCGTGCTCAGCGACGCCCTGTTCACCTCGCCGCTGCTCAGCGCCGAGTACAAGTCCGGGCAGCTGCTGGACGCCGGCTGGTTCGCCGGCTCGCTGCTCCTGGCCTACGCGCCCTGGGGCGCCCGGCGCAGCGCCCCGGGGCCCGTCGTCGCGAGGCACCCCCGGGGCGACCGCCCGGTCAGCCGCCCCATCACCGGGTCGCTGACCGCCCTCACCCCGTACCTGGCGGCTGCGGTCTGCACGCTGGGCATCCTGTACAACGTGGTGGACGGCCGCAAGGTCGACCGCGTGGTCGTCTTCACCGGGTGCACGGTCGTGCTCGCCCTCGTCATCCGCCAGGGCATCATGCTCCTCGACAACATCGCGCTCACCCAGGAACTGGCCCAGAAGGAGAACCACTTCCGCTCCCTGGTGCAGGGTTCGAGCGACGTCATCATGATCGCCGCACCCACGGGGACGCTGCGCTACGTCAGTCCCGCCGCCGCCGGGGTGTACGGCCGCGAGGCGGAGGAGCTCGTCGGGACCGAACTCGCGACGTTGATCCACCCCGAAGACCTGGGCCGCGTGGTCCACGAGGTGCGCCGCTTCCTCGCCGCGCCGCCCACCGAGGAACCCACCACCCGCATCGAGTGCCGGTTCAAGTCGGGCGGCGGCGAATGGCTCAACGTCGAGTCCACCGTCAACCGCCACCAGGGCGGCCTCATCCTCAACAGCCGGGACGTCACCGAGCGGGTCCGGCTCCAGGCCCAGCTCCAGCACAGCGCCGAGCACGACGCCCTGACCGACCTGCCCAACCGGGCCCTGTTCACCCGCCGGGTCCGCCAGGCCCTGACCGGCCGCCGGGCCGGCGACCACAGCACCGCCGTCCTCTTCATCGACCTCGACGGGTTCAAGGCGGTCAACGACACCATCGGGCACCAGGCCGGTGACGAACTGCTGGTCGAGGCCGCGCGCCGGCTCCAGGACTCCGTCCGGGCCGGGGACACGGCGGCCCGCCTCGGCGGGGACGAGTTCGCCGCGCTGATCCTCGGTGACGGCAGCCGTGACCGGAGCGCCCGCGAGTACCAGGTGCGCGAGATCGCCGACCGGCTGCGCGCCACGCTGTCCCAGCCGTACCGGATCTCCGGGAGCGAGGTCCGCGTCGCCGCCAGCATCGGGGTGGCATTCGCGGATCCCGGCATCACCCCTTCGGACCTGATGCGCAACGCGGATCTGGCCATGTACCGGGCCAAGGCCGGCGGCAAGGACCGCGTCGAGCTGTACGCGCCGCAGATGCAGGCCGAAGTCGTACGCAAGGCGGAGCTGGCGGGCCGGCTGCGCACCGCACTGCACGAGGGCGAGTTCGCCCTGCTGCACCAGCCCGTGGTGTCGCTGGCCGACGGGGAGGTCACCGCGGTGGCCGCGCAGGCCCGCTGGCGGTCCGCTCAGGGCATCCTCTTCACCCCGGCCGAGTTCCTGCGCGTCGCCGAGTCCGGCGAGGGCGGGCACGCCGCCTCGCCGCGGGCCCCCGGCGCCTTCGCCGCGGCCGCGTCCGGACGCGCCGCCGAGCTGGGGCGCTGGCTGCTGGAGGCGGCCGTGGAGCAGGCCGCGGAGCGGCACCGGGCCGGGCACGGCGTGCCGGTGGCCGTGCGGATGACCGCCGAGCGGCTGCTGGACCGGGCGGCGCCCGCGGCTTCGGTGGAGGCCCTGCTGACCCGGCACGGGCTGCCGTCCGGGGCGTTGGTGATCGAGCTCGCCGACAACGACCCCAGGGTCCCCTTCGACGAGCTGGAGCGGCGCCTGGCGGCCTTGCGCCGGCTCGGCGTCCTGATCGCGCTCGACGGCTTCGGCAGCGGCTACGCGGCCATCAGCGCCCTGCGCCGGCTCCCGGTGGACATGCTCAAGCTGGACCGCGGCCTGGTGGAGGGGGTGGTCGAGTCCGCCCGCCTGCACAAGATCACCGCAGGGCTCTTGCGGATCGCAAACGACCTCGGCATGCAGTCCGTGGCCGACGGCGTGGACCTGCCCGAGCAGCTCATGGCGCTGCGCTCGATGGGGTGCACCCACGGTCAGGGATTGGCCTTCTCCGGGCCACTCGACGAATACAGGCTGCGGCGCGCCCTCGTGCGCGGTACGTTCCCAGTACCGGGCGCGATGGCCCAGCCCGCCTTGGCCGGAGGCGCGCCCAGTGGCTCGATGGTCACCCGTAGAGGCTCACATAATGAGACGCCCGTCCCACCTACTTGACATCGACCTCCCGCCGGAGGGAGGGTCAATGCCATGCGCACCCGAATTCTCGTACTTGGAAAGCGCGTCGGCTGAAGCTGGGGCCAGTATGTCCCCGCTCCACAACGCCCGACGCGCTCCCCTCGCTTGCCTCCCGGCACGAGGGGTTTTTTGTTGCACTGGCACACGCCCCCGGCCACGGTCCGGGGGATCCCCGCTCCTCGTTAAACCCTCAGCTTCGAGAAGAGAATGCCGATGACCGACCAGGCCACCGGGGCCCACCATCCGCAGCCGCGGCCCCGTACGGGTGGACAGCAGTCCGCCGCAGTTGAGCACGTCACGGGTGCGCAGTCCCTCATCCGCTCTCTCGAAGAGGTGGGGTGCGACACCGTCTTCGGCATCCCGGGCGGCGCGATCCTCCCCGCCTACGACCCGATGATGGACAGCAAGAAGGTCCGTCACATCCTGGTCCGCCACGAGCAGGGGGCCGGCCACGCCGCCACCGGCTACGCCCAGGCGACCGGCAAGGTCGGCGTCTGCATGGCCACCTCCGGCCCCGGCGCCACCAACCTGGTCACCCCGATCGCCGACGCCCACATGGACTCCGTCCCGCTCGTCGCGATCACCGGCCAGGTCTCCTCCAAGGCGATCGGCACCGACGCCTTCCAGGAGGCGGACATCGTCGGCATCACCATGCCGATCACCAAGCACAACTTCCTGGTCACCAAGGCCGAGGACATCCCGCGGACGATCTCCGAGGCGTTCCACATCGCCTCCACCGGCCGTCCCGGCCCGGTCCTGGTCGACATCGCCAAGGACGCACTGCAGGCGAAGACGACCTTCTCCTGGCCGCCCACCCACGACCTCCCCGGCTACCGGCCGGTCACCAAGCCGCACGCCAAGCAGATCCGCGAGGCCGCCAAGCTGATCTGCCAGGCCAAGCGCCCGGTCCTGTACGTCGGCGGCGGCGTCATGAAGTCCGGCGCGACCGCCGAGCTGAAGGTCCTGGCCGAGCTGACCGGCGCCCCGGTCACCACCACGCTGATGGCGCTCGGCTCGTTCCCCGACAGCCACCCGCTGCACGTCGGCATGCCCGGCATGCACGGCTCGGTCACCGGCGTCACGGCGCTGCAGAAGTCTGACCTGCTGATCGCGCTCGGCACCCGGTTCGACGACCGCGTCACCGGCAAGCTGGACAGCTTCGCCCCCTTCGCCAAGGTCATCCACGCGGACATCGACCCCGCGGAGATCGGCAAGAACCGCGAGGTCGACGTCCCGATCGTCGGCGACGCCCGCGAGGTCATCGCCGACCTGGTCCAGGCGGTCCAGGCCGAGCACACCGAGGGCAACGCGGGCGACTACAGCGCCTGGTGGAAGGACCTCAACCGCTGGCGCGAGACGTACCCGCTGGGCTACGACCTGCCGCAGGACGGCATGCTCTCGCCGCAGCAGGTCATCCAGCGCATCGGCGAACTCGCCCCCGAGCACACCGTCTACGCGGCCGGCGTCGGCCAGCACCAGATGTGGGCCTCGCACTTCGTCAACTACGAGGAGCCCCGGACCTGGCTGAACTCCGGCGGCGCCGGAACCATGGGCTACGCGGTCCCGGCCGCCATGGGCGCCAAGGTCGGCATGCCCGAGCGCACCGTCTGGGCGATCGACGGCGACGGCTGCTTCCAGATGACCAACCAGGAACTGGTCACCTGCGCGCTGAACAACATCCCGATCAAGGTCGCGATCATCAACAACGGCGCGCTGGGCATGGTCCGCCAGTGGCAGACCCTGTTCTACAACCAGCGGTACTCCAACACCGTCCTGCACGCGGACGAGACCGGCCACGACACCGTCGGCTCCCAGCTCGGCGAGTCCGTCGCCCCCCGCAAGGGCACCCGCGTCCCGGACTTCGTCAAGCTGTCCGAGGCCATGGGCTGCGTCGCCCTGCGCTGCGAGGACCCGGCCGACCTGGACCGCGTCATCGCCGAGGCCAACGCGATCAACGACCGTACGGTGGTCGTCGACTTCATCGTCCACGAGGACGCCATGGTGTGGCCGATGGTCGCCGCCGGCACCTCGAACGACGAGGTCATGGCAGCCCGGGGCGTCCGTCCCGACTTCGGCGACAACGAAGACGACTGAGCCGAGAGAGCCTGAGAGAGAGAACGCCTCACATGTCCAAGCACACGCTCTCCGTCCTGGTCGAGAACACGCCCGGCATCCTCGCCCGGATCGCCGCGCTGTTCTCCCGCCGCGGGTTCAACATCGATTCCCTCGCGGTCGGCGTCACCGAGCACCCCGACATCTCCCGCATCACCATCGTCGTGAACGTCGAGGACCTCCCGCTGGAGCAGGTGACCAAGCAGCTGAACAAGCTGGTCAACGTGCTCAAGATCGTCGAGCTGGAGCCGCACAACGCGATCGAGCGCGAACTCGTTCTGGTGAAGGTCCGCGCCGACAACGAGACCCGCTCCCAGATCGTCGAGATCGTCCAGCTGTTCCGCGCCAAGACGGTCGACGTCTCCCCGGAGGCCGTCACCATCGAGGCCACCGGCGGCACTGACAAGCTGGGCGCCATGCTCAAGATGCTGGAGCCCTTCGGCATCAAGGAGCTCGTGCAGTCGGGCACGATCGCCATAGGGCGTGGCGGGCGGTCCATCACCGACCGCAGCCTGCGCGCGCTCGACCGCAGCGCCTGACCGATCGCCCCGCGGAGCGGCCTTGCGCGGTGACCCGCCGGAGACCCGGCGACGACACGCAAGCCGCCCGCATGGCGAGACCGACAAACTCACATTCCGTTCCCCGCCGTACGGTGGGAGCAACACCAGCGCACCAAGGAGATATCCCAGTGGCCGAGCTGTTCTACGAGAACGACGCCGACCTGTCCATCATCGCGGGCCGCAAGGTCGCGGTCATCGGCTACGGCAGCCAGGGTCACGCCCACGCGCTGTCGCTGCGTGACTCCGGCGTCCCTGTCGTGGTCGGTCTGAAGGAAGGCTCTAAGTCCAAGGCGAAGGCCGAGGAGCAGGGCCTGAAGGTCCTCCCCGTCGCCGAGGCGGCCGAGTGGGCCGACGTCATCATGATCCTGACCCCGGACCCGCTCCAGGCCGAGATCTACGAGGAGTCCGTCAAGGACCACCTCAAGGACGGCGACGCGCTCTTCTTCGGCCACGGTTTCAACGTCCGCTACGGCTTCATCAAGCCCCCGGCCAACGTGGACGTCGCCCTTGTCGCGCCGAAGGGCCCGGGCCACCTGGTCCGCCGCCAGTACGAGGAAGGCCGCGGCGTGCCCTGCATCGCCGCCGTCGAGCAGGACTACACCGGCAACGCCTTCGCGCTCGCCCTCTCCTACGCGGCCGGCATCGGCGGCACCCGCGCCGGCGTCATCAAGACGACCTTCACCGAGGAGACCGAGACCGACCTGTTTGGTGAGCAGGCCGTCCTCTGCGGTGGCGCGTCCGCGCTGGTCAAGGCCGGTTTCGAGACCCTGACCGAGGCCGGCTACCAGCCGGAGATCGCGTACTTCGAGTGCCTGCACGAGCTGAAGCTGATCGTGGACCTCATGTACGAGGGCGGCCTGGAGAAGATGCGCTGGTCGGTCTCCGAGACCGCCGAGTGGGGCGACTACATCACCGGCCCCCGGATCATCACCGACGCCACCAAGGCCGAGATGAAGAAGGTCCTCGCGGAGATCCAGAGCGGCGAGTTCGCCAACACCTGGATGGCCGAGTACAAGGCCGGTCTGCCGAAGTACAACGAGTACAAGAAGGCCGACGAGGCGCACCTGCTGGAGACCACCGGCAAGAAGCTGCGCAAGCTGATGAGCTGGGTCGACAACGACGAGAGCTGATCTCGTGAGGCGGCGGGGCCGGGACCGTGTCCCGGCC
>NZ_JBSGYT010000045.1:0-61877 GCF_053610645.1 Streptomyces sp. NPDC054883 | reverse complement strand
GGACTCCCCCACGGGGAGTCCGGCCACCGGCCGTTCCGGGCCCGGAAACCCGATGGCCCGGACGGTCCTGCCGGGTGATCATCGGCGGATGCCCTACCGCGCCGCGACCGCAGACCCCGCCGACATCGACCGCGCCCTCGCGTACCCCGCGGACGGCCCCGTCGCAGCCCTGCCCGCCGATCTCATCCGCGAGGAACTGGCCGCCGGCCGGTGCCGCCCCGAGTGGATCTGGTTCGCCGAGGACGAGGACGGCGAGATCCTGGCCCGCGCCCTCTGGTGGGGCCGCGAGGACAGCGAGCGGCCCGTCGTGCTCGACTGCCTCCAGGTCCGGGCCGGCGTCGCCGATCCGGCCACCCTCGCCGCCGGGCTGCTCACCGCCGGACACGCGGCGTTCGGGAACCTCCCCGGCTACCACGCCTCCCTGCCCCGCGACTGGCGCGCCCGGCCCGAGTTCACCGAGGCC
Source organism: Streptomyces sp. NPDC054883 (assembly GCF_053610645.1). Classification (NCBI taxonomy): domain Bacteria; kingdom Bacillati; phylum Actinomycetota; class Actinomycetes; order Kitasatosporales; family Streptomycetaceae; genus Streptomyces; species Streptomyces sp. NPDC054883. The sequence goes on along the minus strand of NZ_JBSGYT010000045.1, from coordinate 61,414 downwards.
GTGGCCTGGCGCCGGGAGGCGGCGCACGGGGCCGGGCTGACGAACGGGATCGAGCGCCTGCGCTACGAGTGGACGCCGACCGCCGGGACCGTGGAGCCCACCGGACGGCTGGTGTTCCGTGAGGGAACCGACGAGGAGTTCCACGAAGCGTTCGCCCGCGTCTCGGCGGGCAGCCTGGACCTGCACACCCAGGCGGAGCTGCGCACCATGGACGCCGCGCAACTGGCCCGCGAGGACATCGCGTTCTACCGTGACTGCCCGGGCGAACGCTCCTGGTGGCGCCTCGCGGAGCTGCCGGACGGCACCCTCGCCGGCCTGGCCGTTCCCTCCGCGACCCCCTACCACCGCAACGTCGGCTACCTCGGGGTCGTCCCCGGACAGCGCGGCAAGGGCCTGATCGACGAGATCCTGGCGGAGATCACCCGGTTCCACGCGGGCCAGGGCGCCGCGCGCATCACCGCGACGACCGACACCGTCAACGCCCCGATGGCCGCCGCCTTCGACCGCGCCGGCTACGAGGTGACGGAGATCCGGCTGGTCCTGGAAGGGCCGTCGCGGGCTTGAGCGGCGGGCGATAGCCTCCGGCCCGGAGGAAGGCCCGGAGGAAGGGGGGACGGGTGCCGATCGCCGAGTTGCAGGTGTACTCCGTCGAGCAGGCCGACGTCACGGGCGGGGTGTGCGTAGTCCGCGTCGTCGGCGGGACCGCGCGGGCCGGCCAGGTGTACACCGCCGGGGGCCTCAGGCTCGGCCTGGCCCGCATCGAGGCGTGGGGCGCGCCCCGGGACTCCGTCGACCCCCCGCACGCGGCGCGGGTCCACCTCACCGGGCCCATGGTCGCGCTCCTGTCCAGGGGGCAGGTGCTGACCTGCGTACCGCCCGCCGGACACCTGCTGGCCGACCTGGAGGCCTGGCTGGCCACCGACCCGCCGCTGCGCGAGGAGCCGCACCCCGAGCCCCTGCGCGCCCTGGCCGTGGCCCGGATGCACGACGAGGGCCTGCCCGACGCGGTGCGGCTGCGCTGGGGCCGGGTGGCGCTCGCCGCTGTGGCCCGGGGGGATTACCCGGACGAGACGGCCCGCGGGGTCGAGCGGGCGGCCGTACGGGGCTACCTCGTCGAGCGGTTCGGGCCCGGCCCGGGCGGCGACCCCGCCGAACTGTGCCGGGAGGCGCTGGCGCTGATCGACCTGACCCCGGCGCAGGCGGCGGCCGAGGCCGAGGTCTGGCGGGACCTCCCCCGGGACCGGATCCTCGCCCTGCGCCGGATCAAGAACCTGCTGCCCTGGATGACCCTGGCCCGGCCCCATCTGGCGGCCGGCGACCCCCTCCGGGCGGCCGTCGACGCCTGGACGGCCCTCGCGCCGCGGCTGCCCTGAACCCTGCCGGCCCGCGTTTCCCTAACCGGCCTTGGCGGCGTTGCCGAGCACGTTCGTCGGGGTGATGCGCACGACCACCCGTACGTTCTCGGCGGGAGCTTCTGCGTATTCCCGGCCGGCGCCCGGCCCCATGTACTCCTCGGCGATCCGGACGGCCACCGCCCGCCCGGTGTCCTCGGTGACCGAGGCGGTGCCGCGGATCTCCGCGTAGAGGAACGGGTTGGCCAGGTCGAAGACGGTCAGGCCGACCCGCGCGTCCCGGGCGATGTTCCGCTCCTTGCGGCGCCCCTGCTCGGTCGAGACCAGCAGTTCGTCGCCGTCCCGGGTCACCCAGACCACCGAACTCTGCGGCCCGCCGTCGGGGTTGAGCGTCGTCAGCACGGCCGGGTGCGGCGCGTCCAGCAATTTGCGTACGGTGTCGTTCAGCTCAACAGTCATACGGCCGAGGCTAGTCGGGGCCGTGCGGCGGTGCTCCCGGTTCACCCGCCCCGCGCCGCGACTACCCGAGGTCTGCGGCTCAGCTCCAGGCGAGGTTGCGCCACGGGCTGCCCGCGTCGCCCGTCAGCTCGCGGTGCGCGCTCGCCATCTCCTCGTACCAGGGCCCGAATTCCTCCTCGTCGAACTGCATGCAGCGGCCGAGGACGAACCCCGACGACAGCTCCTCCCAGGACCGGTACGCGAGCCGGCACGCCTTTCCGGCCCGCACCACGGCGTCCTCGGCCTCGGCGAGCGTCCCGAAGCGGGCGCCGACGCCCCAGCGGGCCATCTGGGAGGCCCGGCCGTAGTCCCACGCCTCCACCGACCGGACGTACTTGCCCTCGCCGAGCACCCCGTCCGCCCGGAACCGCTGCTCGTAACGGGTGATCCGGCCGATGACCCGCTGGACGCCCGCGATCTCGCCCTCCACCTCGGCGGTCGGCCGCGGCTGCGCGACCGTGACCCCGTCGGGGGTCAGCCGCGGCTCGGCGGCGCGCTCGGCGTTGGCGCGCAAGGTCGCCTCGGTGGCGTGCCGCCAGTGCTCGATGTCCACGGGCCCGGCGAACTCCTGGGCCAGCGCCTGGCGAACGCGCAGGGCGAACTCCCAGACGGGGCTGACCATGTCGGCCCGCAGCAGCCGCTCGACGGTGACGAGCCACTCCTCGCGGGTGGTGACGCCCCAGCTGTCGCGGAGCTTCTCGCGCTCCTTCGTGTAGCCCTGGCCGTGGTAGGCGAGGGCGTTCCAGAACATGCCGTTGCGTACGGACAGGTGCGCCCCGCAGGCCAGCCCGAAGGCGACGGGACCGTGCAGCGGCCCGCCGACGTGGAGGGCGTGCACCTTGCCCTGCTCCAGGCCCACGCACCTCGGGCGGCGGCCGTCGTGCAGGGCCCAGGTGGCGCGGTGCGCCGGGGACGCGGGAAGGAGGGTCTCGAAGGGCGTCCCCGGGTTGACCGCCAGGTACGCGGGCCCGTCGGCCGGGAAACTCTCGCAGAACCAGCCGAGGTCGACGCTCTCGAAGACCAGGTCGGCGGTGGGCGCGGGCAGCATCCCCTCCGTGAAGACGACGTACGCATCGGCGCGCGCCCGGGGCAAGTGGACCCGCTGTCGCCGTACCCGGGTGGGATGGGCGTCCTGGAAGGACCGTTCCTGCGGAACGAAGAGGCCGGCGAGCGCGAGGGCGTCGAAGAACACCGGCCAGTTCCCTGCGGCCTTGGCCGCTTCCAGCTCTCGTTCCACGGCGCTCGGTGCGGTCCAGGTCCCCATGGGGAAACCCTATCCGGGCGTATCGGACGGCAGTTCACCCCGTGCCGCCCATCCGAACGCCCGGTCTACCTTGGGCCCTGCCGCTGGGCACGCGGCAGACACCGAAAGGCGGTCCACTTCGTGAAACGGTCCGACTCCGCACCCCCGGCGACCTCCCCGATCACCGTCTACTGGCGGCCCGGCTGCGTCTTCTGCATGAAGCTGTGGTTCAAGCTCCGGCTGACCCGCACGCCGTACCGGCCCGTCAACATCTGGCGCGATCCCGAGGCGGCGGCGTTCGTGCGGAGCGTCGCGGACGGCAACGAGACCGTCCCCACCGTCGTGGTCGGGGACCGGCCGGCCTTGGTGAACCCGACGCTCCGGCAGATCCGTAACGCGGTGTGACGGGGGCGCGTCCGTATGGGTCGTGCCCGAGGGTGAAGGGATTTGGGCAGGTCAGGCAGCAGTTTTCCACCGTTGCGCGGCGTGTCGGCGGTGCTGGAGGGGTGGCTCCGGTTGCGGGCGGTGACGGGCTGTCGGTGAGTGGTATGGGGCAGCTCCACCGCCCCGCGACATCCAGAGCCACCATCACTGACATCTCTGAACAGGAGAGAGCCGTTGCACCGCATCACCCGCTACTCCGTTCCCGCCGCCCTCTGCGTGACCCTGCTGACTGCCTCCCCGGGCATCGCGGCAGCCGTCTCCGCTCCCGAGGGAAAGCCCGTCGCCGCCGCCGGGCAGGCCGTTCCCGGCAGTGACGCACTGCTCGCACAGGTACAGTCGCTCGGCGCCGCCGCCGGCGTGCTCGAACCCGTCACCGACCTGGTGTCGGCGGTGCTGAAGTCGCCGAACGGGAAGGTGTCGGAGGCCGACCTGGCCGCCGTCAAGCAGCAGCTGGAGCCCGCCTTCGCGGAGCTGCGGCAGACGCTGCCCACCTCCGCGGCGCCGCTGCCGGCCCCCGTACCGGCGAACCCGGCGGTCGCGAACCAGGTGGTGGCGAAGCCGGCCGACCCGCCGGCCGACCCGCCCGCCGACCCGGTGGCGAAGCCGCCGGTCGCGCAGCCCGCGAAGCCGCCGGTTGCCGAGCCGGCCAAGCCGCCGGTCGTGCAGCCTCCGGTGGCCCAGCCCGCGAAGCCGCCGGTCGCCGAGCCCGCGAAGCCCCCCGTTGCCGAGCCGGCCAAGCCGCCGGTCGTGCAGCCTCCGGTGGCCCAGCCCGCGAAGCCGCCGGTCGCCGAGCCCGCGAAGCCCCCGGTCGCGGAGCCCGCGAAGCCGCCGGTGGCCCAGCCCGCGAAGCCCCCGGTCGCCGAGCCCGCGAAGCCCCCGGTCGCGGAGCCGGCCAAGCCGCCGGTCGCCCAGCCGGCCCAGCCGGCCGCGCCCGCCGCGCAGCTGCCCGCCAAGCCCGCCGCCGCGGTTCCGGTCGTCGCGCCCAAGGCCGCCCCGGTCGACAAGGCGGCCGCCGCCGTCGACAAGCTCAAGGCCTCCGTCGACGGTCTCCTCAAGGTCGCCGCGACGGGCAGCAGCTCGGCCGACGCCAAGGCCAAGGCCGACATGGTCGTGACCGACCTCGGCGCCGTCCTGGTCGCCCTGATCAACGGCGCGGGTCAGCAGAAGGCGCCCGCCGCCTAAGGGCTGAGCACCTTCCCCAGTACCCTGCGTCCCCGGCGACCTTCGCGCGCCGGGGACGCAGCGGTGCCCGCCCCGTCCCGTTCCCGCACGCCGGACCGTACGACCCCCGTGCCACCGCGCGACCGCGGAACCCCTCTTGACGCCCCCTCGCGCCGGGGAGACGCTCCCGGGTCTCGCCCGTATCCGAACGGGCGACCGCACACTGGGGGGCCGGCATGCCGCAGGAGTCCGTGCGGACGGCGGGGGAGCTACGGGCACGGCTCGCGGAGCTGGGAGCACGCTGGTCCGTCAGCGAGCACCTCGCCGACGAAGAGCCGCTCCCGCGCCCCTCCCTCGGCCTGGACCGGGCGGCGCGCCCGACGACCGCCGCCGAGGCGGGAACCGTCGATCTGCGGGCGCCGGCCGGCTACCCGAGCGGCAATCCGCACCTCACCCGGCGCAGGGCGGCGCACGGCCTGCTGCCCGGCACCCGGGAGTCGGCCACGGCCCTGCCCGCCGCTGTGGACTGGCGCGAGCGGTGGGGGTGGCGGTGGCTCGGCCGGGTGAAGGACCAGAACCCGTGCGAGTCCGGCTGGGCCTTCGCGGCGGCCGGTCTGGTGGAGTCCATGGCCCGGATCGAGCACCACGTGTGGGCGGCGCGGTCCGAAGGGGACGTACGCGACGGACTGCGCCTGACCTGCGGACAGGGCTCGGACCCGGAGACCGCGCTCGACTGGATCCGGGACAACGGCGGCCTCGCCGACCCCGGTTGCCGGCCTTACACCATCCCGCCCCCCGGCCTGCCGGCCGAACGGCGCGACGCCTGGGGCTCCGGGTACACGCCGAGCTGGGACCGGTCGGGCCGGACCGTGCGGATCACCGACTACGTGCGGCTCGGTGACATCGGGCAGCAGAAGGTCTGGCTGGACGCGGTCGGCCCGCTGACCGCCTGCCTCGACGTGTACGACGACTTCTTCGGGCTCGGCTCCGGCGTGTACCACCGTACGAGCGACCGACTGGCGGGCGGCCACTGCGTACTGGTCGTCGGTTACGACGACGCGGCGGGCTGCTGGCTCTTCCGGAACTCCTGGGGCACCGGCCACCACGTCGGCGGCTACGGGCGGATCGGGTACGGCGAGGCCCGCATCGACCACTGGGCCAAGTGCGGGCTGACCGGCACCAACATCGACCCCTGGAGCAAGCGCCGGTTGCACGCGGGCAACGTGTACGAGAGCGGGAACGGCCGCGCCCACCGCAACTTCGAGCTGGCTGCGGCCACGGGCGACGGCAGCCTGCGGCACTGGTGGCGCGAAGGCGAGGCGCCCTACGCGTGGACCCCGGCCAAGACCTTCGCGCAGGACGCGTCGGGTCAGCCCGCCTTCACCGGCACCACCTACAACCGGAACATGGAGTCCCTGCACGTCACCACCGGCGGCCGGCTGCGCCACTGGTACTACGAGCAGTCCGGCGGCGCCTGGCGCGACGGCGGCGCCTTCGGCCCGGGCGACGCGGCGATCGGCTCGACCCCGGCCTTCATCCAGAGCGACTACGGCCAGCCCGGCAACTTCGAGGTGGTGGTCCGCACCGCCGACGGACGGCTGAACCACTGGTGGCGCATCAACGGGGCGCCCTGGACCTGGAACGACGGCGGCCGTTTCGCGTCCGGCATCGCCCATTTCGGGCCCGCCCTCGTGCAGACCCGCTCCCGCCACCTCGACCTCGTCGCGACGCGCACGGACGGCCGGATGCAGCTGTGGTGGCGCGACGACCGCGACCGTTTCGCCTGGCACCCGGGCGAGGTCTTCGGCAGCGCGATCACCTCCGCGCCGTGTCTGATCGAGGCGCAGTACGGGGCCACCGACGAGGAGAGCGCCGGGAACTACGAGCTGTGCGTGGTCGGGGCGGGCGGCCGGGTCGAGCACTGGTGGCGCGGAAACGCGGGTGACGGCGCCTGGACCCGCGGCGCGGTCTTCGGGCGGGACGCGCTCGCCGTCACGGGGATGCTCCAGGGCAGTTTCGGGTTCGGCCTGGAGGTGATCGTCCTGCGCACCGACCATCTGCTCCAGCACTACCGGCGGGACGGCGCGGGGTGGCGCACCGGGCCGGTGATCGGCCCGGCGTGAGCCGGCCGCCCCGGGAGACCCGGCGGCCCGGCGGTCCGCATCCTGGACGGGCGAAACCCTTGTACCCCGCATGTATCTATCCTGTGCGCATGACTTCCGCGTCCCCCGTCGTGACCGCTGCCGACCGCGTCTACCAGCACGTCAAACAAGGGGTGCTGGGCCGCCGCTACGAGGGCGGCGCCCTCCTCACCGAGGGCGAGGTCGCCGAAGCCGTCGGGGTGTCCCGTACGCCGGTGCGCGAAGCACTGCTGCGCCTGGAGACCGAGGGGCTGCTGAAGCTGTACCCGAAGAAGGGCGCGCTGGTGCTTCCGGTCTCCGCACAGGAGATCGCCGACGTCATCGAAACCCGGCTGCTGGTCGAGGAGTTCACCGTCCGCAAGGCCGTGCCCGCCCCGCCCGCCCTGCTGGAACGGCTCGCCGCACTCATCGACGAGCAGCGCCGGCACGCCGCCGAGGGGGACCTGGTCGCGCTGATGGCCGCCGACCGGGCCTTCCACGCCGAGATCGTGCGCCACGCCGGGAACCAGATCCTGAGCCGGCTCTACGACCAGCTCCGCGACCGGCAGCTGCGGATGGGCGTGGCCCTCCTGCACGCCCACCCCGACCGGGTGGAGCGGACACTGGCCGAGCACACGGAGATCCTGGACGCCCTGCGCGCCGGGGAGCCGGAGCCGGCCGCCACCGCCGTACGCGCGCACGTGGGCCGGGTTGCGGCGCTGGTGCGCGGGGCCGGCCGATGAGCTGGCCCACGCCGCCGCGGCTCCCCCTGGACCCGCCCGGCGGGCGCCGGGCCCTCGCCGTCTGGGGGATCGGCGTCGCCGTGTACTTCGTCGCGGTGATCTTCCGTACCAGCCTGGGCGTCGCCGGGCTGGATGCCGCCGACCGCTTCCACGTCAACGCGTCGGCGCTCGCCACCTTCTCCCTCCTCCAACTGCTGGTCTACGCGGGCATGCAGATACCCGTCGGGCTGATGGTGGACCGGCTGGGCACCAAGCGGGTGCTGACGCTGGGGGCGCTGCTGTTCACAGTCGGGCAGCTCGGTTTCGCGCTGGCGCCCTCCTACGGGACCGCGCTGGCCGCGCGCGCCCTGCTGGGCTGCGGCGACGCCATGACCTTCATCTCCGTGCTGCGGCTCGGCACGCGCTGGTTCCCGGCGCGGCGCGGGCCGCTGATGGCCCAGCTGGCCGGGCTGGTGGGCATGGCGGGCAACCTCGTCTCCACACTGGTGCTGGCGCCGGTGCTGCACGGCGTCGGCTGGGTGCCGGCCTTCGCGGGGAGCTCGGCGGCGGGCCTCCTCGTCCTGGTGCCGCTGGTGCTGTTCCTGCGCGACCACCCGGAGGGGCACGCGCCGCCGCCCGTGGCGCGCGCCGCCGGAGGCGGGTTCGTACGCCGTCAGATCGCCGAGTCCTGGCGGGAGCCCGGGACCCGGCTCGGACTGTGGGTGCACTTCACCACTCAGTTCCCGGCGATGGTGTTCCTGCTGCTGTGGGGGATGCCGTTCCTGGTCGAGGCGCAGGGGCTGTCGCGGACCACCGCGGGCGGGCTGATGACGCTGATCGTCGTGGCGAACATGGGCTTCGGGCTGCTGTACGGGCAGCTCGTCGGCCGCCGCCAGGGCGCGCGGATCCCGCTGGCGCTGGGCACGGTCGCGGCCACCGCCGCGCTGTGGGGCGCGGTGCTGGCGTACCCGGGCGGGCGGGCGCCGATGTGGCTGCTGACCGCGCTGTGCGTGGTGCTGGGGACCTGCGGGCCGGCCTCGATGATCGGCTTCGACTTCGCCCGCCCGGCCAACCCGGCGGAGCGTCAGGGGACCGCTTCGGGAATCACCAACATGGGCGGTTTCCTCGCGTCGATGACGACGCTGCTGGCCGTGGGCGTCCTGCTCGACGCCACCGGCGACGACTACCGGATCGCCTTCTCGTCGGTCTTCTTCCTGGAAGTGCTCGGCCTCACCCAGATCCTGCGCCTGCGCCCCGCCGCCCTGGCCCGCGAACGCCTCCCGCTCGCGGCGGCGCCGGGGCCCGGCCCCGTCACCCCGGCCCGCGCCCGTACGTAGCGGCGGGCGCACGGGCCGGGGAGCGGGGGCGGCTACGGGGTCACGGCGAAGTGCGTCAGGATCGCGTCCGCCAGGGCGGCGTCGCCCTCGGCCTTCACCCGGTCCGCGACCACGTGCGGCCGGACCCGCCCCGCCGCGAGCCGCACGTACGTCTCCCAGTCCATGGCCAGCGTGACCGCCGGGCCCAGCGAGGGGGCCTTGTCCAGCGTGCCCCGGCCCTGCGCGTCCACCCGCACGGTCCGCATGAACTCCAGCTCCCCGTGCACATCGAGCACCACGGCCGAGTTCGGGGGCGCGCCCGCCTCCTTCGCGACCACCTTCGGCAGCCCGGCCAGCAGGATGTCCCGCGCCACGTACGCGCCCGGCGAGTCCAGGTTCCCGGGTACGCCCAACGCCGCCCGCAGGTCCTGCTCGTGGATCCACACGTCGAACGCCCGCAGCCGCAGCGCGAACTCCAGCGTCACCTGGTCGCCCAGCGGACCGCGCACCATCGTGGCCGGATCCCGCTTCTCGTTGCGCAGCTGCCGCTGGCGCCGGATGACGGTGTACTCCAGCTCGGAGGTCATCTCCGGGGCGGTGTGGTGACGCCGGACGTCCACCTGCACCTCCATGTACCGGGTGAACTCGTCCACCACGTGGCGCAGGTCGCGCGGCAGCGTGTGGATCGGCCGCGGATCGCCGAGCTGCTCGCACTCGATGCCGATGACGTGTGACACCACGTCACGTACCGACCAGCCGGGGCAGGGGGTCGCCCGGTTCCACTCGCCCTCGGCCAGGGGGAGGACCAGCTCGGATATCGCCTCGATGGAATGTGTCCACGCGTCGGCATAGGGCTGAAGGCTGGGATGGACGGTCAACGGGACCCCTCGCGTGCTGTTCAGTGGCGCGTTGTGGACTGTGCCCAAAACTACGCTGCCGGTGAGTGCCCCGGCAGTGCTTTCGTGTGACGATCGTAGGCCCGAGCTGACGGACACAATGCAAGGACGGTGGTAGTGTGCGCGCCTCTCTGATCCAAGTCGCGGTCAACGAGGGCGAATCGGTCGCCTCCCGGCGGGCCCGGGTGGCCGGTCTCGTACGCGAGCAGTCCGCCGCCGACCTCGTGGTGCTGCCGGAGCTGTGGACGGTCGGGGCGTTCGCCTACGAGCAGTTCGAGACCGAGGCGGAGCCGCTGGACGGCCCGACGTACGGGGCCATGTCCAGGGCAGCGGCCGACGCCGGGGTCTGGCTCCACGCCGGTTCGGTCGTGGAGCGGGCCGGCGACGGCTCGCTCTACAACACCGCGCTGGTCATCTCCCCGGCCGGCGAGCTCGCCGCCAGCTACCGCAAGATCCACCGCTTCGGCTTCGACCAGGGCGAGGCGGTGCTGATGGCAGCCGGGGACACGCTGACCACGGTCACCCTGCCGGAACAGACGCTCGGCATCGCCACCTGCTACGACCTGCGGTTCCCCGAGATGTTCCGCGGCCTGGTCGACGCCGGGGCGACGACGATGGTCGTGGCCGCGGGCTGGCCGGCCCGGCGGCGGGCCCACTGGACGCTGCTCAACCGGGCCCGCGCCGTGGAGGACCAGGCGTACGTGCTGGCGTGCGGGCTGGCCGGCACCCACGCGGGCGTCGAGCAGGCCGGCCACAGCCTGGTGGTGGACCCGTGGGGCGAGGTGCTCGCGGAGGCCGGGCCGGGCGAGGACGTGCTCACGGTCGAGCTGGACCCGGCGAAGGTCGCGGACACGCGCGAGCAGTTCCCGGCGCTGAAGGACCGCCGCCTCGGGCGCTGAGCCGACGGTCGGGGCGAGGGTTGGCGGCCCGGCCGCCGGGTACACGGGCCGCGACGGAAGAAGCGGAACAGGGGGGCGGGCGCCATGTCCGAGGAGACCGAGGAGACCGGGACCACGGTCGAGGCGGCGATCGAGGCGGCACTGGAGCCGCACGAACCGTTCCCCGGCGAGGTCGCGGCCCGCGACCGGGTACGGGCCGAGGCCACCGGCATGACCCACCACCAGGCGGCGGCCGCCCTGGAGCGGGCCCTGAACGCCGCGGCTGCGGGCGACGTGGCCGGCGCCGACGCGCCCGCCCGGGCCGCCCTGGCCGAGTGGCAGCGGATCACCGACCTCCTCGTGGACCACGGCGGCCCGTACGCACCGGAGGCCGACCCCTACGCACAGGGCCAGTTGACGGCGCGCCGCCGCTGACCCGGCTACCGCTCCTCCCGCTCTTTCTCGGCCATCCGGATCACGCACACGGCGACGGCGATGAGCAGCGCCGCGTCCGCGTCCTCCCGCACCACGTCCACCGCGTACGTCTCGCGGATCCGGTACCACTGGCGGGAGACCAGCGCGAGCAGCTCCCCGTCGTACTCGACCTTGAACTCGCGGTCCAGGATCCGCCCGCTCACGTCCAGTTCGGTGCCCTCGGCCAGGGTGACGAGGTAGTGGTTGCGCAGCAGGGAGAGCCGCTTCTTGCGGATCACCGCGAGCCGGCGCTCGTCCCGCTCCAGGGTCATCGCGTCGCGGAAGGCGAGCCACTTCTCCCGCAGGGTGATCAGGATCCGGCCGTCGCGGTCCTTGAGCTCCAGGGTGTCGCGCAGGCGCAGGGCCTTGCCGTCGACGAGGAAGGCGTGGCGGCCGTCCTCGTCCTCGATCCAGTAGTCGTCCCCGATGGCCAGCACTTTGTCCCGTACGAGGTATTTCATGGCCTGATCCGTGCCCGCGATAGGTTGCCGCCATGCCTCTGCTCTATGTCACCGACCTGACGTACCCGGCGCGCGGCCGCCGCTACTGCGACGAGGACATATTCCTCACCGGGCGGCTGCGCGGGCACTTCCCGCTGGCCCTGTGCCACCCGCGGGACGCCAAAGCCCTGATGGGCGGCTTCGACGCGGTAGTGGTCCGCAACAGCGGCCCGGTCCTGCACCACCAGGAGGCCCACGACGCGTTCCGCGCCGCCGCCCTGGCCGCGGGCACCCGGGTCTACAACCCGCTGACGGGGCGCGGCGACATGGCGGGCAAGCAGTACCTCGTGGACCTGACGGCGGCCGGCTACCCGGTGATCCCGACGGTCGACGACCCGGCGCACCTGCACCTGCTGCCGCGGGTCGAGCAGTACGTGGTCAAGCCGAAGCAGGGGGCGGACTCCATCGGCCTCACCTTCACGGCGGACCCCGCCACCGCCGAGCCGGGGCACTCCCTGATCCAGCCGCGGATCGACTTCGCGTACGAGGTGTCCTTCTACTTCGTGGACGACGCCTTCCAGTACGCCCTCTACGCCCCGGACCCCGAGCGCCGGTGGGAGCTGGAGCCGTACGCCGCGACCCCGGCGGACCTGGCCTTCGCCCGTGCCTTCGTCGAGTGGAACACCCTCGCGCACGGCATCCAGCGCGTGGACGCCTGCCGCGCCCCCTCCGGCGACCTCCTCCTGGTGGAGCTGGAGGACCTGAACCCCTACCTGTCCCTCCACCTCGTCCCGACGGACGTCCGGGACGCCTTCGTCACGTCCCTCGCCCGTTCCCTCGACTCCTTCCTGTCCTAGAGCTCGCTGGTGTCGAGCACGATCCCGAACGGCTCCGGCAGCCGCACGGCCGTCCCGAACGGGTGCGGCCCGTCGACCCCGGCGTAGCCGAGCCGCCCGGGCTCGGAGAACAGGGTGACCGTCTTGTCCAGCCGGTCGACCAGCAGGTACAGCGGCGCGCCGTACTCGGCGTACCGCTTGCGCTTGACCACACGGTCCGTCTCGGCATTGGACTCCGAGGTCACCTCGACGATCAGCAGGGTCTGATCGGGGAGGAGGGCGCCGCCGCCCTTCGCCAGTTCCTTGGGGGCGACCGCGAGGTCCGGGACATACCAGTTCGCTGAGCCAGGCAGGTCCAGATTGCCGGACCCGGTCACACAGCCGAGTTCTTTGACCCGCGGTTTGATCTGATCGCGGATCTCCTCAGCCGCGTTCTCGTGATCCCAGTCCGGCGTCACGTTGCTGATGACCCCTTCAACGATCTCGGTGCGGTCGCCGCTGTGGTGCTGGATGGCGTACTTCAGGGCACGCTCGGGGTCGATGCCCTCGCCGTAGTCGTACGCGGTCGTCATACCGGACGCCTCCTTCGCTGCCTTGCGGCCAGCGTGCCACGGCGGCCCGCCGACCGTCGTCACCCCCGGGGGTACACCTGGTCGGGGATGGCAAGCTTGAAGGATGAACGATGCCGCACCGGCGCCCACCCCCGCGCCCGCTACCCGCCGTGCCCGTGTCCGTGCCCCCGAGCTGATCGGCAAGGGCGGCTGGCTGAACACCGGTGGGAAGGAACTGACCCTCGCCGACTTCCGAGGTCGCGTATTGATCTTGGATTTCTGGACCTTCTGCTGCATCAACTGTCTGCACGTCCTCGACGAGCTGCGCGAGCTGGAGGAGAAGCACCGGGACACCGTGGTGATCGTCGGCGTGCACTCGCCGAAGTTCGCGCACGAGGCCGAGCACGCGGCCGTCGTGGACGCCGTCGAGCGGTACGAGGTGCACCACCCCGTCCTCCACGACCCCGAGCTGGCCACCTGGAAGCAGTACGCCGTGCGGGCCTGGCCCACGCTCGTGGTGATCGACCCCGAGGGGTACGTCGTCGCCCAGCACGCCGGTGAGGGGCACGCGCACGCCATCGAGCGGCTCGTGGAGGAGCTGGAGGCCGAGCACGCCGCCAAGGGGACGCTGCGGCGCGGGGACGGGCCGTACGTGGCGCCCGAGCCGGTCGCGACCGACCTGCGCTTCCCGGGCAAGGCCCTGCTGCTCGACAGCGGGAACCTGCTCGTGTCCGATTCGACGCGGCACCAGCTCGTGGAGATGGCCCCGGACGGGGAGAGCGTCGTACGCCGCGTCGGCAGCGGCGAGCGCGGGTTCGGCGCCGACGCGTTCAGCGAGCCGCAGGGCCTCGCGCTGCTGCCCGACGGCAAGGTCGTCGTCGCCGACACCGTCAACCACGCGCTGCGTACGTACGACCCCGCCACCGGGGCCGTCGAGACCGTCGCCGGGACCGGCCGTCAGTGGTGGCAGGGCTCGGCCACCTCCGGGGCCGCCCTGGAGGTCGACCTGTCCTCGCCGTGGGACGTGGCGTGGTGGCAGGGCAAGGTGTGGATCGCCATGGCGGGCGTGCACCAGCTGTGGACCTGGGACCCCGGGGCGGGGACCGTCGCCGTCGCCGCCGGCACGACCAACGAGGGGCTGGTGGACGGGCCCGCCGCCGAGGCCTGGTTCGCGCAGCCGTCCGGGCTCGCCGCGGCCGGGGACCGGCTGTGGGTCGCCGACTCCGAGACCAGCGCCCTGCGCTACGTGGAGCCGGAGCCCGAGGGCGACGGGTACGTGGTCCGGACCGCCGTCGGCACCGGCCTCTTCGACTTCGGCCACCGCGACGGCGACGCCGCCCAGGCCCTGCTCCAGCACCCGCTCGGGGTGACCGCGCTGCCCGACGGCTCGGTCGCGGTCTGCGACACGTACAACCACGCGCTGCGCCGCTTCGACCCGGCGACGGGCGAGGTCTCCACCCTCGCCACCGACCTGCGCGAGCCCAGCGACGCCGTCCTCGTCGGCGGGGACATCGTGGTGGTGGAGTCGGCCCGGCACCGGCTGACGCGGCTGCGGCTGCCCGAGGAGGCGGTACGGGTCGACGCGGTCGCCCACCGCACGCAGCGCGCCGCCACCGAGGTCGCGCCCGGCACGCTCCGGCTCGACGTGGTCTTCCAGGCGCCGAGCGGGCAGAAGCTCGACACCCGCTACGGGCCCTCGACCCGGCTGCTGGTCTCCTCGACCCCGCCCGGGCTGCTGGCGGCGGGCGAGGGTCCGGGCACGGACCTGTTCCGCGACCTGGAGCTGAACCCGGAGGTCACCGAGGGCGTGCTGCACGTCTCCGCGATGGCCGCGTCCTGCGACGACGACCCGGCGAACGAGTACCCGGCCTGCCACGTCCACCAGCAGGACTGGGGCGTTCCGGTGACGGTCACCGCCGACGGGACCGGCCGCCTCCCGCTGGTTCTCGCCGGCATGGACGCCTAGCGGGCAGGGCCCCCGGCCCGCGGAGACCGCGGGCCGGGGGTTGTTCAGCCCTCCAGGAACGCCACCAGGGCGTTCGCCAGCAGGAACGGGTCGTCCGCGCCGCACAGTTCGCGGGCGCTGTGCATCGACAGGATCGCCACGCCGATGTCGACGGTCTGGATGCCGTGCCGGGCGGCCGTGATCGGGCCGATCGTCGTGCCGCAGGGCATGGAGTTGTTGGAGACGAAGGTCTGCCACGGCACCCCGGCCCGCTCGCAGGCGGCCGCGAACACCGCGCGCCCGCTGCCGTCGGTGGCGTACCGCTGGTTGACGTTGACCTTGAGGATCGGGCCGCCGTTGGCGCGCGGGTGGTGCGTCGGGTCGTGCCGCTCACCGTAGTTGGGGTGCACGGCGTGGCCCGTGTCCGAGGACAGGCAGACGGTGCCGGCGAAGGCGCGCGCCCGGTCCTCGTACGAGCCGCCGCGCGAGAAGACAGAACGTTCCAGCACGTTGCCCAGCAGCGGGCCGTCCGCGCCGGTGTCGGACTGCGAGCCGTTCTCCTCGTGGTCGAAGGCGGCCAGGACCGGGATGTGGTCGAGCTTGGCCGCCCCCGAGACGGCCGCCAGGGCCGCGACGCCCGCGTGCACCGACAGCAGGTTGTCCATGCGCGGGCCGGCCAGCAGCTCGCGGTCACGGCCCAGGTACGCCGGTGCCTCGATCGAGTGGACCATCAGGTCCCAGCCCGCCACCGAGCCCTGGGCCAGGCCCTCTTCCTCTTCCAGGAACGCGATCAGGTCGCCCTCCTGTACTTCGCCCAGGCCCCAGATCGGCTGCATGTGGCGCTGCTTGTCGAGCTTGAGCCCGTCGGTGTTCACCGACCGGTCCAGGTGCACGGCGAGCTGGGGTACGCGCAGCAGTGCCCGGTCCACGTTCACCAGCCGCTCGCTGCCGTCCCGCAGCGTCAGCCGGCCGGCCAGGCCGAGGTCGCGGTCCAGCCAGGTGTTGAGCAGCGTCCCGCCGTAGATCTCGACCGCGATCTGCCGCCAGCCCTGCGAGCCCGTGTCGGGGACCGGCTTGACGCGCAGGTTGGGGGAGTCGGTGTGGGCGCCGATGATGCGGAACGGGGTGTGCGCGGCGGCGCCTTCCGGTACGTACCAGGCGATGATCGCACCGCCGCGGAGTACGAACCTGCCCCCCGTTCCCGAGTCCCAGGCGTCCGATTCCGACAACTGCCTGAAGCCTGCCTTTTCCAGCCGCTCGGCCGCGTTGGCCACGGCATGGTACGGCGACGGACTGGCCGTCAAGAAGGCCATCAGATCGTCGGTGTGGCCGCGGTCGAAGTGGGCGGGAGAGCTCATGTGGTTCACCTTAACGACGGTCGTGTTCGCCATGGCCGGACTGCGGCGGATAGCGGAAAGGTCAGGGTGGCGCGGGATGTGTGGCCCGCGGTCCCGTCGTTTTCAGCCCGGCGGACGCTCGAATCTGCGCTGTAGTTGCCGCCGCTCGCCCCGGTGGATGCGCGGGAGCATCTCGGGGGTCTGCGGCGGGCGCTGCGCGCGTCTTTTGCGTCCGGCGCAGAAGATACAGGCCTCACCCGGCGGGGCATCGGGGTCGATCGGTGCTCCGGGGTGTTCGGAGCATCCGGAGGCGTTGCGGGGGCGGGACAGTTCCCGGGCGACGATGAAGGCGCGGTGCAGGTCGTCCGCGATCCGTACGAAGTCGCCGGCGGGGGAGGAGATGCCGAGGTGGAAGCGCTGGTCCTCGATCGTACGGAGGTACCCGCGCAGCAGTTCGTGGGTGTACGGGGGCTCGGGCACCGGGTAGCCCAGCCGGCGCTGCTCCCCGGGGACCGGGGCGGCGGGGCCGGGGCGCCCGCCGTGCCTGCGCAGGCCGAGCCGGCGCCGGTCGTTGCAGATCAGGCAGCGGCCCCAGCCGTCGGGCGCCTCGGGGTCGAGGGCGCCGTTGGGGTGTTCGGGGCAGCCGGTGTAGCTCTTGGCGGGGGCCAGCCCGGCGGCGGTCTGGAACGCGGTGTAGAGCGCGTCGGCGAGGCCCTCGTACTCGGCGGGGTGGGAGCCGTCGTACAGCTCCCGGGCGTGGTCGCCGAGGCTGCCCAGGGTCGCCTGCAGCTCCTTGAGGGCGTACGGCCGCCCGGTGGGGACGGAGTACCCCCTGCCGTTGCCGTGCTGATCCTGTGGAGTCATGCCTAGAGCGTCCCACGGCCGACTGACAAGGGAGGAATGCGCAGGTGACGGCCGCGCTCGCCGGGCTCCCGGCCCTTCGCCCGGCCCCGCCGTCCGCCCCGGCCCGGGGTGCCTGCGCCGGGTGCGCCCCGTACGCCAGCGGCCGGACCTCCCTGCGGAGGTCCGGCCGCTGTGTACGACACCGTGCGGCGGCGCAGCCTAGAAGGCGGCCTCGTCGAGCTCCATGAGGCTGTTGTCGACGCTCTCGGCCAGCGCGCGCTGGACCGAGACGCCCGGCAGGACCTCCGCGGCGAAGAACTTCGCGGCGGCGATCTTGCCGGTGTAGAAGGCGACGTCCTTGGCGGAGGCGGTCGCCAGCTTCTCGGCGGCCACGGCGGCGCCCTTGAGCAGCAGGTATCCGACGACGACGTCACCGGAGGCCATCAGCAGGCGGGTGGTGTTCTGGCCGACCTTGTAGATGTTCTTGACGTCCTCGCCGGTGGCGGTGAGGTCGACGATCATCTGGCCGACGATGGCCTCCAGGTCCACGGCGGCCTTGGCGAGCGCGTCGCGGGCCGGGGCGAGGTCGTCGCCGCCGACGGCCTCGGCCAGGAACTTCTTGATCGTCTCGGAGAGGACGTTCAGGGAGGCGCCCTGGTCGCGGACGATCTTCCGGAAGAAGAAGTCCTGGCCCTGGATGGCGGTGGTGCCCTCGTACAGGGTGTCGATCTTGGCGTCCCGGATGTACTGCTCGATCGGGTATTCCTGGAGGTAACCGGAACCGCCGAAGGTCTGCAGCGACTGCGCGAGCTGCTCGTACGACTTCTCCGAGCCGTAGCCCTTCACGATCGGCAGGAGCAGGTCGTTCAGGCCGACGAGGGAGGAGGCGTCCTCGCCCGCGGCCTGCTTGACCTGGATCTCGTCCTGGATCGAGGCGGTGTAGAGGACCAGGGCGCGCATGCCCTCGGCGTACGCCTTCTGCGTCATGAGCGAGCGGCGCACGTCGGGGTGGTGCGTGATGGTGACCTTGGGGGCCGTCTTGTCCATGAAGTTGGCCAGGTCCGGGCCCTGCACGCGCTCCTTGGCGTACTCCAGCGCGTTCAGGTAGCCGGTGGAGAGGGTGGCGATGGCCTTCGTGCCGACCATCATCCGGGCGAACTCGATGATCATGAACATCTGGCGGATGCCGTCGTGCTTGTCGCCGATCAGCCAGCCCTTGGCGGGGTGCTGGTCGCCGAACGTCATCTCGCAGGTGTTGGAGGCCTTGAGGCCCATCTTGTGCTCGACGTTCGTCGCGTAGACGCCGTTGCGCTCGCCCAGCTCGCCGGTCTCCCAGTCGAAGTGGAACTTCGGGACGAGGAAGAGGGACAGGCCCTTGGTGCCCGGGCCGTGGCCCTCGGGGCGGGCGAGGACGTAGTGGAGGATGTTCTCCGACATGTCGTGCTCACCGGACGTGATGAAGCGCTTCACGCCCTCGATGTGCCAGGAGCCGTCGGCCTGCTGGACCGCCTTGGTACGGCCGGCGCCGACGTCCGAGCCGGCGTCCGGCTCGGTGAGGACCATGGTCGAGCCCCACTGCTTCTCGACCGCGATCTCGGCGATCTTCTTCTGCGCCTCGTTGCCCTCTTCGAAGAGCACGCCGGCGAAGGCCGGGCCGGAGGAGTACATCCACACGGCCGGGTTGGCGCCGAGCAGCAGCTCCGCGTAGGCCCAGATGAGGGAGCGGGGCGAGGTGGTGCCGCCGATCTCCTCGGGCAGGCCCAGGCGCCAGTACTCGGAGTCCATGAAGGCCTGGTAGCTCTTCTTGAAGGAGGCCGGGACGGGCGCGGTGTTGGTGGCCGGGTCGAAGACCGGCGGGTTGCGGTCGGCGTCCTCGAAGGAGGCGGCCAGGTCGTTCTCGGCGAGCTTGGTCAGCTCGGCCAGGATGCTCTTGGCGGTCTCGGTGTCCATCTCGCCGAACGGGCCGGTGCCGTACAGCTTGTCGCGGCCGAGCACCTCGAAGAGGTTGAACTCGATGTCGCGGAGATTCGACTTGTAGTGCCCCATGGCGACGGCTCCGTTAAGGCTCGGTGAGACGGGTTCCTCGTACATACCAATCGGTAACAACATGATGCTACCCGCCGGTAATAAGGGCAACCCTCCTGCCCCGACTGTGACCAGGGTCAAGCTCGCACCACACCGTCTTGCATCCCGCCCCCTGTGTCACCCCCCAGCGCAGCGCCACCGCGTCGAGCAGGGCCAGCCCGCGCCCGCACTCGTCGGCCTCGGTCGCCCGTCGCAGTACGGGCCATGCGCGCGGATCGGGATCGGTGAGCTCGACCCGCGTACGGGTTGCCCTTCCGCTGATCCGCAGGGTGACCGGGGTGCCCTCGCCGAGGTGGGTGATCACGTTGGCCAGCAGCTCGCTGACGCAGAGCTGCACGTCGGCACACGGCTCCCCGAGGTACTCCCGCACGGCCCGCCTGATGCGGGGCACCGCCTCGGGTGTGGCGAGCAGCCGGAGGGTGAGGCCGTTCACCGCTCGGCCAGGGCGGCGGCCAGGCGCTGCGCGGTGGCGGTGTTGCAGTTGCCGAGGGTGATGAGGGGAGGGTTGCCGTAGCCGCTGGCGTAGGAGGGGAGGTGGAGGTCGAGGGAGGGCAGCAGGATCCCGTGCGCGGCGAGGGCGGCGCGGAGCTGGGCCAGGGCCTCGATCGCTACGCGGTCGGCGGGGTGGGTGCTCATGGGGACTTCCGTTCCTGTGCGGAGTGTGACGAACCACTCACACAGTGGTGGCCGGGTGCGTACCGTGGGAAGGGTTTCTGGTCCACGGTGCAAGGTGTGGAAAGGCGGGCCCCGACGATGGCCGCACGGAAGGGCATTGACGGTTCGGCGAGCGTTCCGGCCTTCTACGGCAAGGAGCTTCGTTGGAAGCGCGAGGCCGCGGGGCTCACGCTGGAGCAGACGGTCGAGGGCAGCTTCTACGGGGTCAGCTACCTGAGCGAGATCGAACGGGGCCACCGGCGTATGCCGTTGGATCTGGCGCGCCACGTGGACGCCGTCCTGAGGACGGACGGCATTTTCGAGCGGTGCTGCGAGGACGCACGCAGAGCTCGGACGATCGGGCAGGCCAAATACGCCGAGAAGGTCCTCGAAGCGGAGAAGGTCGCGGAGACGATCGATGAATGGTGCCCGACCGCCTTTCCGGGGCTGCTGCAGACGGCTGAGTACGCGCGCGCTCTCGCACGGGCCGAACGTCCACTTGAGCCCGCGGAGGAGACCGACGTGAAGATCCGGGCCCGGATGGCGCGGGCATGCCTATTCGAAGAGGCCCACGGTAGGCCGGAGTACTGGGTCGTTCTGCACGAGTCGCTACTGCGGCTGCCCGTCGTGCCACCAGCCCAGATGGCGGACCAACTTGACCACATCACCGGTCTGGTGCGGCGGAATCGGATCGTTCCACAACTCGTCCCGTGGAACGCGGGTGCGCACCCTTTCATGTCTGCCGGAACCACGATCATCATGACTTTCGCGGACGCTCCACCCTTGGTCTACACGGAGTCGCTGCACAGCGGTGTGACCGTCGACGATCCGGCGCTCGTGAAGAAGTACCGGAGGTCGTACGATCTGCTGAGGGCCGTCGCGCTACCGCCAGAGGCGTCCCTCGCCCTGATGGAGGCGGCGGCAGAGGACTACCGAAATGGCCAGCACGGGGATTGACTTGAGCGCCGCAGCCTGGCGTACGAGCAGCTACACCAACAGCGATGGTGGTACCTGCGTCGAGGTGGCCGACGGGCTGGCCGGACTCGTCCCCGTCCGGGACTCCAAGCGGCGGCACGGCCCCACCATGATCGTCACGGCCGCCGCATGGGCGCCCTTCGTGGGCGCCCTGAAGGACGGCGGCTTCGCCGGCTGATCCGGGCGTCCCCGCAGGGGTGGCCCGTACCCACCGGTACCGGGGCGGGCGATCGGTAGTCTGTGCCGCATGTACGGCTACGACCAGACCCCGGGCGCCCAGCAGGGCTACGCGCAGCCCCCGCCGCCCCAGCAGGGCTACGCGCAGCAGCCGCCGCTGTACCCCGAGCCGTCGCCCCCCTCCCTCGCGGACGCGGTACGGGCCTTCACGACCGGGCAGCTCGCCGCCGAGGACTTCCAGCAGATCTTCGCCACCTCGAAGGTCTACTGCCCGCGCGGCGAGACCCCCGGCTTCCTCGCGCTGCACAACACGCAGCACCCGGTCATCCCGATGTTCACCACGCTCAAGGAGCTGCGCCGGTACGCCGGCAAGGAGTCCAAGTACTTCGTGATCACCGGCGCCGAGGTCATCGACCTGCTCCCGACCGGGTACGGCTTCGTCCTCGACATGGAGGGCGACCACCGGATGGTGTTCGACGCGAAGGCGGTCGAGCAGATGGTCGACTACGCCATGCGCCGCATGTACGGCTAGCCGAGGTCAGGCACCCGCGCCCGGGGTCGGGACCGCCGGCGGGTTGAGCCGCGAGAAGCCCTCCTGGCGCTCGTAAGGGAAGTAGGGGTACGGGGCCGGGCGGTGGCTCGCCGCGTCCAGCCTCGCCATCTGCTCCGGGGAGAGCGCCCAGCCCACCGCGCCCAGGTTCTGGCGCAGTTGCTCCTCGGTGCGGGCGCCGATGAGGACGGAGGACACGGTCGGCCGCTGGAGCAGCCACCGCAGGGCGATCTGCGGGACGGCCCTGCCGGTCTCCTCCGCGATCTCGTCCAGCGCGTCTACCACCCGGTAGAGGTGCTCGTCCTCCACCGGCGGACCGTAGCCGGCGGTGTCGTGCAGCCGGCTTCCGGCGGGCAGCGGCCGGCCGCGGCGGACCTTGCCGGTGAGCCGGCCCCAGCCGAGCGGGCTCCAGACGATCGCGCCGAGTCCCTGGTCGAGCCCGAGCGGCATCAGCTCCCACTCGTAGTCGCGGCCGATGAGGGAGTAGTAGACCTGGTGGGCGACGTAGCGCTGCCGGCCGTGGCGGTCGGCGGCGGCGAGGGACTTCATCGTCTGCCAGCCGGAGAAGTTGGAGACGCCGACGTAGCGGATCTTCCCGGCCCGGACCAGGTCGTCCAGAGTGGACACCACCTCCTCGACGGGGGTCCCGGCGTCGAAGGCGTGCAGCTGGAAGAGGTCGATGTAGTCGGTGCCGAGGCGGCGCAGGGCGGCGTCCACCGAACCGATCAGCCGTGAGCGTGAGGTGCCCGCGTCGGCGGGGCCGTCACCCATCGGGAGGCCGGCCTTGGTGGAGATGAGCACCCGGTCTCGGCGCCCCTTGAGGCCGGCGCCGAGGACCTCCTCCGAGGCGCCGGCGGAGTAGACGTCGGCGGTGTCGAACATGGTGATGCCGGCGTCGAGGCAGATGTCCACGAGGCGGCGCGCCTCGTGCACCCCGATGGTGCCCCAGGCACCGAAGAGCGGGCCCTGCCCGCCGAAGGTTCCCGTGCCGAAGCTCAGTGCCGGTACCTGGAGCCCGGACGCACCCAGCCGCCTGTATTCCATGACGTGTCTCCTTACCCTGGCGTTTAATGGGACCAAAGTTCCGTTAAGGTGTTTCACCGTAGCAAGTTGCGGCCACTAATGGAACAGGAGTCCCGTTATGGAGTTCTCGGAGGGCGATCCCGAGGCGGAACCGGGGGCCGTGCGGCCGGGTGGGCGGACGGCACGGGTGCGGGCCGCCGTGCTGCGGGCCGCCGCAGACGTGCTGGCCGAGGAGGGTTTCGCGCACCTGGACCTGGCCGATGTCGCGCGTAGGGCGGAGGTCGGGAAGACGACCGTGTACCGCCGCTGGGGCACGGTCACCGGCCTCGTGGCCGACCTGCTGTCGGACATGGCGCAGCAGTCCGTGCCGCGTGCGGAGACCGGCTCGCTGCTGGGGGACCTGACGGCCAACGCCCGTCTGGTGGCCCGGACGCTCGCCGATCCCCGGCAGGGGGCGCTGCTCAAGGCGGTGATCGCGGCCGCCGGCTGTGACGCGAAGGCGGCCGAGGCCCTGCGCGGCTTCTACGCCGTGCGGGTCGCGGAGTGGGCGCCCTGCGTCGAGCAGGCGGTGGGCCGTGGTGAGGTGCCCGTGGGCACCGATCCGCACGAGGTGATCCGCGCGGTGTCCGCCCCCCTCTACTACCGGCTGCTGACCACGGCCGATCCGCTGGACGAGGAGGCCGCCGACCGGGCCGCGACGGCCGCGGCGGTGGCGGCGCGCGCGGGGGTGTACGTACGCCGCTGAGCCGTCGGGAGGCGTGGTGAGCCCGCGCATCCGGGGTCGGGAACGACGGCGGGAGCGGGCCGGGAATGGCGGCGGGCAGCGCACTGTTCAGTCAGGTGTGGCAGAAAGTTCGAGATTCAACTAAACTCGACGCCAGAAGGAGGTTCCGACCATGCCTGCAGTGACTGTGGAGAACCCGTTGACGCTCCCCCGCGTCGTGGAACCGGCCCAGGAGACCGCCGCCCGCAAGGTGCTGGCCGTCACGACCGCCCCCGGTGGTTTCGAGGGCGAGGGATTCCCGGTGCGCCGCGCGTTCGCCGGGATCAACTACCAGTACCTCGACCCGTTCATCATGATGGACCAGATGGGCGAGGTGGAGTACGCGCCGGGCGAGCCGAAGGGCACCCCCTGGCACCCCCACCGCGGCTTCGAGACCGTCACGTACCTGATCGACGGAACCTTCGTCCACCAGGACAGCAACGGCGGCGGCGGCGTCATCAACGGCGGTGACACGCAGTGGATGACCGCCGGTTCGGGCCTCCTGCACATCGAGGCCCCGCCGGAGTCGCTCGTCGTCAGCGGCGGGCTGTTCCACGGCCTCCAGCTGTGGGTGAACCTCCCCGCCTCCGACAAGATGATGCCCCCGCGCTACCAGGACATCGGCGGCGGCCAGGTGCAGCTGCTGACCACCCCGGACGGCGGCTCGCTGCTCCGCGTGATCGCCGGTGAGCTCGACGGGCACCAGGGCCCGGGCATCACGCACACCCCGATCACCATGATCCACGCGACCGTCACCCCGGGCGCGCAGATCACCCTCCCGTGGCGCGCGGACTTCAACGCCCTCGCCTACGTCATGGCCGGACGCGGCTCGGTCGGCGAGGACCGGCGGCCGGTCCAGACCGGGCAGACGGCCGTGTTCGGCGAAGGCGGCTCGCTCACGGTGCGGGCGGACGCGGCGCAGGATTCCAACGCCCCGGCGCTGGAGATCGTCCTGCTCGGCGGCCGGCCGATCCGCGAACCGATGGCGCACTACGGGCCGTTCGTGATGAACAGCAAGCACGAACTCCAGCAGGCGTTCGACGACTTCCAGGCCGGCCGACTGGGGACCGTCCCCACCACGCCCCGGACCCGCTAGTCCCCCGCCGGCCCTCCCGGGGCGTCAGCCCTGGGAGTCGTCGGCCTTCGCCTGTTCGGAGAGCTCGAACCAGATCGACTTGCCCTCGCCGCGGGGGTCGACCCCCCACGCGTCGGCCAGCATCTCCATCAGCAGGACCCCGCGGCCGCTGGACGCCATCTCGCCCGGGTGCCGTTTGTGCGGCAGCTCGTCGCTGGAGTCCGCGACCTCCACCCGCAGCCGCCGGGTGCCCAGCTCGCCCACCGCCTCCGCGACCAGCAGCGCGTCGCCGTCGGTGTGCGTCAGTACGTTGGTCACCATCTCGGAGACCATCAGCTCCGCCGAGTCCACCTGGTCGGGGTCCGCCCAGTCGTGCAGCAGCTCCCGGATCTGCCGCCGCACGCCCGAGATCCGTTCCGGCTCGGCCTGGGCCACGGTCAGCATGGTGCGCCGCGCCGGGCGCGTGAGGTGCGGGGCCGATGCGCCGCAGCCGCAGCCCGCGCCCTCGCGGCACAGCAGCACCACGGCTATGTCGTCCTCGCGCCGGTCGGCCAGCGGACCGGTGGTGTGGTGCGAGTACGGGCCGTGGACGGCCTGGACCAGCAGGTCGGCGAGCTTCTCCAAGTGCCCGGAGTCCGGGCCCCCGGCATCCGGGTCCTCGGCTTCGAGGACGGCCCGCAGCCGCGCCCAGCCCGTCTCCAGGTCGTGTCCGCCCGTCTCGATGAGTCCGTCGGTGCACAGCATCAGCGTCTCGCCCGGTTCGAGGGCGAAGCGGGTGGTGGGGTAGTCGGTGTCCGGGACGATGCCGAGCGGGAGGCCGCCCGCCGTCGGCCGCATCATGACCGTGCCGTCCGTCATCCGGACCACCGGATCGGGGTGGCCCGCGCGGGCCACCTCCAGCAGGCCGGTGCGCGGGTCGCACTCCATGTAGAGGCAGGTCGCGAAGCGCGGACTGGTGAAGTCCGGGTCGGGGCCGCCGCCGGCGTAGCCGTCCGCGTACCCGTCGGGGCCGCCGTCCTTCTCCTGCGACGAGCACAGACCCGAGAGGAAGCGGGAGGCGCGGGAGAGCACCGCGTCCGGCCGGTGCCCCTCCGAGGCGTAGGCCCGGACCGCGATCCGCAGCTGTCCCATCAGTCCTGCCGCGCGTACGTCGTGCCCCTGGACGTCCCCGATGACCAGCGCGAACCGGCCCGAGGGGAGCGGGATCATGTCGTACCAGTCGCCGCCGACCTGGAGCCCGCCGCCGGTCGGGACGTACCGGGCGGCGATCCGCATGCCGGGGATCTCCGGGCCGAGCTGCGGCATCATCGACCGTTGCAGACCGGTGGTGAGTTCCCGCTCGGACTCCGTCACCCCGGCCCGCTGGAGCGCCTGGGCCAGCATCCGAGCCACCGTGGTCAGCACCGACCGCTCGTCCGGCGAGAAGGACACCGGGTGCTTGAAGGCCGCCATCCACGCCCCCATGGTCCGCCCGGCAACGATCAGCGGGACGAAGGCCCAGGAGGACCGGCCGAAGGGTGCGGCCAGCGGCCAGGTGGCCGGGAAGCGCCGTTTGTACTCCTCGGGCGTCGGCAGGTAGACCGCGCGTCCGGTACGGACCACCTCCGCGGCGGGGTAGGCCGTGTCCAGCCGCATCTCCGTGAAGGGGCTCTCGTCCCCCGGGCCGTGCCCGTGGTGGCCGATGACCGACAGCCGGTCGCCGTCGACGCCGAAGACTGCCAGCCCGTCGGGGCTGAATCCGGGCATCGAGAGGGAGGCGGCGACCCGCAGCACCTCCGCCGTCGACCGGGCCTCGGCCAGCGCCCGGCCCGCGTCCAGCAGGAACGCCTCGCGGG
Organism: Streptomyces sp. NPDC054883; assembly: GCF_053610645.1. NCBI lineage: Bacteria > Bacillati > Actinomycetota > Actinomycetes > Kitasatosporales > Streptomycetaceae > Streptomyces > Streptomyces sp. NPDC054883. The sequence goes on along the minus strand of NZ_JBSGYT010000045.1, from coordinate 35,221 downwards.
AGCGCCGCCAGTCGCCGGTGATGGGGGTGTGCGCGGCGGTCGTGCCCGGCTGCGGCTCGGCGATCTCCTGGACCGTGCCGATCAGCTCGTAGTCGACCCGGCCGCGCGTCGTGGGCGCCGGCAGCGGTTTGGAGCGGCTGCGTACGGTGCGCAGCACCCGCCCCTGCGGGTCCACGATCCGCAGCCGCGCCTCGGCGAGGGTGCCCTCGGCGACGGCCAGGTCCACGATCGCGTTGATCTCGTTCCAGTCCACCGGGTGGAACCGCGACCGTACGGCCACCTCCGGCAGGACCACGGGCTCGGCGGGCAGCCCGAGCAGCCGGGCGGCCTCGCCGTCGAGGGTGACCGTCCCGGAGGCGTTGTCCCATCGCCACAGGCCCGTCGCGATGGCGGCCAGGACGTCCTCGGTGCGCACCCGGTCATCTTTACAGGTGATCAGGCCCTGGTGCCTGTCCAGGGCGCCCCGGGCTCCCGTTCCGGGCCCTTCCGCGGCCGCGCCAGCACGGCACCCGTCCCGGACGGTAACCTTGTGAGGGTTGAATCCACCCTGGTATCGCGAAGAACTGGATGACTGATGCATCGGTACAGGTCCCACACGTGCGGCGAGCTTCGTGCCTCCGACGTCAACGCTGACGTCCGGCTGAGCGGCTGGGTGCACAATCGTCGAGACCTGGGCGGCATCCTCTTCATCGATCTGCGTGACCACTACGGCATCACGCAGCTCGTCGCCCGTCCCGGCACCGCCGCGAACGAGGCGCTGAGCAGTGTCAGCAAGGAGACCGTCGTCCGGGTCGACGGCAAGGTCGTCTCCCGCGGCGCGGACAACGTCAACCCCGAGCTGCCCACCGGCGAGATCGAGATCGAGGTCTCCGAGGTCGAGGTGCTCGGCGCGGCCGGGCCGCTGCCCTTCACCATCAACACCGACGACGGGGTGAACGAGGAGCGGCGCCTGGAGTACCGCTTCCTCGACCTGCGCCGCGAGCGCATGCACCGCAACATCATGCTGCGCTCGGCCGTGATCGCCTCCATCCGCTCCAAGATGGTGGCCCTCGGCTTCAACGAGATGGCGACCCCGATCCTCACCGCGACCTCCCCCGAGGGCGCCCGTGACTTCGTCGTCCCGTCCCGCCTGAACCCGGGCAAGTTCTACGCCCTCCCGCAGGCGCCGCAGCAGTTCAAGCAGCTGCTGATGATCTCGGGCTTCGACCGGTACTTCCAGATCGCGCCCTGCTTCCGCGACGAGGACGCCCGCGCCGACCGCTCGCCGGGCGAGTTCTACCAGCTCGACGTCGAGATGTCCTTCGTCGAGCAGGAGGACGTCTTCCAGCCCATCGAGCGGCTGATGACCGAGCTCTTCACCGAATTCGGCGGCGGCCGCGCGGTCACCTCGCCGTTCCCGCGCATCCCGTTCCGCGAGTCGATGCTCAAGTACGGCAACGACAAGCCCGACCTGCGGGCCAAGCTGGAGCTCGTCGACATCTCCGACGTCTTCGAGGGCTCGGAGTTCAAGGCGTTCGCCGGCAAGCACGTCCGTGCGCTGGCCGTCCCGGACACCGCCGGGCAGCCGCGCAAGTTCTTCGACGGTCTGGGCGAGTACGCGATCTCGCTGGGCGCCAAGGGCCTGGCCTGGGTGCGCGTGGGCGAGGACGGCGCCCTGACGGGCCCCATCGCCAAGTTCCTCACCGAGGAGAACATCAAGGTCCTCACCGAGCGTCTCGGCCTCGCCGCCGGGCACGCGGTGTTCTTCGGCGCGGGCGAGTTCGACGAGGTCTCCAAGATCATGGGCCCGGTCCGGGTCGAGGCCGCCAAGCGCGCCGGCCAGTTCGAGGAGAACGTCTTCCGCTTCTGCTGGATCGTCGACTTCCCGATGTACGAGAAGGACGAGGAGACCGGCAAGATCGACTTCTCGCACAACCCCTTCTCCATGCCGCAGGGCGGCATGAAGGACCTGGAGGAGAAGGACCCGCTCGACATCCTGGCGTGGCAGTACGACATCGTCTGCAACGGCATCGAGCTGTCCTCCGGCGCCATCCGCAACCACGAGCCCGAGGTCATGCTCAAGGCCTTCGAGATCGCCGGTTACGACGCCGAGACCGTCGAGCGGGAGTTCGCCGGCATGCTGCGCGCGTTCCGTCTCGGCGCCCCGCCGCACGGTGGCATCGCCCCCGGCGTCGACCGCATCGTGATGCTCCTGGCCGACGAGCCGAACATCCGCGAGACGATCGCCTTCCCGCTGAACGGCAACGCGCAGGACCTGATGATGGGCGCGCCGACGGTGCTGGAGGAGTCCCGCCTGCGCGAGCTCAACATCGCGCTGCGCAAGCCGGTGGAGACCAAGAGCTCCGAGCCGGTCGAGAAGTCGGTCAAGCCGCACCAGTAGGCCGCGGCGGTCCGGCCGGACCTGTCGTACCCAGCGCGAAGGGCCCGGGATCACCGATCCCGGGCCCTTCGCGCTGTGCGGGTTGCTCAGAAGCGGTCGAGGACGCCCTTGAGGAGGGCCGCCGAGGTCAGCTCCTGCGGGGCCGGCCCGGCGTGGAAGAAGCCGGCGTTCTCGGCGTCCAGCTTGCGCAGGAAGTCGAAGGCCTTGGAGTCGTGGTCGCCGAAGGCGACGAACTGCCAGTGGATGTCGTGCCCGGCAGCGTCGGCGAGGGCCTGCTTGGCGGGCTGGCGGTTGTCGGGGGCCCCGTCGGTCTGGAACACCACGATCGCGCGGTGGTCGCCGCCGTCCTTCTGGTACCGCTCGACGACCGCCTCGACGGCCACGTGGTAGCTGGTGCGTCCCATGCGGCCGAGCTCGGCGTGGCGGGACTCGACCCAGGTGGCGTCGTGGGCGTCGAGGGTGAGGTCGGCGGTGCCGTCCACCTCCGTGGAGAAGAAGACGGTGTGCACGGTCGCCTCCTCGTCCAGGTGCGCGGCGAGGGCGAGGGCGTGGTCGGCGAGGTACTGGGCGCTGCCGTCCTTGTAGAACCCGCGCATGGAGCCGGAGCGGTCCAGGACGAGGTACACCTTGGCGCGCGACCCGGTCTTGCCCTTGCCGCGCAGCACCTGACCGGCGGCCTTGTAGGCGGCGGCCACCTCGGGTGCCTGCCGCTTCACGGCGGCGAGCGCGACGGCGGGCGCCGCCTCGGCCTCTGCCGCGGCGGCGACGGGCTCGGGGGACGTCTCCGGCTCCGCCCCGGGTGCGGCGGCGGCCACCGGCTCGGGCTCCGCCTCGGGTGCGGTCTCGGCCTCCGGCTCGGCGGCGACCGGCTCGGGTGCGGTTTCCGGCTCAGCCTCAAGCGTGGCCTCGGCCTCCGGCTCGGTGGCAGCCGCCTCCGGCGCGGTCTCAGGTGCGGCAGCGGCCTCGGCTTCGGTCCCAGGGACCGGCTCGGCGGTGGTCGGCTGCTCGGGCGCGGCAGCGGCCTCGGCCTTGTTCTCGGCCTCCGGCTCGGCGGCGATCGGCTCCGCCTCGGTCTTCGCGACCGGCTCCGGTGCGGTTTCCGGCTCCGCCTCGGGTGCGGCGGCCACCGGCTCGGGTGCGGTTTCCGGCTCCGCCTCGGGTGCGGCGGCCACCGGCTCGGGCTCCACCGCACGTGCGGTCTCGGCCTTCGGCTCGGCGGCGGCCTGGGCCTTGGTCTCCGCGACCGCCTCGGTGACGGTCACCGGCTCGGGCGCGGCCTGGGGCTCCGGTGCGGCCTCGGCCTCGGTCTTCGCGACCGGCTCGGCGCCGGCCTTCGGCTCGGGCTCCGCTTCGGGTGCGGTTTCCGCCTTCGGCTCGGCGGCGGCCGGCTCCGGGGCGGTCTCGGCCTCGGCCTCGGCCTCCGTCTTCGCGGCCGGCTCGGGTTCCGCTTCGGCGGCGGGCGTTGCTTCCGCTTCCGGTTCCGCCGCCGGCTCCGGCTGGGCCGGCTGGGGAACCGAGGCCGGGGAGGCGCCGGTCGGGGCTTCCGAGGTGACCGTCGGCGACGGACGGCGGGCCTCCGGGACCGTCGGGTCCGTCGTCTGGGGCGGCGCCGTCAGAACCGTGCCCGGCTCGCGGTCGCGCGGCGCGGACTGCGGCGGGACCGTGGGGTTGTCGAAGGACGCCGCCACCAGCTCGGCCGCCACGTCCAGCGGCGTACGTTCGGCCTGGTTCGGGACGGCCGCAGACGGGGCGTCCGACGAATCCGGAACCGGTTCGGGAGACCGTCCGAACACCTTGCGCAACAAGCTCCGAATACCCATGGGCCAGGCCTTTCGCATGTGTGCGTGCGTCATTTGTCCGTGCTGCGCGGTAGATCCCTACCCAGAGTGGACACGTAAGGTTATCGGCCCCTTGGCTGGAACGTCGGCAGGGGCGCCAATCGTGGCGTTCCTGTCACCTCCGCACCCCGAGGGGCCCGCCAGAACGCCTACTTCACGGCCCCCGTTTCACGAAGCGTTCACTCCCGCGTCATGGCAGCCGGGCACCCCGGGAGCGGTTTCACGTGAAACGACCCGCCCCCGGCAGGAGTTCGGCCCGGCCGTGACCGCGAACCGTCAGTGCTCGGTGGCGATGGCCCGTGCGGCCGCGACCTCCTGGTGCACCGGGGCCAGTACGGACTCCTCCGCCCCCGCCGGCAGCGGGGTGACCCGGACCTTCTCCGGGGTCCTGCTGTTCCGTACCCCCTCCGCCAGGCCGCGCAGCTCGACGGTGACGGCGGCCACCTCCTCCGGAGCGGGCGGCTCGGCCCCGTTGTTGACCCGCACCCGGGCTGCGGTCGTGGCGTCCACGATCCGCTCGACGGCCACGACCAGGGGCCACCACGCGGCGGCCCGCGCCCCGGTGGGCGGCGGCTCGGTCAGCGCCCGCTGGAACTCGCTCCGTACGCCCGACAGCTCGCGGTAGATCCGTCGCCGGGCATGGAGCCGGGCGGTCCGCGCGGCCGCCCGGTCGGCCTCCGTCGTGTCGGCGGCGGCGAACGCCCGCTCCACGTACCGGGCCGAGTCCTCGACGGCTTCGGCCAGCCGGTCCCCGATCCGGGTGTGCCAGCTCTCGGGCCACAACAGGTACCCCGCGACCAGGGTGATGGCGCAGCCGATCAGACTGTCCAGCAGCCGGGGCAGGATCAGATCGAAGCCCTGATGGTTGAGCTGGTCCGACAGCAGCAGGATCACCGGGGTGATCGTGGCGGTCTGGAAGGCGTACCCCTTGACGGAGAACGCCGGGATCAGCGCGGCCAGCACCGCCATGGCCGGTACGTCCCACCAGCCGCGGGGTACCTCGGAGAGCACGGCGGCGGCCAGGACCAGCCCGGCCGCCGTGCCCAGCGCCCGCAGCACCGCCCGCGAGAACACCGAACCGAAGTCCGGCTTGAGGACGAAGGTGACCGTCAGGCCGACCCAGTACGAGCGCTCGACCGGCACCAGCGACACCAGCGACTGCGCGAGCCCGATGCACAGGGCGAGCCGCAGCCCGTAGCGCCAGGAAGCCCCCGACAGCGCCATGTCGCGCCCCACCCGGCCGGCCCGGACGCGCAGGGCGGCCGGCCTGCCGAGCCGGTCGTCGATGTCGTACGGGTCGGGCTCCTCCTCGTGCACCAGGACCGTCGCGTAGCGCAGCGCCTTGTCGACGGCCCGCTGGGACGGTCCGTGCGGCGGGGGAAGTTCCAGCGCGGGCGCCCCCGTAGGGCCCTCTTCCACGACCCGGCCCAGCTCCCGTACGGCTGCCGGGACCTCCGGCGGCAGGGGGCGGCCGCTCAGGTGTACGGCGGGCGCCGCGTCAACGAGCGGGACCAGCACGTTCAGCTGGACCAGCAACCGCACGAGGGAGGGGTTGCGCCCGTGGACCCGGGCCCGGCGGCCCAGAACGAGGTCGTAGGCGTGGTTCAGGGAGTGGGTGACCCCCAGCCGCCGCTCCTCGTAGTCGGGGCCGCCCGCTGCCTCCAGGGCGTCGGCGAGGGCCCGGTAGCAGGCCCCGACGGCGGCCCGTTCGGGTTGCCGTCCGCGCAGCGGCCAGCCCAACAGGGTCAGCGCCAGTACGAACAGTCCGCCGGCGGCGAGCAGCAGCGGCGCGGTCCACCAGGGCTTGGGGAGCGGCAGTCCGGCACCCACCACGGCGTTGAGCAGGAGCAGCAGCCCGGAGACGGACGCGACGGTGCCGATCGAGGAAATCATTCCGGAGACGAGGGCGATCAGGGTGAGGGCGCCCACCGCCAGCCAGCCGTGCCCGAACACGAGCGTTCCGAGCGCCACGCCGACGGCGCCGAACACCTGGGGGACGGCGATGTTGAGGATCCGCATCCGATAGGCGTCGGCGGTGTCCCCGATCACCCCGGACAGCGCACCCATCGAGACGAGCGCGCCGTATTCGGGCTCGCCCAGGGCGAAACCGACGGCGAGCGGGGCGGACAGGGCGATCCCGGCGCGTACGACGGCGGCCCACGGCACCGGTGCTTTGCTCGGCCGCAGCCCCTTCAGCAGCCAGGCGGGCGGGGACAGCGGGACCTGCCGGGCTGCGGGCCGGTCCCGTGGCTGCCCGGGCGGTATGTGCTCGGTGCGTCGTTCGCTGGTCATTCCCGCTTCCGTGGCGCCGCTCGCGAATCGGTTCTGCTGGGTTCTGCCGGGAGGGTTCTACGGGGTTCTGTGGAGTTCTGGGCCTGTTGCGTACGTTCCGAGCTTATGGGGTGCGGCGCAGTCGCCCGGTCAGCCATGCGGCCAGCGCGGCGGCGAGCCCGATGGCCAGCACCAGCCATGCGGTGGTGCGCAGGAACGAGGTGAGCGCGTCGTACACCGCCCCGGCCGCCGGGCGGTCGACATCGGGCGGCAGATCGTCCAGGGTCAGGCGGCGGCAGACTTCGACGCTGACCCACAGCAGCACCGCCCCCACGGCGAGCCCGATGCCGGTGGCCAGCACGGCGCGCCGGCGCCGCACGGCGACGGCTACCGCCGCCACGGCGAGGACGAGGGTCAGCAGGGGAAGCCAGACGCCGGCGACCTGGAGCATGCGGAATCCTCTCCGGAGCGCGCCGAGATCGTCGTACTCCATGACCTTCACGGACAGGTGCGTGACGGGGATGCGGTCCGCGAACGGGACCCCGTCCCCGACGAGTTCCCCCTTGACCTCGGCGAGTACGGGCGCCAGATCGATGGTCACGGCGTCGCCGTGCCCGGTCGTGAGCGCGCGGAAGAACGCGGCGTGCGCGGCGCGGTTGGCGGCGTCCCACGCCGTCCGGTACGCGGGCGTCCCGACGAAGGAGTGCAGGGCCTCGCCGAGCAGGGTGTCGACGCCGCCCTGGAACGGGCCGGCGTCGATCTGCCCGGCCAGGGCCCGGGTGCCCTCCGTGACGACCACGTTCTGCACGGCCGGGTTCCGGGCCAGCGGTGACATGGCCGCGGTGTAGCGATCGGCGTCGCCCAGCTCCCGGTCGGCCCAGTACGCGACGGCGCTCGCGGGCACCAGGAGGGCCACGAGCACGATCAGTACCGCCGACAACGAGGTTCGCACGTCACCAGGGAACGCCCCGGGTACCCCGCCGGGCCAGCTCTGCTGCTGCGTCCGGGTGACTCCGGACGCGGCGCGTCGCCCGGGTGGCCGGGTTGATCCACTTGCCGCCCCGGGTCGGCGGGTGTGCCCTGGAGGGTGGACAGAGAGGAGCTGGCCATGGCACATGCGGCACCTACCGCTCCCCGGCGGCCCCAGCGGATGGCAGGGGCGGACATGCGGCACGTCAGCAGGACCGCACTGATGGTTGCCCTGCTGCTCGGCCTCGTCTACGGGGTCTGGGCGGCCTTCATCCAGCGTCAGATGGGGCCGGTCGACGCCGGCAACGTCTTCTACGGGATCCTGTGCGGCGTCGTCTTCGCCGGCTGCGTGTTCGCCCTCGCCCGCTTCGGCCCACGGCTCGCGCGCGAACTGCACGCGGCCTCGTGGGGCGCCTTCGGCGGCATCGCCATCGGCTACCTGTTCAGCCTCACCAACGAATCGGTGCTGCGTTCCGTGGCGATCGGCCTGGCGGTTGCCGTGGGCACCGCACTCACCACGTTCTACTGGTACTACACGCACGAGGACTGAAATCCCGGGCGTGGCACGCCTCGGCGCCGGCGCCGGTCCAGCACGGGACCGGCGCCGACGTCAGCTCACTCCGCCGGTGTGGTCCCGGCCGGTCGTGGGGGCGGGTTGCCCTGCCGGCCGGTGTCCTCGGCTTCGGGGCGTCGGGCCGGCGGCGGAGTTGAGCGGAGGGCTTCGGCGCGGATCATGGCGTTCAGCGCCGCGTACGGGTCGATGGGCATGACGGACCTCACGGTGTCGCAGGAGTGTGGGCAGGACGCGCTCGGGCAGGCGCCTCGACCTCGCGGGACCGGGCCGGCGGGACGAAACGCCCGGGCCCGCTCAGCAGCGGAGGACCACACTCCGTACCGCCTGCCGCGACGACTCCGCCACGGCCGCCCCGTCCGGGGTGGCGCGGAGCGGGTGAGCGGCACGTTTCACGTGAAACACCAACGGCGGCCGCCGTACGTCGGGCGTCTCGCGCGCGAACGTCCGCAGGGCAGGCCGTGCCTCGACGTCCGGGGCCGGATCCGACGAGGACCCGTCGGAGGGCTCCGCCGGGGCCGTGGTGGCAGGAGGGGACTCGGCGGCCATGGCCGCCGCGGGACCGGCGCCGAACACGCACAGCAGTACGACGCAGGCCACCGTCAGGGCCTTCGCCAGCACCGCCCGCGCGTACCGCGCACCGTTCATGCCCTGCTGTGTGCCCCGACGCGCCGAAGACCGTGCCGCGGCTGCCCGAGAAACGCCCGATGGGGGGACCAGGACACCCCTGTCGGCTGATACGCGTCCCGGCGGCTGACAGGCGGCCGCCCCCGGTTCAGCGGGTGTGGTGGCGCCCCGTCAGCCGGGCCATGACGACGGCGTCGGCACCGACCAGCCGCAGTCCCGCCCGCTCCGCCCGCTCCCGGCGCCCGGTCCGCTCCCGCCGGACCGGCCCTCCGTCGGCCTCCACCGGCACGACCCGCTCCACGGTGAACACGGCCGTACGGTGGTCCGCGCGGGCGATCTCGATGACGCGTCCGCGCCGCAGACCGGAGAGCCGCAGCTCCTTCCCGGTGACGACGGCGGTACCGGCCGACCCCGGAGCCGGACTGTCCGGGTCCCAGCGGGCCCCGCCTTCCGGGTGCCGGGAGGACAGGCGCACGTCCGTACCCACGCTCGGGATCCGCAGCCGGACCGGCCGCGCCACCCGCATCGGCTGGACGGCGCTCCCCGAAGAACCCCGCGCGGGCCGGGAGCCGTTGCCGGGAGCGTGCGGCCCGGCCTGGCCGGGGTACTCGCCGCCGTGCTCCAGCTCCCGCACGAGACGCCGGTGACCGGTCAGCCCCAGCGCCCGCGACGGCAGCGCGTCACTCACGGCGACGGCCTCGGGCTCGGCGCCCTGGGTACTGTGCAACATCGCTACGCCGGTGCCGAGCAGAGTGACCGTCAGCGCACCGACGGCCCACTGGGCGCGGGCCATGGCATTCCCTCCTGGTCCGGCTCGGGCGGCCGGATCCTGTCAGCAGTGGACCGCTCCCGGCGCCCGCACACATCGGCAGGCGCCGGACACTGCCGACATGTCACCGGTGTGTCGTAACACGCCGGGCGCGTCTTCGCAGATGGAGGCGGTCGCGCCCGCTCTGTTTCGGCCGCCGGGGCCGGTGCACCCGTACGGGTGAGGAGGGAAGGCGGGAGTGGTCACCGCCGGGTTCAGACCACCACCAGTGCCGCCGCCGTGGCGCCCATCAGCGCGGCGGCCACATGGATGGCGGGGTGCCCGTAGTCACCGAACCAGAGCTGCCGGGCCAGACCGCCGAGGCCGGCCAGCGCCACGATGACGCCGACCTGTGCCAGCAGGGTGATGGCGGTGAAAGGGGCCAGGAGCAGCAGGACGGAGCTCAGCCAGAACGGTGCAGCACCCGTCCAGCCTCGCCATTCCCAGATCGCCGTCTGCATGTGCCACCGGCCCCTTCCCTGTCAACTTGTCGGCTGCACAGCCTCCTTGGGCGCGGTGGCGGGCACAAGTGCGCGTTCGGCTAGATATCCGAAGGACAGGCCGAAAGTCGCCCACAGGGCTGCCTGGATGGTGAGGGACGCGAGCCGGAACTGCCAGATCAGCACAGCCGGGAAGTCCGCCGGTACCTCGTTGATGCCGGGCAGGAAGGCGTACGCGAGGGCGATCGCCACGACGAACGCGAGCGCGGCGACGACCGAGGCGTTCCAATTGCCCATGCGCGGAGCGAGCCGCCGCCCGAGGATGAGCGCACCCGACGCGAGGAGCACGCTCAAGGCGATCATCAGCACGAAGAGCGTCGTGCGGTGGACGACCGTCTCGGGATCGCCGACGGCCGGGGGGTTGGAGGGATACTTGAAGAACGGCACCAGGTTCACGGTGACGAACAGGCCCCCGGCGACCAGCGCCGCCGTGGCCCGCGGGCCGAAGCGGCCGATGCGGCCCAGGGCGTAGCAGAAGACGAGCGCGGCGATGCCGCCGAGCGCGACCCCGTAGAGCAGGGTGCCGGTGCCCAGTCCGGCCGTGGCCTGGAGGGCCCGGCTCACCGGGGCGGCGGCTTCGTCACCGTGGTCGTGACCGGCGGAGGCCGCCTCCTCGATGGCGATCGCGGCGTCGACCTTCGACTCGCCCAGGACGTAGGCGACGAGGAAGGCGGCCAGTCCGGCCAGCAGGCCGGACAGCATGCCCCGGACGAGGAACACGCGGGGGGATACGGAGTTCATGTGGTTCGCCACTCCGGATCAGTGGCAGGGGAAGCCGAGGAGGTGACGGCCGTCGTGCATCCACTCGTGGACGGTGTTGCCCTCGAAGAGCGCGGTCGCGCCCTGCTCGGCGCCGACGAGGTAGAGCAGGAAGAGCGTCACGATGCCCGCGAAGACGGCCCAAGGGGCCAGCGCGGAAAGGGAAATCGGGGCAATGGCGGCGGGCGCCGTCGTGGGCGCGGCAGAGTGGGCCATGGCAGAACCTCCAGAGGGAACACGCGTCCCGGTCAGTGGTGCTCTTTGACGAAGGTGGCGGGTCTGACTTCCCTCCCCGTACTCCTGCGGGAGGTTTCACAGTGGCGCGACCGTGCCGGATTCTCACCGGTACTTCCGTCATACCGTCGTCATGTCGTCCGTGACCGTACCGCGCGCCTGGCTTGAACACCACGGCGTGTGGGCGCCGTCTCACGCCCCGGGCGCGCGCCCGCCCGCCGGCCCTACCCTTTTCCCATGCCCGTTGTACGCCTGCGTCTGGTGACGCCACCGCTCGGACCGGCCGCCCGGCAAGGGCGGTTCGGGTACGGAGAGCCCTGCCCCGGACACGACGGCCTGCGCGGCCCCGACATGGGGGAGTGGGCGGGCCGGACCCTGGACGAGGTCGCCGCCGGGGACCCGGAGGCGGTCGGGCAGTGGCTCACGGATCCGTCGTACGCGCCCCCGGGCGGCGGGGAACCGGTGGCGGCCCTGATCGCGCGCACGGGCGCCCACCTCGCCGGGCTCGTGCCCGGCAGCTACCGCGCGGTGGTGGAGCAGGCCGTCGTACGGGCGGCCGTGGTGTACGCCCTGGAGCTGCCCGCGGCGGCCTTCTGGCGGCTGGACGTCCGGCCGCAGGCCGTCACCACCCTCACCGGACGCTCCGGGCGCTGGAACCTGCTCGTGGGACAGCCGGACGGCCCGGACCCCGCGACGCGGTCCGGGCCGAACTGAACGGCGCGCGCGGGCCGTACGGCGCGCGCGGTCGTTACGCGACGATCCAGTCGCTGGTCGCGATGACCGGCTGCACCCCGTCCCGGTGGATGGTGCCCTCGATCAGGCCGTACATCCGGTCCGCCGCGAAGTAGACCTCGTTGTCGTTCTTGAGGCCGAAGGGCTCCAGGTCGACCAGGAAGTGGTGCTTGTTGGGCAGGTTCAGCCGGACCTCGTTGATCCGCGGGCAGTGGTCCAGCACCCGCTCGGCCATCTGGTTCAGGGTCTGCTGGAGCGAGTACGAGTACGTCTCCGCGAACGCGTCGAGCAGGTGCTTGCGGGCCTTCTTGTACGACCGGTCCCAGTCGTACCCGGCGTCGTCGGCGGCCAGCGCCGAGTGCGCCCAGCGGGCGGTGACCTTGGTGGCCAGGATGCGGTCGTACGCCTCCTGGAGCGTCGTGTACTTGTCCTTGATGTAGCCGTGGAACTCGGAGTTCGTCGAGTTCATCACCGTCAGGTCCTTCAGGCCCGAGATGACCTGGAGCCCGGTCGTCTCGCTGTACATGACCTGCGCGGTGCGCACTTCCTGTCCCTTGCGGACGAAAGAGTGCTGTTCCTTGCGCGTCGGCACCGGGATCCGGTCCCAGACGTACTCCTCGATGCGGATCTGCGCCTCGCGGATCGGCTCCTGGGAGGAGACGAAGTGCTTGGCGAGGAGGATGCCGAAGGCCTCGGGCGAGTCGATGCCGTGTTCCTTGGCGAAGGCGTACACCGTGTTCTTCGTGGTGTCCGTCGGAAGGCAGTTGGCGTTGTCGCCGGTCAGGTGGACGTCGCGGAACTCACCGCGGAGCGCGACCGAGACGTTCAGGTCACGGATCTCGTGCCACGAACCGTCGCTGCCCTTGCGGGTGACCTTGACGACGCGGTTCTCGGCCTTGCCGTACTGGTTCTGGGCCAGGACGTGCTTGCTCATGCTGTCTTCCTTCGGGTCTCGGGAACACGGAGTCCGGTGGTCTGGATCCCGTACGCCCGGCGTCCAGCGTCCGCCCGAAAGAAGGCGTGCCGCTCCCCGCCGTTCGACCCGCGCGGGGCCGCCCCGGGACTGACGTGCATCCCGGTCCGTAGGTGCTGGGTGGTGCGCGGTGCTGCTCCGTACCGCTCCCCGGATTGCAACACGCGCATGGCGCGATCTCCACCGCACGGATCATCCGAACACCCGCACCCACGGATTGGGCGACCCCACAGCAGCGGGGCGGTTCGCGCAGGTCAGGCCATGTGCGCGTCTGCCACCGACAGGGCCTCGTCGAGGATCGCCAGGCCCTTGGCCACGTCCTGCTCCGAGATGTTGCACGGCGGCGCGACGTGGATCCGGTTGCCGGCGGTCAGCGGCCACAGGCCGCCCTTCTTGCAGGCCGCCCCGAACGCGGCCATCGGCGCGTTGTCGCCGCCCGAGGCGTTGTACGGGACGAGCGGCTCGCCCGTCTGTGCGTCCCGCACCAGCTCCAGCGCCCAGAAGGTGCCCAGGCCCCGGACCTCGCCGACGGACGGGTGCCGCTCGGCGAGCGCGCGCAGGCCCGGCCCCAGCAGCTCGGCGCCGGTGCGGGCGGACTGCTCGACGATGCCCTCCTCCTCCATCGTGGTGATGGTGGCGACCGCGGCGGCGCAGGCCAGCACGTGGCCGGAGTACGTCAGCCCGCCCGGGTAGGGCCGGCGGGCGAAGGTCTCGGCGATCGCGGCGGAGATGGCGACGCCGCCGAGCGGCACGTACCCGCTGGTGACGCCCTTGGCGAAGCACAGCAGGTCGGGGGTGACGTCCCAGTGCTCGCAGGCGAACCACTTGCCGGTGCGGCCGAAGCCGACCATGACCTCGTCCAGGATGAAGACGATGCCGTGGCGGTCGCAGAGCTCGCGCACCCCGGCCAGGTAGCCGGGCGGCGGCACGAGCACGCCGGGGGCGCCGCCGACCGTCTCCAGGATGACCGCGGCGATCGACCGGGGGCCTTCGAAGACGATGGTGTCCTCGAGGTGGCGCAGGGCGCGGGCGCTCTCTTCGGCGTCGGTGGCGGCGTGGAAGGGCGAGCGGTAGCGGAACGGGCCCCAGAAGTGCACGACGCCGGCGGTCGCCGAGTCGTTGCCGAAGCGCCGGGCGTCGCCGGTCAGGTTGATCGCGGCGGACGTGGCGCCGTGGTACGAGCGGTACGCGGCCAGTACCTTCGGCCGGCCGGTGTGCACGCGGGCCATCCGGACGGCGTTCTCGACGGCCTCGGCGCCGGCATTGGTGAAGAAGACCTTGTCGAGGTCACCGGGGGTGCGCTCGGCGATGAGGCGGGCGGCCTCGGAGCGGACGTCCACGGCGAAACCGGGGGCGACGGTGCAGAGCTTCCCGGCCTGCTCCGCGATGGCGGCGGCGACCTTGGGGTGCTGGTAGCCGATGTTCGTGTAGACGAGCGCGCTGGAGAAGTCGAGGAAGCGGTTGCCCTCGTAGTCCCAGAAGTACGAACCCTCGGCCCCCGCGACGGCGAGCGGATCGATGAGTTCCTGCGCCGACCAGGAGTGGAAGACGTGCTTCCGGTCGGCGTCTTTCACGGCGGCGTGGGCGTCGGCGGCTGCGTTCATAATCCGAGGGTAGTTGTCCAGAATGTGGACAACTGCCCCGCCGGACCTGACGGATCCGGCGGAGGGGCTTCGACGCGGGCCCGCGGCCGGACTAGCGTCGGCCGCCGGTCACCGGAACGGGCTCGTCGGGGCGGCCGGGGGAGGCGGCCCGGGAGGTTTCCGCACGGGGGTGGGAAACGTCCCGGCCGAAGCGCCCGTGGCGTGCGTCGGGCGAGTCCGTGCCGGTGGGCCGGCTCACATTGCGGAATCGGGTTCCCGCCATACGGAAGATGCCCGACGCCAACCCGAGGCGCTTCCGGGGGTGGTCGGGAAGGGGTGCATAAAGGAATATCGGGATTGGTCGCCCCGGGCGGGGGTAGGTGCGGCGCGCAGGAGTGCGCGCGGAGACGGGCGCGCGGACACGTGCGCGCGGAGACGGGAGGCCCTGTGGCCGAGCAGACTCGGAGGCTGGTCCTGGGCGGCGCGACGACCGGTGTCGTGACCCGTTGCCGGGACTTCACGAGGCAGGCGCTCACGGACTGGCAGTGGCCCCGTGACCCCGAGGCGATGGAAGACGTGCTCCTGCTGGTCTCGGAGGTCGTCACCAATGCCTGCCTGCACGCCGGAGGCCCCCGTGAGCTGGTCCTGCGTCACAGCCCGGAGGGCCTGCGGGTGGAAGTCAGCGACGACAGCCCCGAGCCGCCCCGCCGCCGCCCGCCGGGCGACCGCAGCCGGCCCGGCGGCCACGGCCTCATCGTGCTGGAACGGCTCGCGACGAAGTGGGGCGCCGAACCGTCCGGCGGTGCGTTTCCCGGGAAGACGGTCTGGCTGGAAGTGCCGCCTCCCGCTCTGCCCCGCGACCCGCGCCCCGCTCCGTTCCCCGGTCCGGGCCGTCCGCCGCTGACCGACGGCACCCCGGGGCCCCGGGACGGGTCTCGGGACAGTTCTCGGGACGGCTCTGCTCCTCCTCCGCGTCCGTGAGGAACTCCTCGCGGAGCCGGGTCAGGGTCCGGTTCAGCAGCCGCGAGACGTGCATCTGCGACAGTCCCAGCAACCCGCCGATCTCGGACTGCGTGAGCTCCTGCCCGAAGCGCAGCTCCAGCAGCGTCCGCTCGCGCGGGGAGAGCCCGGCCAGCATCGGCTTGAGCGACTCCAGGCACTCGATCAGGTCGTACGCGGGCTCCTCCTCGCCCAGCGCCGTCGGCGCGGCGTAGGGGTCGTGGTCGCTCTCCTCCTGCGCGGGGGCGTCCAGGGAGCGCGCGGAGTAGGCTCGCGCGGCCTTGCGGCCCTCGACCAGTTCCTCCGGCGTCACGTGCAGCTGCTCGGCGAGTTCCGTGTCGGTCGGCTCGCGGCCGAGGTCCTGTTCCAGGGCGTCATGGGCCTTGGCCGTGTCGATGCGCAGCTCCTGGAGCCGGCGGGGCACCTTGACGGCCCAGCTGGTGTCGCGGAAGAACCGTTTGATCTCGCCGGTGATGGTGGGCATGGCGAACGAGGTGAACTCGACACCGCGATCCGGGTCGAACCGGTTGATGGCCTTGATCAGGCCGATCGTGCCGACCTGGACGATGTCTTCCATCGGCTCGCTGCGGCCCCGGAAGCGCCGGGCGGCGTACCGCACCAGGCTGATGTTCAGCTCGACGAGGGTGTTGCGGACGTACGAGTACTCGGCGGTGCCTTCCTCCAGCCAGGCCAGCCTGCGGAACAGGGCCACCGAGAGGGCCCTGGCCTCGTGGGTCGCGACGTCTGTGAGCTCTGTACGTTCCATCAGTCTGCGCTCCTGCGACGGAGGGGTCCCGCGAAGGGGCCGTCGTTGCGCTGTCCAGGGGGATATACCCGTCCCAACCATTCCGTACCCGGAAGTTTTTCCCGCTTTCCGGTTCACTCCCCGGGTTGCGGCAGCACGGTTTTGTGCAGGGTCGTCACCGTCCCGAGGCCCAGTACCTCCCGGGGCCAGGACGTCCGCGGCACCAGGACCGCCCGGAAGCCGAGCCCCTCGTAGCGGGCCAGGGCAGCCGGATCACCGGCGGCCACCTCCAGCCGGATCCGGCGGCACCCCTGCTCGGCGGCGACCGCTTCGACGCCCTCCAGCAGCAGCGCCTCCACGCCCCGCCCCGGCCCGCCCGGGTCCACGGCGACGCCGTCCACGACGAGCTCGCCGCTCCCCGGCGCGGGCTCCAGCAGGGCCCGCAGGTACGCCCGCCACAGGCCCTTGACCTGCCCGTACTCAGCCCGCACCGCGGCCGTGTCACCGCCCACCAGGCCCCGCCCGGCGAGCCGGTACCCGGCCACGCCCAGCACCCGGCCGTCCTCCGCGACGGCGGTCAGCGCCCGGTCCGGGGCCAGGTGCGCGGCGATGAACCGCCGTCCGGCCTGGGCGGGGCCCAGCGCGGCGCCGAGCCGCCCCGCAGGCCCGCCAGTACAGCTCGGCGACCCGTTCCCGGGCTCCGGCCCCCTCGGGCACCCCGCGCAGCAGCGTCGTCATGGGCGTCAGCGTAGGCACGCGGACCGTGCGCGCGGGGCTCCCCCGGGGGGCCAGCCCCCGTACGGCCGTCCCGGCAGCCGGATGGGGCGGCGCCGCGCCGTCGAGAAACATGGGGTCATGCCCACACACCGCCGCCGCAAGGCCGCCGCCGTCGCCCTTTCCGCCCTGGCCGTCGTCACCGCCCTGACCGGCGCCGCCGCCCCGCGGGCCACCGCCCTGACCGGGTCCGCCGCCACCGTGCCCGCCCTGGAGTGGAAGGACTGCACCCACCGGGGCGCCCTGCCCGGGCAGCAGTGCGCGACGCTGCCCGTCCCGCTCGACTACCGCGACCCGGGCGGCCGGCAGCTCGGTCTCGCCGTGTCCCGGCTGCGCAGCGACCGCCCGCAGGCCCGGCGCGGAACCCTGCTGGTGATCCCCGGCGGGCCGGGCAGCTCCGGCGTCAAGCGGCTCACCTCGAAGGGCCCGGATCTGGCCCGGGAGACGGCCGGCGCGTACGACCTCGTCTCCCTGGACCCGCGCGGCGTCGGCGACAGCACCACCGCCTCCTGCGGGCTGGCCGAGGAGGACCGGCACCTGGTCACCCTGCGCTCCTGGCCCGGCCCCGACGGCTCGATCGCCGAGAACGTGGCGCGCTCGCGCAGGGTCGCCGAGGCCTGCGCCGAGCACGGCGGGCCCGAACTGCGCAGCTTCACCACCGCCAACGAGGTGCGCGACATCGACCGCCTGCGGCAGGCGCTGGGCGAGCGGAAACTGTCCGCGTGGGGCACCTCGTACGGGAGCTACGTGGGTGCGGTGTACGCGCAGCGGTTCCCCGAGCACACCGACCGCTGGGTGCTGGACAGCAGCGGTGACCCCGACCCGTCCCGCGTCGCGCGCGGCTGGCTCGCGAACATGTCGGCCGGCGCCGACGACCGCTTCCCCGACTTCGCGGCCTGGGCGGCCGACCCGGCCAGGGACGCCGAGGGCCTTCGGCTCGCCGCACACCCCGAGGACGTCCGCCCCCTGTTCCTGGAGGTCGCGGCGGAGCTGGACCGGGAGCCCCGGCGGTCGAACGTCCCGGGCGTGCCGCTGACCGGCGCCCGGCTGCGCCAGGCGCTCCAGACCAGCCTCTACGGCAACTCCTTCGCCCCCTTCGCCCGGCTCCTGCGGGCCGCTCAGGACCCGGCCGCCGAACCCGTGCTGACACCCGACGTCTCCGGACCCATGCCGGACCCGGACGCGGCGGTGACGGTCGGGGTCATCTGCAACGACGTGAGCTGGCCCGGGGACGTCGCCGCGTACGAGCGCGCCGTCGCCGCCGACCGGACCGCGCACCCGCTCACGGGCGGAATGCCGGCGAACATCACCCCCTGCGCCTTCTGGAAGGACCGCCCGGCGGAGCGGCCCACCCGGATCACCGCGAAGGGGCCGTCCAATGTCCTGATGATCCAGAACCTGCGGGACCCCTCCACCCCGTACTCCGGCGCCCTCAAGATGCGCGAGGCGCTCGGCGGGCGGGCCCGGCTGGTCACCGTCGACGCGGGCGGCCACGGCTCCTACCTGGGCACCGGCAACGCCTGCGGCGACCGGGCGGTGACCCGGTTCCTCACCACGGGGCAGCGGCCGCAGGGCGACACGTACTGCGGGAGCTGACCCCCGCACCTACCCTGAGTGCAGGACAGGGTGCAGGACAGGGAGAACCGGTCGTCCAGAGGGAGCGGTCCATGACCCGGCGTCGTTCCCCACGGCCGGCGAGCGCGGACGACCTCCTGACCACGCTCGGACGGCTCACCGCCCAGGCGCGGCTGGGGGCCGAGTTCCAGCAGGCCCGGGTGGAGCTGGCGGAGGCCCTGCAGCGCGAGATGCTGCCCGCCTCGCTGCCCGACGTGCCGGGACTGCGGACCGCGGCCCGGTACGCGCCGGCCCGGCACGGACTGGACATCGGCGGCGACTGGTACGACGGCTTCCGGCTCCCGGACGGGTCGCTCGCTTTCTCCATCGGCGACGTACAGGGCCACGACGTGGAGGCGGCGGCCTTCATGGGCCAGATCCGGATAGCCCTGCGCGCGGTGGCCGCCGCCGCGACCGACCCGGGCGACGTACTGGGACGGGCCAACGACCTGCTGCTGTCGGTCGGCCGGGACCTCTTCGCGACCTGCAGTTTCCTCCGCTTCGACCCCCGGACCTGGCGGCTCGAAGGCGCCCGCGCCGGGCACATCCCGGCGGTGTGGGCCACGGTGGACGGCGCGTACGGCATCGCGGAGGACGACGGCGGCCTCCCGCTGGGCGTGCTGGCCGGGGGCGACTACCCCGTGACGGCCCGGCCGCTCGCGCGGGCGGGCGCGTACGTCCTGCTCACCGACGGGGTGGTGGAGGGGCCCTCGTTCCCGATCGAGACGGGGCTGGGGCAGGTGGCCCGGGTGGTCCGGGACGGTGCGGCGGCCGATCCGGAGGAGCTGGCCGCGGAGGTGCTGCGGGTGGCCGACTCCACCGGTCACGCCGACGACGCGGCGGTCCTGGTGCTGCGGCACGACGCGCCGCCGCCCGCATAGGGCGTGTCAGGAACCCGCGCGGGGCCGGCGCCGTTGTCTCATACGTGGGGTGAGCACCGAGCGAGGGCAGCGGCGGCGAGGTCTCTCCCCCGCCCTGTCGCCACCGCGTCCGTTCCCCTTGCGGCAGGCGGCGTGGATCCTCGCGGTCGCCGCCGCCTACTACGTCACGGGCCGGCTGGGCCTGCTCCAGCGCCTGGTCGTCGCGGGCGCGCAGGTCACGCCGTTGTGGCTGTCGACCGGGATCGCCGTCGCCGCCCTGCTGTGGCGGGGCGCGGGAATCTGGCCGGGCATCACCCTGGGCACGTACCTCGTCATGCGGGCGCTCGGCCCGGTCGATCCGAGCGGGCTCGCCATCATCGCCGGCAACACCCTCGCCCCGCTGTGCGCCTACGCGCTGCTCCGCCGGGCGGGCTTCCGCACCGAGCTGGACCGGCTGCGCGACGGGCTGGCGCTGGTGTTCCTGGGCGGCCTGCTCCCGATGCTGCTCAGCGCGACCGTCGGCGCCGGGGTGCTGGCGCTCACCGGGAGCCTGCCGTGGAGCGGGTTCTGGCCGGTGTGGGCGGCCTGGTGGGCCGGCGACGCGATGGGGGTGCTCGTGGGGACGCCGCTGCTGCTGGCCCTGCCGCTGATGGGGCTGCCGCGCGACCTGTACCGCACGGCCGAGGCGGTGGCGCTGGCGGTCGTGACCGTGCTGGTCACCCTGCTGGTGACGCGCAGCCCGCTCTCGCTGCTCTTCCTCGTCTTCCCGCTGCTGATCTGGGCCGCCGTCCGGTTCCAGCTGGTGGGGGCGGCGCCGTGCGCACTGCTGATCTCGGTGGCGGCGGTGTCGGCGGCCACCGAGCGGGCGGGGCCCTTCGCGCACCACGGCACCCTGGAGGTGATGGCCAACCTGATGGCCCTCAACGGCTCGGTGGCGCTGACCGCGCTGCTGCTGTCGGCGCTGGTCACCGAGCAGAACAACGTCCGCTCGAAGATCCAGCAAGCCTGCGAGGACCTGGCCGAGCTGGTGAACCGGCTGTCCCCGCGCCCCCGCGGCTGAGCGCCGGGCGGCGGTGGGCCGCCCCGGCGGCTACTCGCTGACCAGCACCGGGATGGTCAGTACGGCACTGGCCGGGGTGCCGGTGAGCCGGCCCGGCGACACGGTGAAGTCGATGCCGTCGCCCGCCGCGCGGGGGCCGTCGTGGTGCTCGGAGCCGTGTGCGTCCTCGCCCTCCTCCTGGTACTGGAACGCCCCGGTGCCCACGAGGTGGCCGGAGGCGTCGTAGTAGGCCACCGCGAGTTCGAGGGCCAGCGTGTCGCTGACGTCCGCCGTGATGGCCACGTGCCCGGTCACGGTCTGCCGGTCGGTGAGGGCCAGCCGCTCCAGCCGCACCCGGTCGGTGAACGGCCCCTGCTCCACGCGGACTTCACCCTGCCGGGCGGGCTGCGCGAGGACGGCGGCCGGTGCCGGCGCGCTGCGCGGCGCGGGCAGGGCCACCGGCGAGGCGGCGCCGGTCGGCGCCCCGGCGGGGGCGGCGTGCCGCGCGCCGCCGGAGCAACCGGTGACGAGGGCGAGTACGGCCAGGGCCGGGACCAGCGCGGCCGCGGTGCGGCGCAGGGGGTGTCTCATCGAACGCTCCTGAAAAGGGGCCGGGGCCGGGGGGAGTCGCCCCCGGCCCCGGGACCGTGCGAAGGGTCAGTGCTGCTGGGGCGAGCGGCCGAACAGCGAGCGGTACATCTTCGAGTAGAGCTCGGTGTTGTTCTGGCTCGCGGCGAACGCGCTGCCGTTCGGGCCGTACGCGAAGATCGGCACGTCGGCGCCGGTGTGGTTGCCGGACAGGTAGGTCAGCCACAGGCTGGCCTCGGGGCTGCCGTCCTGCACGCCCGGCGCGTCGTCCGGGGTGCGGAAGGTGGCCGGCGCGAAGTTCTTCGCGTCACCCGAGCCGGCGCCGTTGACGATGCCGGTCGAGCGGGTGGTGTCCTTCGCGCCCGAGGCGGCACGCGAGGGGACGCTGTTGTTCGCGGTGTTGCCCGCGTCGGTGTTGGCCGGGGGCGCGACGGCCTCGGCGTTGGTGTAGGTGCCGTGCTCGATGATGTTGAAGCCGGCGCACTCGTGGTCGGCCGTGACGATCACCAGCGTGTGGCCGTCCTTCTTCGCGAAGTCGTACGCGGCCTTCACCGCGTCGTCGAACGCCTTGACCTCGCCGAGCGTCTGCGCTGCGTCGTTGGCGTGCGAGCGCTTGTCGATCTGGGCGCCCTCGATCTGGAGGAAGAAGCCCTTGCCCTTGCCGCGCTCCTGCTGCTTGCGGTCGGAGAGCAGCGAGATCGACTTGCGGGCCATGTCGGCCAGCGTCGGCTCCTGCTTCTGCGGGGCGTCGGCGGGCAGACCGGCCTTGGCCTGCTCGACCGTCAGGTTGCCGCGGTTGAAGAGGCCGAGGACCTTCTTGCCGTTGGCCTTGTCGAGGTCGGCCTTGGTGGCGACCTTCTGGCTGGCGGCGGTCTGGGCGGGCAGCGAG
The DNA here is from genome assembly GCF_053610645.1 of Streptomyces sp. NPDC054883. Classification (NCBI taxonomy): domain Bacteria; kingdom Bacillati; phylum Actinomycetota; class Actinomycetes; order Kitasatosporales; family Streptomycetaceae; genus Streptomyces; species Streptomyces sp. NPDC054883. The sequence goes on along the minus strand of NZ_JBSGYT010000045.1, from coordinate 13,468 downwards.
GCGTCGCCGAAGCTGCCGAGCACCTGGTAGCCCTGGGCCTGGAGGGCCTTCTGGTCGTCCGGCTCGAAGCGGGCGAGACCGCCGCCGAAGACGACGTCGGCGGTGCCGTTGCGGGCGATCTGCTCGGCGATCGGCGTGATCAGCGTCTTGTCGGCGGGCGCGCCCTCGTACGTACCGTCCTCCTTCTTGGGGAGGCAGGCGGCGTCGGAGTAGACCGGGCCCTGGCAGCCGCGCAGCAGCGCGTGGCTGAACTGCGCCGCCGGGGTGGCGTCGGTGATCTCGGCGGTGGAGACGTTGCCCGTGGCGAAGCCGGCCGCCTTGGCCTGTTCCATCAGCGTGGCGGCCTTCTTCTCGTACGAGTCCACGCCGATCGCGGCGTTGTACGTCTTGACGCCCGTCGACCAAGCGGTGGCGGAGCTGGCCGAGTCGGTGACCAGGGAGGGCTTGGCGGTGCCCTTCTCGACGGCGTAGGTGGCGACCGCGCCCGTGAAGGGGAGGGTCTCCATGGTGAGCTTCCCGCCCGCCCCGTAGTACCGGTCGCGGGCGGCCGTGACGTGGGTGCGGCCCATTCCGTCACCGAGCAGGTAGATGACGTTCCGGATTTCCTTGCCGTGCTCGCTGTTCTGCGGCGCGGAGTTGGCGGTGACCGCGGTCCCGGCGGCCACGGTCCCCGCGAGGGCCAGAACGGTCAACGTCTTCACTGGTCTGCGGCGCATGTGCTGGGAGATCCCCTCGGGAAGGACGACGCGGTCCCCCCGAAGCTATGAGCGCCACATGAACAGACCCTGCTCAACGCGTGACCACCACCCGAACGCAGGAAACCGTCCCCTCGCCCGGCCCCCCGACCCGCAGCGCCGGCCCCCGGCACGGTCATGGGCGAGCGGCGCGGTGTCTCAGCACTCGTCCCGGGCTGCGCCGCTGCGCCGACAGCCCTCAGCGCAGCCGGGCCGCGACCTCGTCACGCAGCCGGGGGAGCAGCGCGTACAGCCGGTCGCCGGGGCAGGCGGTGTCGTTGAAGTCCCGGTGCCCCCAGATCTCGGCGGGATCCAGCCCGTACTGACCGCAGACGTGCGCACACAGCTCCGCCAGGGCTTCGAATTGCCGCGGAGGCGGCTCGACGCCCGTGTAGGTCCCCTCGGTCTCGATGCCCACCGCCACGTCGTTCTGCCCGACGCAATGCGCGGAACGCACCTGCCGCAGGCCCTCGTTCAGCTCGGCGAGACTGCGGTGGCGCCCCTCGGTGACGTACGCCCCCCGGCTGACGGTGAAGTGCTGGCCCGTGTCGATCCAGCCGCGGGTGTCCATGTGCAGGTTCTGGACCGCCCGGGCGAGAGCGAGGGCCCGGCCGAGGGAGAAGTCCTCCAGGTTCCTCGTCGCCGTGTGGTGGACCACGATCCGGCGCGGCGGCGAAGCCAGGACGACCACGTCCTCGGCAGGCGGCCGCGCCCCCCACGCCTCGCAGCCGATGATCCCCGCCACCGAGCGGACCGCGCCACCGGTGCCCACACGACGGGCGCGAGCCCCAGCACGGAGCCGAGGGCGAGCCGCCTGCTGATGAGCCGCGAGTGCGCTGTCTCCAGGGACGCCTGGCCAGGATGAATTCCCACGGCTTGCGCAACGATCAGATGATCAAGAGGAAACGTACGGCCACCCTTCTGCCGGACTGCTTCGTGCTCTACCCCCCTGGCCAGGGCACTCCGGCGAGTCGGGGCCCGCGGAGGGCGGAAACGAATGCCAAGGGCGCCGGTCGGGCTGCCGCGTCTGGTCCCTTGATGACCGCTGTCGACCGCCTTTACCGGCACTTTGTGGCACGACCTTCCGTCATCCGCGCCACTCGAACAGGACGAGCGTCGCGTCGTCCGAGGTGGTTTCGCCGCGTGCCCGCTTGAGGGTGTGGGACAGGTCCCGGGCGACCGTGCGGATCCCGTGTTCAGCCTGCTCCAGCTGGTTCACCCAGTCGATCAGCTGCTCCTCGCCGAACTGTGCCTGCCCGCTTTGGTGTTCTTCGATCAGGCCGTCGGTGAAGCAGAGGACGCGGTCGCCCGGCTCCAGAGCCACCGCGCTGACCTGTGGCTGGGCCCCTCCGAAGCCGACGGGGAGGGTCGTGGGGCTCTCCAAACGGCGTACGACGCGGTGCGCGCGGATCAGCATCGGTGCGGGATGCCCCGCGTTGACCCACTGGAGGCGCCCCGTGTCCGTGTCCAGACGCATCATTTGGGCGGTCACGAAGTGGTCCGGGTCGAACTGCTCGGCGACGGCCCGGTCCATGAAGAGGTAGATCTCGGACAGTTCGATGCTGATCCGGCGGGCGTGGCGGTACGCGCCGATGGCCACCGTGGCCATCGTGGCCGCGTCCAGACCGTGCCCCATGGCGTCGACCATGGCCAGGTGCAGGACATCGCCGTTCAGGGCGTAGTCGAAGCTGTCCCCCGCCACGGCGTAGGCGGGCTCCAGGACTCCGGCCACCGCGACGCGCGGCATCACCATCGACAGCGGGGGCAGCAGGGACCACTGGATCTCCGCGGCCACGCTCATCGGTTGACTGCGGCGAGTGCGGAAGAAGAGGTCGGTGTAGCCGTTCTTCGTCTCCAGCAGGTCGGCCGCCAGGCCCGCGATCCTGCGCAGGAGCCGACGGGTGTCGTCGTCGATCCCGTCCAGGGTGACCGCGAGGACCCCCACCTGGTCGCCGCCGTCCAGCAGGGGCAGGTGGACCCGTATGCCGTCGGGCATCAGGACTTCGACCGGACGTGACTCCAGGAAACACCGGCCGGCTGCGGACCGGTCGATGGACTGCGGATCACCTGTGGCCAAGCCGCCGACGGGCAGCGGGACCAGCTGTTGCTGTCCGTAGTCCTGGAGCAGGACCTGTGGTTCGCGGCCCCCCATCCGGGCCACCGTCTCGGCGACGAGCGGGCAGACCAGATGGGGCGGCAGCTCGGGCGCCTGGTCGAGGAGCAGCCCGAGCAGTTCCTCTCCGAAGCTCTCCGAGCGGTCTGGTTCCCCGCGCCCTCCGACGGTCATCCTGTTGCCTCCAACCGGGCGGCGGGCCGGCGTCCGGCTGCACGGGCGGCGTGGCCTCCAGGATGCTCCCCTGCGATCGGGCACGCCACACGGCTCCCGTGCCCCGAGCGGCCTCCACCATTCGGATTGCCCCATGGGCCGGTGCCGCGGGGGCCCCGGACCACACCGTTCGCCCGGCGTGCGCGTCCCGCGCACGCCGGCCGATGAGGGGAGTACGGCCGAGCACGCGGAGCTGACCATGACGGTTGGCGTGTCAGGGACTACACCCAGGACGATCTGGAAGCGCTGATCCGTGTTGCTGCGGAGAGCGGCACGGCCGAAGAGCCGCCTCTCTTCCCGCTCTCGAACGCCGTGGCGGCCCTCCCGGCTCTCCACCCGGCGGTGGTAACCACCGCGGACGAGGTGGTGGGCCGACGGCGCGGTGCTGGCGACCGCCAGCGGGCTCACACCCGCCGACATCGTCCATGTGGCGCACCATCTCCCACATCCAGTTCGAGCGCACCTTCGGCACCGGAACCCGGGTCCGCCCCGACACCGAGGACTCCCTGGGCACCATCAGCGACACCAGGCCGACGGTCGGCTCGGCCATGGCCGAGGAGGTCGCCCGTATCCAGGGGCTGTCGTTCGGATCAGGCCGGCCCCGTGGCCGTTCCTTCCTCCTCGGCCTCCATGCGCCGGATCCCCCCGTGGGTGAGGGTGACCATCGCGGGGGTGTTGCCCGGCTCCCAGTCGACGGTGATCAGCCCTTCGCCCGCCAGGTAGGTGCAGGCGGCGGCCAGGTCCTCTTCCGGCACGTGCAGATCGCGCCGCAGCTGTGCTCCGGTGATGCCGAGGAGGCGGTTGCCTTCGACGGCTTCGTACAGGACCTGGAGCACCTGATCGCGGTAGGTCTTGCGTTCGCGCAGTGTGGCCATGACCGCGTCCTTTCGTGTGTGGGGGCTCCGGGGCCGGTTGGGGCTTCTCAGATCTCGTCGGAGTGGGCGCCGGAGCCGACGCGGGTCCTACTGGCGGCCAGCCACGAACGGGCAGGTCCGGCGGGTGCCGTCGTGTCCACGGTGAGGTGGAGGCGGGTGTCGCCGTCGAGGCCGGGGTAGCTGCGCTGTTCCGCGCCTGCGAAACAGCTGCGCAACGCCTCCGCGACCGCGCGGGCGGCTTCCGGCGTGCGCGCGGTGATCCGTACCTCCGCGTGCCCGAGCAGCGGCAGTGTCTGGGGCTCGATGTCCTTCACGTGGGCGTGCTTCCCTTCGGGGGTGGGCGAGGGGCCGGCGGGTCGGGGTGCGCGAGGCACCCCGACCGTTGCCCCCGGCCGGAGGAAGGTCCGTTCCCTCACCGGTCGGCATCCGCGTGGTGGGCTCGACGACCGGTGTCGTCCGGCAGGCCGGAAGGCCTCGGCAGGGGGTCGCTGAAGTGGTAGGCCGCGATCCGCGCGTCGTGCTGGGCGTTCAGCAGATGTATCCAGCGCATTCCGATGCCGATCATGAGGATGATCACCGCGATGAGGACGATGGTCTCCACGGAGCTCACCTCCAGCCTTTTCCGGGCAGCGGCAGGGCGGATCTGCCCATCGGGTTCCCGGAGGGGGACATACAGGCCCCGCCTTCGCTCTCCCACGCGGCCTCGCGGCGGCGGGCGTCGCGGATGCCGCGCCCGATGACGGTCTCGTTGGCCATGAGGACGCCCGCGGTGAGGACGCTGCCCGGGAGCGCGGCGGCGGCCATCAGACGGGCCGCAGCTGCGGGCCCGGTTTCGGGCGGGACCACCAGGAGGTCCCAGCGGCCGACGGTGTAGGCGAGCAGGATCAGCTTGTCGGGGTCCTGTTCGGTGAACCAGCCCACGTGCAGCGTGCGCCCGTCCATGGCAACCGTGTGCGGGACGACGGGCCAGCGGGTGGGATTGACCGTGACGCGGGTGACGCGGCCCCAGGGTTCCTCCAGGGCGGCGACGAGCGGTGGGAGCTCGGCCTCGAGGTCACGGGAGCGCGGCCACCATGCCCCGTCCAGCCGGCCGGCGAGCATGGTCTTAGGGGTGAGGGACAAGCGGGCCGGGAACTCCGCGGCGAGGTCGCGGGACGCGGTCCGGTCGAGGGTGGTGGTCATGATGCGGACCTGCCCTAAGGCTGCCCGTCGGCAGCCCGGTTCCTAGGCGATCGCCGGAAATGACACCTGCGTGTAAGCCGGTGTGCGAAGTACTCCCGGTGCTTTCACTGTACGCCTCTTCGGCGGACTCTGACCGGCGTGACCAGGCAGTTTCCCGCGGGCGGCGGAGCGGGCGGCGGGAGCATCGTGAAACGGCCAAAGGCCGGCGCACGTCGCCGGCCGGCACCGGCGTCGGCTCCGACCTGCGTCGGTACCGGCTCCGACCTGCGTCGACGTACGGCCGTACCCGAGGGATGGGCGGACCCTCATGGCTGACTCCGACACCCCCCGCACCCGCCCGCTGCTCCTGCCGGATGCGATCCACCCGGCGATCAAGCCCGGTACGGCGCTGTTGCGGCTGGAGACCACCAGCTTCCGGTCGGGGCTCCTGGACGGTGCGTGGTGGCCGCGCACGCGCGACATCGAGACGGAACCGTCCGCGCTGATCAGCGTGTTGACCAGGGATCTCGGACCGATCACCCGGGTGGGGGTCGACGCGTCCGCCTGGGACGGCCTCCCGACCCGCCTGGTCATCGACGGCCGGGTCGTGCACCTCGACTCCGACCCGGTCGGTGACGACACCGTTCTCATCACCCGGGGCCGCACCGACCACTTCGCCTTGCTGCTGGTTCCTCCCGACACCACCGCCGATGCCGCCCGGGAAGCGATGGCCCGCGCCGTCCGCGGTCTCCTTCGGCGTCGGACGGGGTGCAGCAGAGCCCGGCCGGAGTGACGGCGGAACGACCGGGCTCTGGGCAGTGACGGCGGACCGGCCGGGCTCTGGGCGTGCGGGCGATCGGTGCTCTGGTCAGAGCCCTTCGTCGTGCAGGTCCTCTTCGCGCAGCAGGTCGTTCTTCCTGCCGCGCGAGGTCTCCTTCCCGCGGGGTGTCTGCCCCTTCTCGCGGGACTGCCTGCCCGGCTGGGGCTGCGCGGGGTCTCCGGGGCGACGATGTTCCTGCGCCTCGCGGCCCTTGCCCGGCTCCTGACGCTTGCCCTGCGTACCGTCCATGACGGCGTCTCCTCTTGGTGCGTGGGGTTCGGATTGCTCCCCGGTCACGCTGACACGCACAGCGACGGTCTGCATCATGTCGGCTGCGAAGCGAGGCACACGGATGACGCTCCTCAGCGGTGTGGCAGCGTCGTAAGGGCGGCCGTCCCTTCAGTGCCGAGGAGGGACGCGATCCCCACCGCGCCCACCGGCGTCGGCACCTACGGCGCGACGACGGTGATGCCGCGACGACGGTGGTGCAACGACCCCGGCACATTCACCTGCCGGGGTCGCCCTTCCGGACGTCACACGTGAGAGTGCGACGGCCTATTTACCAGGATATGCCCCTTGACGGCATTCCGGCGGTGGGGTTTCCTCCCGCCGCCGTACCAAGCCGGTCGCCATGGATCCAGCGCGCTTCGATCGTGGCCGGGCAAGACCGGTCATCGTGATGCGGGCGGGTGCTCCACCTCGGAGCGTGCCGGATACCGTCGCGCGGCGTGGATGCCCACGTGGCTCATGGTCGTGCCGCCGTCGGGGAAGTCGGCGGTTCCGGTCACCGCGCCGGCCGCCGGCTCACGGCTTCGACGGTCGGGCTGACCGGGTCCGCCGGCCCGGGCTGAGCCGGCACGAGTGCTGGTTCTCCCCGGACCGCAGCCCGCCCCTTCCCGAAGCCCAGCGGCCGGGCAGACCGCGAACACAGACACCCCAAAGACCGGTAGAAGCGGTCCGGAAGGAACACGGCATCCGCGACGACCATCACTCCGGAGAAGATCGGCAGCCCCAAGAGGACCGCGATCCCCAGGTGCAGGCCCGCCAGCATGATCAGCACGGGGTATTTGAGCCTGCCGAACAGTACGAACGGGAACGCGACCTGCAGCAGCACCGTCAGGTAACCGGCGACGGCGACCGCGACCGGGTGTTCGTCCAACAGGAGGGACAGCGCGGGCCATGGCCGGAAGAGGTCGAGGTTCAGCACGTAGTGGAGGGCGGTCCCGTTGCCCCAAGAGCCGCCCTGCACCTTGTACAGGCCGGCGGATCCGTAGAGGAAGCACACCTGGGCGGCGATGACGAACATGCCGCAGTTGTGCAGCACGGTGCTCGCGGTGCGACCGAACTCGCGGAACCGGCGGCGCTGGCGCCCGCCGTCCGCTGCCGGCCTCGACTTCCTGCGTGCGTCCATGGACCAGCGTCGACCGCACGCGGTGAAGACGAGGTACACGGCCATGAGGAGGAAGAGGTTGTCGCCTCCGTCCGTCATGAAGACGGCCCGCGCGTGGAACGACGCCACCATCACCGCGAACAGCACGGACACCGCTCTGGTCCGCCAACCGAGCATGAACAGTACGGACGTCACGACAGCCGCCGCGTAGCAGCATTCGAAGTACGCACGGCTGTCGGAGAGGGTGAGGATGCTGACCCACCCGGTCTGGTCGAACAGCTGCCGCGCCAGCGCGGGCGTCCAGGGCGATCCCGGACCCCAGATCTCGTCGCGGTGCGGGAACTCGCGGAGCAGGAAGACGAGGTAGAGCAGTCCGTACCCGATGCGCAGGACCGCCGCGCCGTACAAGGAGACCGGCCGCTCGATCAGCAGGGCAACGAGCACGCCCAGGCGGTCGAGCATGCGCTGCGCCGCCGGTCGGGTGGGCGTGGCTGCCGGTGTCGGCTCAGTCTGTTCCATGGGGGGCCACCTTCCACCAGGGCAGGTAACGGGTGTCGATGGGTGCGGCCTGGCGGATAGCGCCTGAGGCGTCCGGGGTGGTGACGGGGAGCGTGATCACCCGAAGCTGGATGGAGTCGAAGGAACCTGGCCGGTGGGCGGCGACGCGGTCCGCCGCGATGTTGCGCAGGTACGTCTGCATCATCACGGCCCGCTCGGAATGCGGCTCGTCGTCACCGCCGAACGCTTCGAGGTACGAACTCCAGGCCCGGCGCAGCATGTTCTGCGCCGTGTGGCTCGGGAAGGGGTCGTGCTCGACGGCGGAGCCGTCCACGGCGCTCAGGTCGAACCAGCCGCTCACCCGCACGCTGCCGTCAGGGGCGGTGTACCTGGTCCTCGCCGAGAGTTTGCGGTTGACCGACTCCGGATCCGGGGCGAAGAGGCGCCAGTTCTGCTCGAAGAGCGGATATACCCATGCGTTGATCGGCCCGCTGTACAGCTGTGAGACGGCGTTCGCCGGCGCCACATGCAGGAAGACCACGAGCACGTGGATCAGCGTCGTTGCCAGACACAGGACGATGAAGGTTCCTGTTCCTACCCCCAGCGGGCGGCGCGGCCCGGAATCATCCGAGTACGACTCCGGACCGCCGTCGTGGTCCTCCACCGCAGGCCCGGATCCTGAGTGCTCCGTTTCCTTCACGTCCGTTGACGTGACGCCACCCGGCACGATCCCACCCGGCCTTCCCATCCCGACTGCTCACCCATCCGTTCCTTCCGGACTTGCGCGAGCGGCGCGCGACGGAACCGAGGAAGATCCGCCGCGCGCCACCCGCCCTACTCGTGTGTCGCGCGTGACTGCCTGGGCATTCAGGCCGCCTCGGGAGCTACGCGCGACTTACCGCAGACGATCCGCATGGCGTGCGGAGTGCTCACTCGTCGTGGCCCCAGCCGTCGTGCTCGTCGCCCTGACCGCCGTACCCGTTGTCCGGCTCCTCGCCCTGACCGTGGTCGGGCTCGCCCTGACCGTGGTCGGGTCCTTCGTGGTTCCCGTAGTCGGGCCCCTCGTGGTGCCCGTGCTCGTGTCCGCCGTGATCCCCGTGGTCGGGACGGCCCTGCTGCTCGTGCTCGTCGTGCTCGTCGTGACCCGGCCACCCGGGGACGTCATGGCCAGGCCAGCCGGGCTTGCCCGGCTTGCCGGGCGGCTTGGGAACACCGCCGGTTGTGCCACCGTTGGTTCCGCCCGTCGTCGCGCCCGTGACGCCGCCCGTCGTGGTACCCGCTACGAGGCCACCGCCCGTCGTCACACCGCCGAGCACGCCGCCGAGCAGGCCACCATTGGCGCCGCCGGTCGTCGCACCGCCGAGCACGCCGCCGAGCAGGCCGCCAGCCGTGGAGCCACCGGTCGTGGGACCACCGGTCGTGGTGCCACCCGTCGTCGGGCCACCGGTCGTGGTGCCGGCGACGACGCCGCCCGTGACCAGACCGCCCGTGGTTCCGCCGGTGGTGCCGGCGGCACACGTCCCGCGGTTGATCGTGTTGGTGTCCATCGTCACCGCGCCGTTACGAGCCAGCGCCCGTCCGTCGATGTCCGCGCCCGTGGTCAGAGAGATGGAGGTCAGGGCCATGATGGTGCCGACGAAGTTGGTTTCGGTGCCGAGGGTGGCCGAACTTCCGACCTGCCAGAACACGTTGCAGGGCGAGGCCCCGTTGATGAGGGACACGTTGCTGGAGCTTGCCGTCGTCAGACCCGAACCGACCTGGAACACCCACACGGCGTTGGGGTTGCCCTGGGCGTTCAGGGTGAGGGTGCCGGTGAGTCCGAGAGTGGAGGGGGCGGTGTACACGCCGGGAACCAACGTCAGGCCCCCGGCGTCCGGGGGAAGAGTCGCGTCCGCCGGCTGCCCGGCGGCGTTGTCGTACGCCACGACCAGGTCGCTCTTGGCTTGGAGGCCCACGGGGTCGACAGGGCCGGAGTGCACGGTACCGTTCACGATCCCGGGCGGGAATCCGCTGATGGCTGTTCCCGGACTCACTCCGAGGTCGCCGGTGATGACCGTGGGGCCGGTGTTGGTGATCTCCGAGCCGGCCAGCACGGCAAAGCTGGCGGCCGTGCCCAGAGGTACGGGTGTTGCGATCGCATGTGCCCGGGTCGGCGTCACCGCGACCACGGCAGAGGCGATCACCGTGGCGAGTACCGTCGCGATCCAGACCGGCGTTGTGCGCTTTAGCGCCGCGCCAGAGATATTCAGCGTCATCGAGGGGCCAACTCCTGTGAGTGGATGGTGACGTAATGGACGGTCTCGACCGCACAGGACCGTCTCACTATGGCTGGCATATTACGCAGAAACTTGCAAAAAGTCGGGATCTGTTCGGCGATTTCCGTCTCATCCGCCATTCGTGCCGACGGGCCGATAATGCAAATAACTGAATCGGATTAATGAGCCGTGTGGGGGAAGCCGGTATTTCTCTGGACCCTCGGCCCGGGCTGCCGCAATCCATGAGGCAACGGTGGGAACCGAATCGATTGGCGGCCGTGCGCGACACGACACCAGGACGGATCCAACTCCCCCTGGGGCATGGCAGTGTGCTCACCGGAACAGGGGTTGCAAGGAGCGGAGGAACACGTCCCGTGGGCGTCGACATCAATCCCACCGTCAGCAGGCGCCGCTTGGGATCGGAGCTACGCCGGCTCCGGCAGGCCGGCGGTATGACGACGCAGCATGTGGCGGAGCGACTGCTGATCTCCCAGCCCAAGATCAGCCTCTTGGAGAACGGCCGCCGCCTCATCAAGCCGCGCGACGTGCGCGATCTCTGCCGGCTGTACGGAGTCCAGGACCAGCGGCTCGTCGACGACCTGATGCGGCTGGCCCGGGAATCGGGCCGACAGGGCTGGTGGAACGCCTACGGCGACATCCCGTACGGCGCCTACATCGGACTGGAGGCCGAGGCCGCCGCGATCCGGACCTACGAGCCCCTGGTGATCCCGGGCCTGCTGCAGACCCCGGCCTACGCCCGGGCGGTCATCGCAGGAACGATCCCTCACGCCGCCGACGACCAGGCCGCCACCCGCCTCCAGGTACGGCTGCGGCGCCAGGACCGGCTGGCTGCTCCCGAAAACCCGCTGCGCTTATGGGCCGTACTGGACGAAGCGGCGCTGCGGCGCGTCGTGGGCAGCCACGAGGTCATGCGCGAACAACTGGAGCATCTGAACAGCCTCGGTGCCCAGCCGCACATCACCGTGCAGGTACTCCCGCACGAGGTGGGGGCGCACCCCGGTGTCTCCGGGCAGTTCTCGCTGCTCGAATTCTCCGGCGCCGCCGATGAGAGTGTGGTGTATCTGGAAAGGTTCACCGGCGACCTCTATCTGGAGAAACGATCCGAGGTGCGGCTCTACAGCGACATGTATGCGTATTTGCAGGCCCAGGCGTTGAGCCCGGACGGCGCCCGGCAGTTCCTCGCCGAAATCGTCAAGGCATACGTCGGCACGGCATTCCGGGCGGCGCACTGAGGAGCAGGCGGCTTCCCGCCGGACTTCGGTCACCCTCGACCCCCTCGCCCTACGGATCACCAAGGCGGCCCCCGAGCCGAACACCGGCCGCCGCGCCGAGGGGGACACCAAGTCGGCCGGCTTCCGCTTCTCCGACCTGCGCCACACCGGCCTCACCCTGTCGACGCAGTCGCGGGCCACGCTGAAGGACACGATGGTCCGCGCCGGCCAGTCCTCGGAGAAGGCGGCGGTGATCTACCAGCGTGATGTTGCCGGTCAGATGCTTGTCCATGCGTCGAGGAAGGCTTTTCGCCCGGCCGGATCGGCTGATTTGTGGTCCGCGTGCAGGACGCGCCAGGCCGTGAGTTCGAGGTCCCGGAGCCACAGTTCGCCGATGACCTGCGTTTTCAGGTCGGGGAGGTGGTCGGACTCGGCAAGTGCCTGGCCGATGACCTCTCCGGCTGCGATGCGCTGGGGCGGCGTCATCTCGTCGACGGCCGAGAGGATCTGCCCGGCCAGACCGGTGCCTTCTCCGGACAGCGAAGTCAGCACGCAGGCCTTCATGTTGGCGGGCAGCAGGTAGAGCGAGCCCGAGGACCTCCACAAGTCCGACCAGAAGCGTTCTCCGGCCGCGGTGGGAGCGGGGAGAGCGGCCAGCAGTCCGAGGAGGTGTGCGGTGGCCGCGTATCCGTCGGAGTGGGCCGCTGCGACGACGGCGATGTCCGCGACACGCTCGACATCGATGTGGCCGGCTTCGAGGCGTGGGTCCAGTCCCAGTCGCTGTTCCAGCTGATGGGAAAGGGGGACGGATGCGTGGGAGCGGAACTCGGGAAGCATCGGCGATCCTTGGACGTAGGAGAGCGGAGAGACCCGTTCGGGAGCCCTCATCGTTCCCATGGCCCGTCGAATTACACGACTTCCACGACCCCGGTCGGTGGCAGACCGCCAGGACCGGACCCATGAGGCGGCTGAACCGGCCACGTCAGGCGAAGCCGGTCCGGCAGTCTGCGGCAGACCTCCGGGTTCGCCGCTCCGGGCAGGCTCCTAGCATGAACACATGGTCGCCAGTGATGCCCAGCAGTCCGGGTCAGGACGGGAAGCAGTGTCCCGAGACGACGCCGAAGCCGGTCGTGTTCATCCCGCACCAACGGTTGGAGGACGCGAGGACTCCCACCCCGTTGCCGACCTGGTCGAGCGAGCGGCCGATCTGGTGGAGCCGATCAAGCCGAAGCTACGAGGCTGGCTTCACGCAGGAATGGTCCCCGCAGCGCTGGCCGCGGGCATCGTCCTCCTCTGCCTGGCCGCGACACCGCAGGCCGCTCTGGCCTGCAGCGTGTACTCCGTCACCGCCTGGCTGCTGTTCGGGACGAGTGCCGTCTACCACCTCGGCACCTGGGGGCCACTCGGCGAGGCCGTTCTGCGTCGCCTCGACCACGCCAACATCTTCCTGATCATCGCAGGCACCTGCACCCCGCTGGCCGTGCTCCTTCTCCCCCCTGACCAGAGGTCCGTCCTCCTGTGGATCGTGTGGACGGGCGCGCTGGCGGGAATCACCTTCCGCGTCCTGTGGGTCGGAGCTCCCCGCTGGCTGTACACCCCGTGCTACCTGGCGCTGGGCTGGGCACCGGTGCGTTACCTGTCCGACTTCCTGCACAGTGGCGGGGCGGCCGTACTCGCCTTGATCGTGACCGGCGGCCTCCTCTACAGCGCTGGCGCGGTCGTCTACGCCCTCCAGCGCCCCGACCCCTCACCCCGCTGGTTCGGCTACCACGAGGTGTTCCACGCCTTGACCGTGGCAGCCTTCACCGCGCACTACACCGCCATCTTCCTCGTAGCCCACTGACTATGACGATGACGACCGACGCGTTGCGCGGTGCGCACGTCGCCCCTCAGCTTGTGCAGGGTAGGCACGCCGCTGGCTGCTCGTTCTGGCTCGTAGTGCTGGAGGGTGGCGGCGGAGGGAGAAGCCGCACACGCGGTACACCTGCACGCCCCGTCACCGCAGTAAAACGATCCATGGGCACGGGCACGCGGATACCGACGGGCACACTCACCTCAGGCCGAGGCCGACGGACCGGGCGATTCGGCGGCGCGGCGGTATTCGGCGTTGATGCGCTGGGCCTCTTCGAGCTGGTCTTCGAGGATGACGATGCGGCAGGCGGCCTCGATGGGGGTGC
>NZ_JBSGYT010000044.1:0-62459 GCF_053610645.1 Streptomyces sp. NPDC054883 | reverse complement strand
CCGTTGTGCGTGGTCGTGACGGTCGCTCGCCACACCCGGCTCACCACATGCGAACGGCGGGCGCCGGACCCCCTGGGGAGGTCCGGCACCCGCCGGTAACGTTTCTGCTGGGCTTGGGCCCGGTGGGACTAGACGTCCTCGTGGGCGACGGCGCGCCGGGCGTCCGCGTCCAGCACGCCCCAGCTGATGAGCTGCTCGGTCAGGACCGAGGGGGACTGGTCGTAGATGACCGCGAGGGTGCGCAGGTCGTCCTGGCGGATCGAGAGCACCTTGCCGTTGTAGTCGCCGCGCTGGCTCTGGATCGTCGCGGCGTAGCGCTGGAGCGGGCCGGCCTTCTCGGCGGGCACGCCCGCCAGCCGCTCCAGGTCGAGGCGCAGCTTCGGCGGCGGCTCGGCCGCTCCGCCCGGGGTGGTGCCCGGCAGGAGTTCCTGCACCGGAACCCCGTAGAAGTCCGCCAGCTCGGCGAGGCGCTGGACGGTCACGGCGCGGTCCCCGCGCTCGTACGAACCGACCACCACGGCCTTCCACCGGCCCTGCGACTTCTCCTCGACACCGTGGAGGGAGAGGCCCTGCTGGGTGCGGATGGCGCGGAGCTTGGCCCCGAGCTGTTTGGCGTATTCGCTGGACATAACGCTCCCGGACGCTGTGACGCTGTGACGACATGGACGGCATGACCACGAGCGGCTCCGCCGCGCGGCTGGTAACTCACTGTGAGGTTACGCAGCGTTACTTGGATGCGTCAAGCCGAATGCTTTTCAACCCCCACTTACGAGGGGTCCCGGCGCGCGCCCGGTGGACGGACCCGGGCCGTCCGGCTGCTACGGTGGAACGCGAACATCAGACGTCCTTTAAGGTCCGTCCCGTGAGGCGGAGAAGGAGGTCCTTCCCATGGACACCCAGCAGAGCTCCGATGTCATGCGTCCTGTGCTGGACGCCCAGGACATCGCGCGGGTACTGACCCGCATCGCCCACGAGATCGTCGAACGCGCCAAGGGCGCCGACGACGTGGTGCTCCTCGGCATCCCCACCCGCGGCGTCTTCCTCGCCCGCCGGCTGGCCGCCAAGCTCGAAGAGATCACCGGCACGAAGATCCCGGTCGGCTCCCTCGACATCACCATGTACCGCGACGACCTGCGGCTCAAGCCCGCCCGGGCGATCGGCAGAACCGAGATCCCCGGCGACGACATCGAAGGCCGCCTGGTCATCCTCGTCGACGACGTGCTCTTCTCCGGCCGCACCATCCGCGCCGCCCTGGACGCCCTCGGCGACCTCGGCCGCCCCCGCGCGGTCCAGCTCGCGGTCCTCGTCGACCGCGGCCACCGCGAACTGCCGATCCGCGCCGACTACGTCGGCAAGAACCTCCCCACGTCGCTGCGGGAGACCGTCAAGGTCCAGCTCCAGGAGGAGGACGGCCGCGACGCCGTACTGCTCGGCCAGCGGACCGACCGGGCAGCCGGGCAGCAGTAGCCCGAGCCGGTCCGGGTCCCGCCACGGGTGCCCCGGCCGCAGCCTGCCCTGCCCGCGACACCAGCCAGACAGTCCGCCCGCCCGCCCGGCCGACTGCCCTCCTGACCTACGGAGCACCCAGATGAAGCGCCACCTCATCTCGGCCGCCGATCTCACCCGCGACGACGCCGTCCTCATCCTCGACACCGCCGAGGAGATGGCCCGCGTCGCGGACCGGCCGATCAAGAAGCTGCCCACCCTGCGCGGCCTCACGGTCGTGAACCTCTTCTTCGAGGACTCGACCCGCACCCGGATCTCGTTCGAGGCGGCCGCCAAGCGGCTCTCCGCCGACGTCATCAACTTCTCCGCCAAGGGCTCCTCGGTTTCCAAGGGCGAATCCCTCAAGGACACCGCCCTGACCCTGGAGGCGATGGGCGCGGACGCCGTCGTCATCCGCCACCACGCCTCCGGCGCCCCCTACCGCCTCGCCACCTCCGGCTGGATCGACTCGGCCGTGGTCAACGCCGGCGACGGCACCCACGAGCACCCCACCCAGGCCCTGCTCGACGCCTTCACCATGCGCCGCCGCCTGGTCGGGCGCGACGCCGGTCTGGGCAAGGACCTGAACGGCCGCCGGATCACGATCGTCGGCGACGTCCTGCACAGCCGGGTCGCCCGGTCCAACGTCCAGCTGCTGCACACGCTGGGCGCCGAGGTCACCGTCGTGGCCCCGCCCACGCTGGTCCCGATCGGCGTCGAGAGCTGGCCGTGCGAGGTCTCGTACAACCTGGACGAGGTGCTGCCGAAGTCCGACGCGGTGATGATGCTGCGTGTGCAGCGCGAACGCATGAACGCCGCCTTCTTCCCGACCGAGCGCGAGTACTCCCGCCGGTACGGGCTCGACGGCGACCGCATGGCCAAGATGCCCGAGCACGCCATCGTGATGCACCCCGGCCCGATGAACCGCGGCATGGAGATCACCGCCGAGGTCGCCGACTCCGACCGCTGCACGGCCGTCGAGCAGGTGGCCAACGGCGTCTCCACCCGGATGGCCGTCCTGTACCTGCTGCTCGGCGGCTCCGAGCCCGCCGTCACCACCACCCCCGCCGCGCGCACCGAGGAGAGCAAGTAACCATGAGCAAGATCCTTATCCGTGGCGCGAAGGTACTCGGCGGCGAGGCGCAGGACGTCCTGATCGACGGCGAGACCATCGCGGAGGTGGGACAGAACCTGTCCGCCGAAGGCGCGACCGTGATCGAGGCCGAGGGCCAGGTGCTCCTCCCCGGCCTCGTCGACCTGCACACCCACCTGCGCGAGCCCGGCCGCGAGGACTCCGAGACCGTCCTGACCGGCACCCGGGCCGCCGCCTCCGGCGGCTACACCGCCGTCTTCGCCATGGCGAACACCTTCCCGGTCGCCGACACCGCCGGTGTCGTCGAGCAGGTCTGGCGCCTGGGCAAGGAGTCCGGCTACTGCGACGTCCAGCCCATCGGCGCCGTCACCGTCGGCCTGGAGGGCAAGCAGCTCGCCGAACTCGGCGCGATGCACGACTCCGCCGCGCACGTCACCGTCTTCTCCGACGATGGCAAGTGCGTGGACGACGCCGTGATCATGCGCCGCGCCCTGGAGTACGTGAAGGCCTTCGGCGGCGTCGTCGCCCAGCACGCCCAGGAGCCCCGCCTCACCGAGGGCGCCCAGATGAACGAGGGCGTCGTCTCCGCCGAGCTGGGTCTCGGCGGCTGGCCGGCCGTCGCCGAGGAGTCGGTCATCGCCCGTGACGTGCTCCTCGCCGAGCACGTCGGCTCCCGCGTGCACATCTGCCACCTGTCCACGGCCGGCTCCGTCGAGATCGTCCGCTGGGCCAAGTCCCGCGGCATCGACGTCACCGCCGAGGTCACCCCGCACCACCTGCTGCTCACCGAGGAGCTGGTGCGCTCGTACAACGCGGTCTACAAGGTCAACCCGCCGCTGCGCACCGAGCGCGACGTGCTGGCCCTGCGCGAGGCGCTCGCGGACGGCACGATCGACATCGTCGCCACCGACCACGCCCCGCACCCGCACGAGGACAAGGACTGCGAGTGGGCCGCCGCCGCCATGGGCATGGTCGGCCTGGAAACCGCGCTGTCCGTCGTCCAGCAGACGATGGTGGAGACCGGGCTGCTCGACTGGGCGGGCGTCGCCGAGCGGATGTCCTCCGCCCCGGCGCGGATCGGCGGCCTGGAGAACCACGGCCGCCCCGTCTCGGCAGGTGAACCCGCGAACCTGACCTTGGTCGATACCTCGTACCGTGGTGTCGTGGACCCCGCACACTTCGCCTCCCGCAGCCGCAACACGCCTTACGAGGGCCGTGAGCTGCCGGGGCGCGTCACTCACACCTTCCTGCGGGGCCGGGCAACGGTCGTGGACGGGACGCTGGCGTGACACCTGCAGTAATCCAACTGGCCGCCGAGGCCGCCGAACGACACTCGGCGGAGGTGACGGACTGGGGCGCCCGCATCGCGTGGGTGATCGGTCTGCTCGTCTTCATCGCGTTCGTCTACTGGCTGATGCGGCAGGGCTGGAAATGGCGCGGCACCCTGCAGAGCGATCTGCCGGAGCTGCCCGCCGCCCCGAGCGGTCTGCCCGCCCACCGGCTGGCCCTGACCGGCCGGTACCACGGGTCCACCACCGCCGGACAGTGGCTGGACCGGATCGTCGCCCACGGCCTGGGGGTGCGCAGCCGGGTCGAGCTCACGCTCACCGACGCGGGCCTCGACGTGGTCCGTCCGGGGGCCACCGACTTCTTCGTACCGGCCGCGCAGCTGCGCGGCGCCCGCCTCGACAAGGGGATCGCGGGCAAGGTACTCACCGAGGGCGGTCTGCTCGTCGTCACCTGGGCGCACGGCGACAAGCTGATCGACTCCGGATTCCGCTCCGACCGGGCGGCCGAACACGCCGCCTGGGTCGAAGCCGTAAACCTCATGAACCCAACCATCACGACGGAAGGCGCCGAACGATGACGACCTCCACCAGGGGAGCAGCCAAAGCTCCCGCCGTACTCGTACTGGAGGACGGCCGGATCTTCCGCGGCCGTGCCTACGGCGCTGTGGGGGAGACCTTCGGCGAGGCCGTGTTCTCCACCGGCATGACCGGCTACCAGGAGACCCTCACCGACCCGTCGTACCACCGGCAGGTCGTCGTGATGACCGCCCCGCACGTGGGCAACACCGGCGTCAACGACGAGGACCCCGAGTCCTCCCGCATCTGGGTCTCCGGCTACGTGGTGCGCGACCCCGCCCGCGTCCCCTCGAACTGGCGCTCGCGCCGCTCGCTGGACGAGGAGCTCGTCGCGCAGGGCGTCGTCGGCATCAGCGGCGTCGACACCCGGGCCCTGACCCGCCACCTGCGCGAGCGCGGCGCCATGCGCGTCGGCATCTTCTCCGGCGAGGCGGTGATGGACGACGCCGTACTGCTGGCGAAGGTCCAGGACTCCCCGCAGATGAAGGGTGCCGACCTCTCCGCCGAGGTCGCCACCGAGCGGGCCTACGTGGTCCCCGCCATCGGGGAGAAGAAGTTTACCGTGGCCGCGGTGGACCTCGGCATCAAGGGCATGACCCCGCACCGGATGGCCGAGCGCGGCATCGAGGTGCACGTGCTGCCCGCCACCGCCACCGTCGAGGACGTGTACGCGGTCAACCCGGACGGCGTGTTCTTCTCCAACGGCCCCGGCGACCCCGCCACCGCCGACCACGCGGTCTCCGTCATGCAGGGCGTGCTCGCCCGCAAGACGCCGCTCTTCGGCATCTGCTTCGGCAACCAGATCCTCGGCCGCGCGCTGGGCTTCGGCACCTACAAGCTGAAGTACGGCCACCGCGGCATCAACCAGCCCGTACAGGACCGCACCACCGGCAAGGTCGAGATCACCGCGCACAACCACGGCTTCGCCGTCGACGCGCCGCTCGACAAGGTCTCCGAGACCCCCTTCGGCCGCGCCGAGGTCTCCCACGTCTGCCTCAACGACAATGTGGTGGAAGGCCTCCAGCTGCTCGACCAGCCGGCCTTCTCCGTCCAGTACCACCCCGAGGCGGCCGCCGGCCCGCACGACGCCGCGTACCTCTTCGACCGCTTCACGTCTTTGATGAACACCGTCCTGATGGAGGCCGAGCGTGCCTAAGCGCACCGATATCCAGTCCGTCCTGGTCATCGGCTCCGGCCCGATCGTCATCGGACAGGCCGCCGAGTTCGACTACTCCGGCACCCAGGCCTGCCGCATCCTCAAGGCCGAGGGCCTGCGGGTCATCCTGGTGAACTCCAACCCCGCGACGATCATGACCGACCCGGAGATCGCCGACGCCACGTACGTCGAGCCGATCACCCCCGAGTTCGTCGAGAAGATCATCGCCAAGGAGCGCCCCGACGCCCTGCTCCCCACCCTCGGCGGCCAGACGGCGCTGAACACCGCCATCTCCATGCACGAGCAGGGTGTGCTGGAGAAGTACGGCGTCGAGCTGATCGGCGCCAACGTCGAGGCCATCAACAAGGGCGAGGACCGCGAGCTCTTCAAGGGCGTCGTCGAGGCCGTCAAGGCCAAGATCGGCTACGGCGAGTCCGCCCGCTCGGTCATCTGTCACACGATGGACGACGTCATCGAGGGCGTCGACACCCTCGGCGGCTACCCCGTCGTCGTGCGCCCCTCCTTCACCATGGGCGGCGCCGGCTCCGGCTTCGCCCACGACGAGGAAGAGCTGCGCCGCATCGCCGGCCAGGGCCTGACGCTCTCCCCGACCACCGAGGTGCTCCTGGAGGAGTCCATCCTCGGCTGGAAGGAGTACGAGCTGGAGCTGATGCGCGACACCAAGGACAACGTGGTCGTCGTCTGCTCCATCGAGAACTTCGACCCGATGGGCGTGCACACCGGTGACTCGATCACCGTCGCCCCGGCGATGACGCTGACCGACCGCGAGTACCAGCGGCTGCGCGACATCGGCATCGCGATCATCCGCGAGGTCGGCGTCGACACCGGCGGCTGCAACATCCAGTTCGCGATCGACCCGGCCGACGGCCGCGTCATCGTCATCGAGATGAACCCGCGCGTCTCGCGCTCCTCGGCGCTCGCCTCGAAGGCCACCGGCTTCCCGATCGCCAAGATCGCCGCCAAGCTGGCCATCGGCTACACGCTGGACGAGGTGCCCAACGACATCACCGAGAAGACGCCGGCCTCCTTCGAGCCGTCCCTCGACTACGTGGTCGTCAAGGCCCCGCGCTTCGCCTTCGAGAAGTTCCCGGCCGCCGACGCCACCCTCACCACCACCATGAAGTCGGTGGGCGAGGCCATGGCCATCGGCCGCAACTTCACCGAGGCGCTGCAGAAGGCCCTGCGCTCGCTGGAGAAGAAGGGCTCGCAGTTCACCTTCGTCGGCGAGCCCGGTGACAAGGACGAGCTCCTCGCCACCGCCGTCCGCCCGACCGACGGCCGCATCAACACCGTCATGCAGGCGATCCGCGCCGGAGCCACCCAGGAAGAGGTCTTCGAGTCCACGAAGATCGACCCCTGGTTCGTCGACCAGCTCTTCCTCATCAAGGAGATCGCCGACGAACTGACCGCCGCCGAGAAGCTCCACCCCGAGCTGCTCGCCGAGGCCAAGCGGCACGGCTTCTCCGACGCCCAGATCGCCGAGATCCGCGGCCTGCGCGAGGACGTCGTCCGCGAGGTCCGGCACGCGCTCGGCGTCCGCCCGGTCTACAAGACGGTCGACACCTGCGCCGCCGAGTTCGCCGCGAAGACCCCGTACTTCTACTCGTCCTACGACGAGGAGTCCGAGGTCGCGCCCCGCACCAAGCCCGCGGTCATCATCCTGGGCTCCGGCCCGAACCGCATCGGCCAGGGCATCGAGTTCGACTACTCCTGCGTCCACGCCTCCTTCGCGCTCAGCGACGCCGGCTACGAGACCGTGATGGTCAACTGCAACCCGGAGACCGTCTCGACGGACTACGACACCTCCGACCGGCTGTACTTCGAGCCGCTGACGCTGGAAGACGTCCTGGAGATCGTCCACGCCGAATCGCTGGCCGGCCCGATCGCCGGTGTCGTCGTCCAGCTCGGCGGCCAGACCCCGCTCGGTCTCGCCCAGGCGCTCAAGGACAACGGCGTCCCCGTCGTCGGCACCTCCCCGGAGGCCATCCACGCCGCCGAGGACCGCGGCGCCTTCGGCCGGGTCCTGGCCGAGGCCGGCCTGCCCGCGCCCAAGCACGGCACCGCCACCACCTTCGCGGGTGCCAAGGCGATCGCCGACGAGATCGGCTACCCGGTCCTGGTCCGCCCGTCCTACGTGCTCGGCGGCCGCGGCATGGAGATCGTCTACGACGAGACCCGGCTGGAGTCGTACATCGCCGAGTCCACCGAGATCTCGCCGACCCGCCCCGTGCTGGTCGACCGCTTCCTCGACGACGCCATCGAGATCGACGTCGACGCCCTCTACGACGGCACCGAGCTCTACCTCGGCGGCGTCATGGAGCACATCGAGGAAGCCGGCATCCACTCCGGCGACTCGGCCTGCGCCCTGCCCCCGATCACCCTCGGCGGCTACGACATCAAGCGCCTGCGCGCCTCCACCGAGGCCATCGCCAAGGGCGTCGGCGTCCGCGGCCTGATCAACATCCAGTTCGCGATGGCGGGCGACATCCTCTACGTCCTGGAGGCCAACCCCCGCGCGTCCCGCACCGTCCCCTTCACCTCGAAGGCGACCGCGGTCCCGCTCGCGAAGGCCGCCGCCCGCATCTCGCTCGGCACCACCATCGCCGAGCTGCGCGCCGAGGGCATGCTCCCGAAGACCGGTGACGGCGGCACGCTGCCGCTGGACGCGCCGATCTCCGTCAAGGAGGCCGTCATGCCGTGGTCGCGCTTCCGCGACATCCACGGCCGCGGCGTCGACACCGTCCTCGGCCCGGAGATGCGCTCCACCGGCGAGGTCATGGGCATCGACACCGTCTTCGGCACCGCCTACGCCAAGTCGCAGGCCGGCGCCTACGGCCCGCTGCCCACCAAGGGCCGGGCGTTCATCTCCGTCGCCAACCGCGACAAGCGCTCGATGATCTTCCCGGCGCGCGAGCTGGTCGCCCACGGCTTCGAGCTGATGGCGACCTCCGGCACCGCGGAGGTGCTGCGCCGCAACGGCATCAACGCCACCATCGTGCGCAAGCTCAGCGAGGGCGAGGGCCCGAACGGCGAGAAGACGATCGTCCAGCTGATCCACGACGGCCAGGTCGACCTGATCGTCAACACCCCGTACGGCACGGGTGGCCGCCTCGACGGCTACGAGATCCGTACCGCGGCCGTGGCGCGCAGCGTCCCGTGCCTGACGACGGTCCAGGCGCTGGCCGCCGCCGTCCAGGGCATCGACGCGCTCAACCGCGGCGACGTCGGCGTCCGCTCCCTCCAGGAGCACGCCGAGCACCTGACCGCGGCCCGCGACTAGCAGCCCGTAGGAGGAGGGGGACACCGGATTCGCGACAGCGACGGGTGTCCCCCTCTCCATGAGCGCAGAAGGATCCCCACGCCGATGTACAAACTCTTCTTCAACCTCGTCTTCAAGCGGATGGACCCGGAGCAGGCCCACTACACGGCCTTCCGCTGGATCCGCCTCGCGGCCCGCACCCCGGTGCTGCGCACCTTCGTCGCCGCCGTCCTCGCCCCCCGCCACGCGGAGCTGCGCACGGAGGCCCTGGGCCTGCGGATGCACGGCCCCTTCGGGCTGGCGGCCGGCTTCGACAAGAACGCCGTCGCCATCGACGGCATGTCGATGCTCGGCTTCGACCACGTCGAGATCGGCACGGTCACGGCCCAGGCCCAGCCCGGCAATCCCAAGAAGCGGCTCTTCCGCCTCGTCCCCGACCGGGCGCTGATCAACCGGATGGGCTTCAACAACGAGGGCTCGGCTGCCGTCGCCCGGCGCCTGGCGGCCCGCAAGGCGGTCTTCCGGACCGTCGTCGGCGTCAACATCGGCAAGACGAAGGTGGTGCCCGAGGAGGAGGCGGTGGCGGACTACGTCGCCTCCACCGAGCGGCTGGCCCGGCACGCCGACTACCTCGTGGTCAACGTCTCCTCGCCGAACACCCCGGGCCTGCGCAACCTCCAGGCCACCGAGTCCCTGCGCCCCCTGCTGAGCGCCGTACGGGAGGCAGCCGACCGGGTGGTGACCGACCGCCGGGTCCCGCTGCTGGTGAAGATCGCGCCCGACCTCGCCGACGAGGACGTGGACGCCGTCGCCGACCTCGCCCTGGAGCTGGGCCTGGACGGCATCATCGCGACGAACACCACCATCGCCCGCGAGGGACTGGGCCTGAAGTCCGAGCCCGCCCTGGTCAAGGAGACCGGCGGACTGTCCGGCGCCCCCGTCAAGGCGCGCTCGCTGGAGGTGCTGCGCCGGCTGTACGCCCGGGTGGGGGACCGGCTGGTCCTGGTCGGCGTCGGAGGCATCGAGAACGCCGAGGACGCCTGGCAGCGCATCCTGGCGGGCGCGACGCTGATCCAGGGCTACAGCGCCTTCATCTACGAGGGCCCCGGCTACGCCCGCGCCATCCACCAGGGGCTGGCCCGGCGCCTGGCCGACAGCCCGTACGAGACGCTCGCCGACGCGGTCGGCGCCGAGACCCGGAAGGCCTCCCAGTGACCTCTGCGACCCCTGTGACCCCCTTCGGCGCCCGGCTGCGGGCGGCGATGGACTCCCGCGGCCCGCTGTGCGTCGGGATCGACCCGCACGCCGCGCTGCTGGCGTCCTGGGGCCTGAACGACGACATCGCCGGGCTGGAGACCTTCTCCCGCACCGTCGTCGAAGCCCTCGCGGACTCGGTCGCCGTCTTCAAGCCGCAGGCCGCCTTCTTCGAGCGGTTCGGCTCGCGGGGCATCGCGGTGCTGGAGCGGACCGTGGCCGACGCCCGGGCGGCCGGCACGCTGGTCGTCATGGACGCCAAGCGCGGGGACATCGGCTCCACCATGGCCGCCTACGCCGAGACGTTCCTCGCGCCGGGCTCGCCGCTGTTCTCCGACGCCCTGACGGTCTCGCCGTACCTCGGCTACGGCTCGCTCGCCCCGGCGGTGGACCTGGCCCGCCGCTCGGGCGCCGGGCTCTTCGTCCTGGCCCTCACCTCGAACCCCGAGGGGGCGGAGGTCCAGCGGGCGGTGCGCTCCGACGGCCGGTCGATCGGCGCGACGATGCTGGCCCACCTGGCGGCGGAGAACGCGGGGGCCGAGCCGATGGGCTCCTTCGGCGCCGTCGTCGGCGCGACCCTCGGCGACCTCTCCTCCTTCGACCTGGACATCAACGGCCCGATCCTGGCGCCCGGCATCGGCGCGCAGGGTGCCACGGCCGCCGACCTCCCGGCGGTCTTCGGTGCGGCCGTCGGCAACGTCGTCCCGAACGTCTCGCGGGGCGTCCTGCGGTACGGCCCGGACGCCGCCGCCCTGCGGTCGGCGGCGGCCGGCTTCGCGGCCGAGATCCGCGCGGCGGTCCCCTCCGCCTGACCGGTGCGGTGAGCTGCGGCGGACTCCGCGGAGGGGGTCCGCCGCTCGGCTTGACGAAAACCGAACGTCCTCGACCGGACAAAACCGGGGTAGTTTGTCCGTGATGTACGTTTCAACGGAGGCTGACCAGGACTTTTCGTCCGTTCTCGCTGACTGGAGCGGCCCAGGCCGCTAGTCTCCGAGCAGAGTCAACGAGCAGCGGACGAATATCACCGCTGTTCGGGCGCTCGCCTGGTGTGGTGCCTCCTGGCTCCGTGCCGGTCCGTATCCGACAGTTCGACATCCGAGGTGACGTAGGCGTGGCTCTTCCGCCCCTTACCCCTGAACAGCGCGCAGCAGCGCTCGAAAAGGCCGCCGCGGCTCGCCGGGAGCGGGCCGAGGTGAAGAATCGACTCAAGCATTCCGGCGCCTCTCTCCACGACGTCATCAAGACGGGACAGGAGAACGACGTCATCGGCAAGATGAAGGTCTCCGCCCTTCTCGAGTCGCTGCCCGGCGTGGGCAAGGTCCGCGCCAAGCAGATCATGGAGCGCCTCGGCATCTCCGAATCCCGGCGTGTCCGAGGTCTCGGCTCCAACCAGATCGCCTCTCTGGAGCGTGAGTTCGGCGGTAGCGGCGCCTGAGGCGTCGCCCGAAGTCCTCCCGGCGTTCTCAGGCAGTCCCTGGAACCTGGATAATCGCTCTATGGCAGCAGAGGTTCGTCCGCGGCTGACCGTGCTCTCCGGCCCCTCAGGGGTCGGCAAGAGCACGGTCGTCGCGCATATGCGCAAGGTCCACCCCGAGGTATGGCTCTCGGTGTCGGCCACCACCCGCAAGCCGCGGCCCGGTGAGCGACACGGTGTCCACTACTTCTTCGTCGGCGACGACGAGTTCGACAAGCTGGTCGCCAACGGCGAGCTGCTGGAGTGGGCCGAGTTCGCGGGCAACCGCTACGGCACACCGCGCGGCGCGGTGCTGGAACGCCTGGAGAACGGCGAGCCGGTGCTGCTGGAGATCGACCTCCAGGGCGCGCGGCTCGTCCGCCAGTCGATGCCGGAGGCCCAGCTGGTCTTCCTGGCACCGCCGAGCTGGGAAGAGCTGGTCCGCCGCCTCACCGGCCGCGGTACCGAGTCGGCCGAGGTCATCGAGCGCCGGCTGGCCGCCGCGAAGATCGAACTCGCTGCCGAAACCGAGTTCGACACCACCCTGGTCAACACCTCCGTCGAGGACGTGGCGCGTGAGCTGCTAGCCTTGATGGACGTTGTCTGATCGTTGTTCGGTATTTGTCCGATCAACGCAAGATCTTTCACCCATCTTCGGAAGGTAGAGCGTGTCCTCTTCCATGACTGCGCCCGAGGGCATCATCAACCCGCCGATCGACGAGCTGCTCGAGGCCACGGACTCGAAGTACAGCCTCGTGATCTACGCGGCCAAGCGCGCGCGTCAGATCAACGCGTACTACTCGCAGCTCGGTGAGGGCCTGCTCGAGTACGTCGGCCCGCTGGTGGACACCCACGTCCACGAGAAGCCGCTTTCGATCGCGCTGCGCGAGATCAACGCGGGTCTGCTGACCTCCGAGGCCATCGAGGCCCCGGCTCAGTAAGGCACCAGGAATTCCTTTCACCACAGGCCCGGCAGAACATCTGCCGGGCCTGTGGTGTGTCATAGGTGCAGAGATTCTTCCTCGAAGGGGAGTGCGTGGTGGGTAAGCCGAAGGTCGTGCTGGGGGTCAGCGGCGGGATCGCCGCCTACAAGGCGTGCGAGCTGCTGCGCCGGCTGACCGAGTCCGGCCACGACGTACGCGTGGTGCCGACGGCCGCGTCGCTGAACTTCGTCGGCGAGGCCACCTGGGCCGCACTGTCCGGCAACCCGGCCTCCAGCCAGGTCTGGGAGAGCGTCCACGACGTCCCGCACGTGCGCATCGGCCAGTCCGCCGACCTGGTCGTCGTCGCCCCGGCCACCGCCGACATGCTGGCCAAGGCCGCCCACGGGCTGGCCGACGACCTGCTCACCAACACGCTGCTCACCGCCCGCTGTCCGGTGGTCTTCGCACCCGCGATGCACACCGAGATGTGGGAGCACCCCGCCACCCAGGAGAACGTCGCCACCCTGCGGCGGCGCGGCGCCGTCGTCATCGAGCCCGCCGTCGGCCGGCTCACCGGCAAGGACACCGGCAAAGGGCGGCTGCCCGACCCCGACGAGATCTTCGAGGTGTGCCGCCGGGTCCTCGCCCGGGGTGCCGGGGAGCCGGACCTGGCCGGGCGGCACGTGGTGGTCAGCGCCGGGGGCACCCGGGAACCGCTGGACCCGGTCCGTTTCCTCGGCAACCGCTCCTCCGGCAAGCAGGGCTACGCGCTCGCCCGCACCGCCGTCGCGCGCGGCGCCCGCGTCACGCTCGTCGCGGCCAACACCGCACTGGCCGACCCGGCCGGGGCGGACGTCGTACGGGTCGGGACGGCCCTCCAGCTGCGCGAGGCGGTGCTCAAGGCGGCCGCCGACGCCGACGCGGTGGTGATGGCCGCGGCCGTGGCCGACTTCCGGCCCGCCTCCTACGCGGGCGGCAAGATCAAGAAGCAGGACGGGCAGGACCCCGCGCCGGTGGCGCTCGTACGCAACCCCGACGTGCTGGCGGAGGTCTCCGCAGAACGCGCCCGGGAGGGCCAGGTGGTGGTGGGATTCGCCGCCGAGACCGACGACGTCCTCGCCAACGGGCGGGCCAAGCTGCTGCGCAAGGGTTGTGATCTTCTCGTCGTCAACGAGGTCGGCGAGACGAAGACCTTCGGTTCCGAAGAGAACGAGGCCGTCATCCTTGCCTCCGATGGCGCTGAGACCGCCGTTCCGCATGGACCGAAGGAATTTCTTGCGGACGCGATCTGGGACGAGGTCGCTCCACGCCTCGCGCCCCGACGCGCCTGAGCGGATCGCCTTCCCGCCGGGGAATCCGTACGCCAGAATGTAGTGCCGCAGGTCACACGGCTCCCATAAGGCGAGACGGGTGGTCCGGCGAACGGTGGCGACCGATAAACTGCATTTGGAACACGGACCGGGCGCAGCCCCCGGTAATGTTCCGCCAAATGATCAGCCAGCAGCCGCTGCAACCCCAGGGAGCGTTGTGTCCCGTCGCCTGTTTACCTCGGAGTCCGTGACCGAGGGTCACCCCGACAAGATCGCTGACCAGATCAGCGACACGATCCTCGACGCGCTCCTCACCGAGGACCCGACCTCGCGTGTGGCCGTGGAGACCCTCATCACCACCGGTCTCGTGCACATCGCGGGAGAGGTGACGACGAAGGCGTACGCGCCGATCGCGCAGCTCGTCCGCGACAAGATCCTGGAGATCGGCTACGACTCCTCGAAGAAGGGCTTCGACGGCGCCTCCTGCGGCGTGTCGGTGTCCATCGGCGCGCAGTCCCCCGACATCGCCCAGGGCGTCGACACCGCCTACGAGCAGCGCGTCGAGGGCGACGAGGACGAGCTGGACAAGCAGGGCGCCGGCGACCAGGGCCTGATGTTCGGCTACGCCTGCGACGAGACGCCCGAGCTGATGCCGCTGCCGATCCACATCGCGCACCGGCTCTCCAAGCGGCTGTCCGAGGTCCGCAAGAACGGGACCATCCCGTACCTGCGCCCCGACGGCAAGACGCAGGTCACCATCGAGTACGACGGTGACAAGGCCGTCCGCCTGGACACCGTCGTGGTCTCCTCGCAGCACGCCGCCGACATCGACCTCGACTCGCTGCTCGCTCCGGACATCCGCGAGTTCGTCGTCGAGCACGTGCTGGCCCAGCTCATCGAGGACGGCATCAAGCTGGACACCGAGGGCTACCGGCTGCTGGTGAACCCGACGGGCCGGTTCGAGATCGGTGGCCCGATGGGTGACGCGGGTCTGACCGGCCGCAAGATCATCATCGACACGTACGGCGGCATGGCCCGCCACGGTGGTGGCGCGTTCTCGGGCAAGGACCCGTCCAAGGTGGACCGCTCCGCCGCGTACGCGATGCGCTGGGTCGCCAAGAACGTGGTCGCCGCCGGTCTCGCCTCGCGCTGCGAGGTGCAGGTCGCGTACGCCATCGGCAAGGCGGAGCCGGTCGGCCTGTTCGTGGAGACCTTCGGCACCGCCAAGGTCGACACCGCGAAGATCGAGGAGGCCATCGGCCAGGTCTTCGACCTGCGCCCCGCCGCGATCATCCGCGACCTGGACCTGCTGCGGCCCATCTACGCCCAGACCGCCGCCTACGGCCACTTCGGCCGCGAGCTGCCCGACTTCACCTGGGAGCGCACCGACCGCGTCGACGCCCTGCGCGCCGCCGCCGGCCTCTAGTCACTTCCCGCGCGAGGCCTCGGACCACGATGGGGTCCGGGGCCTCGCGCATGTCCGGGTGTCGGTGCCATTTGGTAAGAATGCGAGTGTGAGCAGCGCGAACGAGTCGGATCAGCGGGGCGGGGAGCGGGATCCCGGCGGCCCGCCGGAGCAGCTCGCGCTCATCCGGGACATCGTGGCCGAGGCGAAGGCCAAGGCCCCCAAGGCCAAGCCCCGCACCTGGCGCGGGGCGGCGCTCGCCGAGGAACTGCCCGTCGCCCGCGTCCTGGTCAACAAGGGCGTGCTCCACCTCGACCAGCTGTGGGACTACGCGGTGCCCGCCGAGCTGGCCGAGGCCGCGCAGCCGGGCGTCCGGGTCCGGGTCCGCTTCGGTGCGGGCTCCCACCAGGTGCACGGCGGCCGCCGCGAGGGCGGCGGCCTGATCGACGGCTTCATCGTGGAGCGGCGCGCGGAGTCCGACTACAACGGGGCCCTGGCCGCCCTGGCCCAGGTCGTCTCCGCCGAGGCCGTCCTCACCCCCGGCCTGCTCGCACTCGCCCGGGCCGTCGCCGACCGGTACGCGGGCAGCCTGGCCGATGTGCTCCAGCTCGCCCTCCCCCCGCGCAGCGCCCGCGCGGAGGCGAAACCCTCGCCCGAGCCGCTGCCGCCGCCCGCGGCGCCCGAGCCCGGCGGCTGGGAGCGGTACGCGGCCGGCCCGGCCTTCCTGCGGGCCCTGGCCGGCGGGGGCAGCCCCCGCGCCGTGTGGACGGCGCTGCCCGGCCCCGGCTGGGCCGGCGAACTCGCCCGGGCCATGGCCGCCACCCTCGCCTCCGGCCGGGGCGCCCTGGCCGTCGTGCCCGACGGGCGGACCGCCGCCCGGGTGGACGCGGCGCTCACCGCACTGCTCGGCGCGGGCCGGCACGCGGTGCTGACCGCCGAATCCGGGCCGGAGAAGCGCTACCGCCAGTGGCTCGCCGTGAGCCGGGGCTCGGTGCGGGCCGTCGTCGGCACCCGCGCCGCGATGTTCGCGCCCGTACGCGACCTCGGGCTGGTCGCGGTCTGGGACGACGGGGACTCCAGCCACAGCGACGACCACGCCCCGTTCCCGCACGTCCGCGAGGTGCTGGAGCTGCGGGCGGTGACCGACGGCTGCGCCTTCCTCGCCGGGAGCACCAGCTGCACCGTCGAGGCCGCCCAACTGGTCGAGTCCGGCTGGGCGCGGCCCCTGGTCGCCGACCGCGAGACGGTACGGGCCTGCGCGCCCCGGATCAGGACCGTCGGGGACGAGCTGCTGGCCCGGGACGAGGCCGCCCGGGCCGCGCGGTTGCCGAGCCTGGCCTGGGAGACCGTGCGGGAGGGGCTGAAGAGCGGGCCCGTGCTCGTACAGGTGCCGCGGCGGGGCTATGTGCCCCGGCTGGCCTGCGAGCGCTGCCGGACACCGGCCCGCTGCCGGGTCTGTGCGGGCCCCCTGGAGGCCCCGGACGAGCGGGACCTGAGGTGCGGGTGGTGCGGGCGTGGCGAGCCGTCCTGGCACTGCGAGGAGTGCGGCTCGTTCCGGCTCCGGGCCCGGGTGGTCGGTGCGCGGCGCACCGCCGAGGAGCTGGGGCGGGCGTTCCCGGCCGTGCCCGTGCGCACCTCCGGGCGCGATCACGTGCTGGACGAGGTGCCGGACCGGCCCGCGCTGGTGGTGTGCACCCCGGGCGCGGAACCCGTCGCGTCCGGCGCCGGGTACGCGGCGGCGCTGCTGCTGGACGGCTGGGCCATGCTCGGCCGCCCCGACCTGCGGGCCGGGGAGGAGGCGCTGCGGCGCTGGATCGGCGCGGCCTCGCTGGTGCGGGGGGAGGGGCAGGTGGTGGTCGTCGCCGAGCCGACGCTGCGGCCGGTGCAGGCGCTGGTGCGCTGGGACCCGGTGGGGCACGCGGTGCGCGAGCTCGCGGAGCGCGCCCAGCTGGGCTTCCCGCCGGTCTCCCGGATGGCGGCGGTGGCCGGGCGGCCGGAGGCGCTGGAGGCGTTCCTCGCCGCGGCCGAACTGCCGCCCGACGCGGAGCTCCTGGGCCCGGTGCCGCTGCCCGGCCGGCGCGGCGAGCCCTCGCCGGGGGAGCGGGTCCTGATCCGGGTCCGGCCCGGCAGCGGGGCGGACCTGGCGAGGGCCCTCAAGAAGGCGCAGGCCGCCCGGCTGGCGCGCGGGGTGACGCCCGCGGAATCGGTCCGGATCAGGATCGACCCGCCGGACATCGGCTGAGCCCGGACCGGGAGCCGCGCTGCACATCGCTGCGGATCAGGATCGACCCGCCGGACATCGGCTGAGTCCGGACCGGGACCTGCCCGCCGCACATCGCTGCGGACCGGGAGCCGACCCGCCGGACACCGGCCGGGGGCGTCTCCGGAGGGTCCCGCGACGGCGACCGCCCCCGGCAGGAGCGGCCTCCGGGGAGGTGCCGCGCCGCCGGGGGCGGGGGCTTCACAGCGGCGGCGCCCCGGCCGTCAGGGGTCGGCGTCCCGGCGGCGTCCCGGCGGCGGGCCGCCGGTCAGCCGTTGCGCGGGCCGGGGAAGGCCGGCGAGCGGGAGGCGGTCGCCGCCCCCTGGGCCCCGGCGGCCGACTCCTCGCGTACGGGCTGCGGCGGGACGGAGCGCGCCGCGGGGATGGTCGGGAGCGGCCCCACGGTGCGGGTGGCCGTCGCGTCGGCCGGTACCTCCGCGGACTCGGCGGCCTGGGCCCGCCGGGCCCCGTACCGGCGGTGCACGGCCTGCTTGGTGACGCCGAGCGCCGATCCGACGGCGTCCCAGGAGAAGCCGAGCGAGCGGTCGAAGTCCACCGCTGCGGTGACCAGCGTCTCGACGCTGTCCCGCAGTTCCTGCGCGAGCCGGACGGTGGGGGCCGGGGCCCTGCCGTAGACGACGAAGCCCGTGGAGGGGCCGGAGCGGCGCGGGCGGTACACGTTGCCTAGCTGGGCGGTGAGCGTGCGCAGAGCATCCACCTGCCGGCGGACCCGCTCGATGTCCCGCACCAGGAGATGCAGGCTGGCCCGTGCTTGGGCGTCGTGGGTGGCGTGGTCGGCCATGAAGAAGCCTCTCGAACCGGTGCGTAAGAGCGGATGGGGCCGCAGACACCGTTCTCAATCGCGGCCCGTTTCGGTCAATCTCTCTTGACCAACGCGCCAGCGGTCGCCCAGGTCACGCTCTGGGGGCGTGTCGGCATATGCGAGGGGCGCGCAGGTCGGGGCACGCCCCGGGCACACCGACTGGGAGGCCGGCCGCCCGGCCCATAGACTGGTGCGCTGCTGACAGCCGAGATAGCGAGGTAGGACCCAGTGAAGCTCGTCTTCGCAGGCACCCCCGAGGTAGCCGTGCCCGCCCTGGACGCCCTGATCGCCTCCGGGCGCCACGAGGTCGCGGCCGTCGTCACCCGGCCCGACGCCCCGGCCGGCCGGGGCCGCCGGCTCGTCGCGAGCCCCGTCGCCCAGCGCGCCGAGGAGGCGGGGATCGAGGTCCTCAAGCCCGTGCGGCCGCGCGACCCGGACTTCCAGGAGCGGCTGCGCGAGATCGCGCCGGACTGCTGCCCGGTCGTCGCCTACGGGGCGCTGCTGCCCAAGAGCGCCCTGGACATCCCCAAGCACGGCTGGGTCAACCTGCACTTCTCGCTGCTGCCGGCGTGGCGCGGGGCCGCGCCCGTCCAGCACTCGATCATGGCGGGCGACCAGGTCACCGGCGCCTCGACGTTCCTGATCGAGGAGGGTCTGGACTCCGGGCCGGTCTACGGCCACCTGACCGAGGAGATCCGGCCCACCGACACCAGCGGCGACCTGCTGACCCGGCTCGCCTTCGCCGGGGCGGGCCTGCTCGCCGCCACCGTGGACGGCATCGAGGACGGCGCTCTGCGCGCCGTGCCGCAGCCCGCCGACGGGATCTCCCTCGCTCCCAAGATCACCGTCGAGGACGCCCGGATCGACTGGACCGCCCCCGCGATGCGCGCCGACCGGGTGGTGCGCGGCTGCACCCCCGCCCCGGGCGCGTGGACCGTCTTCCGCGGCGAGCGCCTCAAGCTGATCTCGGTGGCGCCGGTGCCCGACCGCACCGAGCTGGAGCCCGGTGTGCTGGCTCCGGCCAAGAACAACGTCTACGTGGGCACCGGCTCGCACGCCGTGGAGCTGCTCTGGGTGCAGCCCCAGGGCAAGAAGCCGATGAAGGGCGCCGACTGGGCCCGCGGGGTGCGGATCGCACCCGGCGAGCGACTGGGCGGAGCAGACGTAGGCTGATACCGGCCGCGGACCGCGCGGCCCACCTCTTCGACACCCCCAGGCAATACGTAAAACCGGAGCACCTTTCACGTGAGCGAACAGCCCCGTCAGCCCAGCCAGCCCCGTCGGCGGACCGCCCCGGGCGGCAACGGCAAGCCGTCCGGTAACGGCAAGCCGTCCGGCAACCAGGGCGGCAAGCAGGGCAAGCCCTACCGCCGGCCGCAGAAGGACCCCGTCCGGATGCTGGCCTTCGAGGTGCTGCGGGCGGTGGACGAGCGGGACGCGTACGCGAACCTCGTGCTGCCGCCGCTGCTGCGCAAGGCGCGCCAGGACGAGAGCTTCCAGGCGCGCGACGCCGCGCTGGCCACCGAGCTGGTGTACGGGACGCTGCGCCGGCAGGGCACGTACGACGCGGTGATCAAGGCCTGCATCGACCGGCCGCTGCGCGAGGTCGACCCGCCGGTGCTGGACGTGCTGTCGCTCGGCGCGCACCAGCTGCTCGGCACGAGGATCCCCCCGCACGCGGCCGTCTCGGCGAGCGTGGAGCTGGCGCGCGTGGTCCTCGGGGACGGGCGCGCGAAGTTCGTGAACGCCGTGCTCCGCAAGATCACCGCGCACGACCTGGACGGCTGGCTGGAGCGGGTCGCGCCGCCGTACGAGGACGACGCCGAGGAGCACCTCGCGGTCTACCACTCGCACCCGCGCTGGATCGTCAGCGCCCTGTGGGACGCGCTGGGTGGCGGCCGGGCCGGTATCGAGGACCTCCTGGAAGCCGACAACGAGCGGCCCGAGGTCACCCTGGTCGCCCGCCCCGGCCGCTCCACGCCCGAGGAGCTGCTGGAGGCCGTCGGCGAGGAGTCGGCGCTGCCGGGGCGCTGGTCCCCGTACGCGGTACGGATGGCCGAGGGCGGTGAGCCGGGCGCGCTGGAGGCGGTGCGCGACGGCCGGGCCGGCGTACAGGACGAGGGCAGCCAGCTGGTGGCGATGGCGCTGGCCGCGGCGCCCGTGGAGGGCCGCGACGAGCGCTGGCTGGACGGCTGCGCGGGCCCGGGCGGCAAGGCGGCCCTGCTCGGGGCGCTGGCGGCGCAGCGCGGGGCGTTCCTGCTGGCCTCCGAGAAGCAGCCGCACCGGGCCCGTCTGGTGGAGAAGGCCCTGGCCGGCAACCCCGGCCCGTACCAGGTGATCGCGGCGGACGGAACCCGGCCGCCGTGGCTGCCCGGTTCCTTCGACCGGGTCCTGGTGGACGTCCCCTGCTCGGGCCTGGGCGCCCTGCGCCGGCGTCCCGAGGCGCGGTGGCGGCGCCGGCCGGAGGACCTGGAGGGCTTCGCGCCGCTCCAGCGCGGGCTGCTGCGGGAGGCGCTGGCGGCGGTACGGGTCGGCGGCGTCGTCGGCTACGCGACCTGCTCGCCGCACCTGGCGGAGACCCGGGTCGTGGTGGACGACGTCCTCAAGGGCCGGGGCGCGGGCGCGGGGGCGCGGGTGTCGGCGGAACTGATCGACGCCCGCCCGTACATGGCGGGCGTCCCGGCCCTCGGCGACGGCCCGGACGTCCAGCTCTGGCCCCACCTCCACGGCACGGACGCGATGTACCTGGCCCTCCTGCGCCGCACGGCGTAGGGGCCTCGTCCGGTAGCCCCCCGCCCCTTGCCCCGCGGAAGTCGGCGCGGGGGGCGGGGAGGCATCGCCGCGCAGCCGGCGGACGAGCCGTCCGGCTACGGCATGAGGGTGTGCCGGTGACGGCCGGTCCCGCCGAGTTGTGTCACTGGTCCGCAACAGCTGTCGGCATCACTGAAACTCACTTTGCAGACAGCAATGCCCAGTTGATAGACATGGCACGTCAGTGGGGGACGTGTTTGCAGAACGGGGGGCACCGTGTCGACGTGGGACATCAAGCCGGATGGCGTTCAAGGGGTTCTGAGCAAGACCGCCGAGGCCGGCGGCAAGTTCGAGGAAGAATTCACGGCGTACGGCGAGGGCTTGGTGGGCGCTGCGACGTGGGCGGGCACGATGGTCCTGGGCGGCACCGAAATCCCCAAGGGGGGTGCGTTCGGCCCCGTGGCCCAGGCGTTGCAGGAGTTCCAGCAGCACACCGAGAACGACGTGAAGTTCCTTCCCGTCCGGACGGGGAAGTCCATCACCGGGGCGCGCCTGGCCACTGAGGAGTACCTCAAGGGCGACCTTGCGATGGCGAAGAACAAGCAAGACGAGTACTCCAAGGCTCCCACTCCGGAAGAGTTGAAGGGCCCCAAGAAGTGATCGACCTGGGGAAGATACCGACCTTCACGGGCAATCTGGAGACGTTGGAGACGCATGCGGCTTCGTTGAAGACGACCGCCTCCGGCATTCGCGGGACGGGCAAGGATGTTCACGACGCCTTCCAGGCGCTGGACCCGGTCTACGACGCTCCAGAGCAGGAAGAGCTGCTCGATTCGACCATCCCGGTGCGGGACAAGGCGGATGAGTTCGCGAAGAAGCTGGAGTCCGTCAGCGGTGCACTGACCAGCTTCGCCACGTCCGCCCGTCCGCTGGTGGACAAGATGAAGCAACTCCGCGTGGACGCGGAGAAGTTCGTCGCGGACAACAAGGACGACGACTGGCAGCAGGACCAGGGCAAGATCGTCGAGAATGCGCGTCTCGTCCGTGAGGTCGGTACGACGTGGGTGGCTTTCCAGGGCGTCGAGCGCGATGCGGCCAACAAGATCACGGCGTTGGTGGGCGGTACGCACTTCGTCGTTGACGACGGATCGCACAAGGCCGGTATGTACGGCTTCAAGGAAAGCGACGTCAAGGACGCGAAGGAGACGCCTTGGGGGACGGCCGACGAGCGTGAGTACACGGGGCTGCGGGCTGCTTGGGAGTGGACGAAGGACCATGTCGGCGGCACGCTGAAAGGGTTCTTCGTCGACGGTGTCTGGGGCACCCTCAAGGGCCTGGGCAGCATGGTCAACGTGTTCGACTGGGACAACTTCAAGAAGACGTGGACGGGCATCGGCAATGTCTTCGGCGGTATCAGCGCCTACATGCTGACGCCGTACGACTGGGCGATGGACAAGATGTTCGGCCCGGTCGACCACAGTGACACCGACAAGCAGAAGGCGGCCCTGCGCAACTTCGGCAAGTCGTTGGTCGCTTGGGACGAGTGGGACAAGGACCCCTCTCGGGCGTTCGGAACGGTGTTGTTCAACGGCATGACCCTCGGCTCGGGTTCGCTGCTCAAGCTCGGCAGGGCCGGCAAACTGGGTGTGGCTGCGGAGGCCGCGACCGCGCTGGGCAAGGCGGGGGCGCTCGTCGACCCGATGAGCTACCTCGGCAAGGCGGCGGTCGTCACCAAGTTCAAGGTCGGCGACCTCATGGAGGGCCTGAAGGCCAGCCGGGCGGGCGTCGAAGACATGGCCCGCAGCATCCCCTCCGGTACCTCGCCGCATCCGGGAGAGGTACCCGCGACCGGCGGCCATGAGTATGCCGACCACGCAGGCAACAAACGCGTCATCGGCGCCGACGGGTACATCAGGGACGAGCACGGCAACGTCGTTCCCGACACCGAACCCGTCCGGGAACCGCACAAGGACGACCTGCCCAACGCCGAGGAGCTGGTCAGGACAGACCCGAAGGTCCTCGAAGGCGCGGGCGGCCCCAGCCGCGTGGAGAACGGAACGAACCACCCCACGGGCTCGCCGCACCCCGCCGGCGGATCCCACCAGAACCCGATGCACCTGGGCGATGGTTCCCACCCGGTCGGTGGGGGTGGCGGCACGCACAACGCGCCCTCCACGGGCCACCAGGTGAACCACCAGCCCGCCGGCGGCTCGGGCGGCGGTGCAGGTTCACATGCGCCGTCGGGTGGTGGCGGATCCCATGGACCTTCCGGGGGCGGCGGTCATGGTGACCCCGGGGGTGCAGGTGCGAGCGGCCATTCCGGGGACGTCCATGCCGGAGGGTCGCACGGTCACGACGCAATCGGCGAAACCCCTGCGCCTGGTTCTGCCGATCATGGACCCGGCAATACTGCCGATGGCCAAGCGGAGAAGCCCGCCTCCGGCGCGGAGACGCAGGAGCACGGCGGAACCGGAACGACGCCTGGCGACCGTGTGAACGAGCCGGTTCCGGCGTTGACGGCGGAGGAAAAGGCGGCTCACTGGGGCCACCTCGATGAAGTCGAAAGACGGTCTCCAGAAGAATTCGATCACCTGAAGCACGACCCGGATCACAAGAATCAGATCGATGACAAATCGATGGATGAGGCTCGGGTCGGCCTCGACCTGCGGGAGAGTGGGCGCCTACCGGCGGACATCCGCCGGCCGGACATAGCTGACAGGGGGGAGTTTTATTCGGAGACCACCGGTGAGTACTACGATATAAAGGGCGTTCACTCCGATTATCCGCCTTTCAATAATGTGCGTGATAAATCCCAGCCGTTCAAGGGAGCTTATGACCCGGCCAATAACGGGGCGTGGGTCAAAAAGCAGCTGGCGAAGCAAATCGAGAAACATGGGCGTATAGTCATTATTGATGTTCGGAACGCAAATCAAGCGGCAATCGACAGTGTCAAGGCTGCTGTGGAAAGCCATGGTTGGGGAGATCGTGTCATCTGGTATCCGTAAGAGTTGGAAGCCGGCTGCACTCCCGGCCGATCCGGAAGCCACGCGGCAGCTGCAGGAATGGCTCGCCTCGGAGGAGTACGACCTCAACGGCATGGAGCGTGACTTCCGGGGCGCGGACCTCTCGGGTGGGGATTTCTCGAATGCGTGGTTCACCGATGCGATTCTCGTGGGCGTGCGGCTTGTCGGCGCGTCCTTTTACCGGGCCGACCTGCAGTCGGCCGATCTGACCGGAGCGGATCTGACCGGAGCGGATCTCGTGCGGGCGAATCTCGATGAGGCGGTGCTCCGGTCGGCGCGGCTGGATGGGGCGGACATGGTCCGGGCTTCACTGTGCGATGTCGACGCGGCGGGAGCGAGCTTCCGAGGAACAAAGTTCTTGGGTGCTTCGCTGATCGACACCGATATGAGGGGCGCGGACCTGACGGATGCCGTCCTTGACGAGAACCTCTTCGAGATCAAAGTCGATGACTCCACGGTGGTGCGCGGCCTGACCGGCACCGTTTTCGGTCCGGTCACCGTCTTCAACGGTGCATCTTCGCGAGAGCTGGCCGACGCAGAACTCGAGGCGTGGATCGGTGCGCGAGGCGGGCGCGTACAGGTGATTCCTCCGCGCCGCCCAGCGAAGTAGGCCTGGACCGAGGCGTTGGCGGGAACTGCGCATTCCGCAGCGGGTGACCACGGCCTCGCGGCCTTGACGAACGAACGGTCGCGGCGAGCCTTCGGCGGACAGACGTTCGCGAACTCGCGGAAGCTGTCGCCGAGCGGTGTCTGACGTGGGAAGGGCCACCGCTCGAGGCGTTCGGCTCGTACTACCCGCTAGCAGTGGCCGACGGGTGCGGGCACGGAGGGCGGGGCTGCGCCGCGTAGGAAGTCTGTCGGTAAGAGCGTGGCCTCTACCTGTGAGGGATGGCCTCGCTGCACGGAGCCTGGCATCCGGCGTTGTCTCGACCCCTGACGCCGCAAAAGACCGATGAGCAGAGGGAACCCTGCATGACCAAGGACGTGATCGCGCTCACCGAGCGGATGCCCGACCCGCTGAGCGTGCTGGCCGGGCTGCTCGCGGGCGGACCGGATCTGCGGGTCGAGACGACCGGCGAGGGTGCCGTGGTCCAGCTGTGTGACGCCGAGGGCCGGCCGCTCGTCTCGATCGAGGTGCCGCTGCTGCTCCAGGTGCCGGGCGAGGCGGCCCGGCTGCTGGGGCCCGGTGCCGAGCCGTCCGGCGACGGGCCGG
The DNA here is from genome assembly GCF_053610645.1 of Streptomyces sp. NPDC054883. NCBI lineage: Bacteria > Bacillati > Actinomycetota > Actinomycetes > Kitasatosporales > Streptomycetaceae > Streptomyces > Streptomyces sp. NPDC054883. Next base: position 37,165 of record NZ_JBSGYT010000044.1, on the reverse strand, counting down.
CCTGGTGGATCGAGGCCCGTGCCGCCGTGGGCGTCCCCCAGGCCGAGCGGCTCGCGGGCGCCTTCGCGGCCCGCATGACCATGCTCCTGGGCGGCCGGGTCTGGCCGGCGGATGCTCCCGGCGCCGTCGGTGCGGCGCGCCCGCTCGACGTCTCGGGCGTCACGGCCGTACCGGCCCCCGCCGCCGCCCAGCCGGCCGTCGACATGCTCACCGACGAGGCCGCCGTCGTCCTCCAGGACCGGCCGGTCGTCCCCATGACGAGCTGGCTCTCCGAGGCACTGCGAGCCACCGTGGAGAGCGACCGGTCCCTGCAGATCGTCACGCCGCCGCACTGCCGCCTCTCCCTGCCCGCCCGCATGCTGCTGCAGTCCACGCCCTCGCGCTGGGTGGTGCAGGACGAGCGGTGCGGCTACTACGACGGGCTGACCGGTGCGGTACTGCGCTGGCAGGACGGTGCCTTCTCCCCGGCCGGGGACGATAACGGGGAGACCCCGGTGGCGGACGCCTTCACGGAGGTCCGGACCACCGGCGAGCGTCAGCTCGTCGTTGCCTTCCGCACCCTGCACCGTGCCGAGGCGGGCCTGGTGCTCGGCGGCGCGCTGGAAGCCGCCTGGCAGGCGCTGACCGGCGCCCCGCCGGCCGGCTGGGGGACCGCGGAGCCGGCCGGTCTGACCTGGTCGCGGCGGCGGCTGACCGAGCTGGCGTACGCTCGCGCCCCCCGGCCCACCTGGACGGTGGTCGTCGGCAGCCCGGACCGGCCTGCCGTCGCCACGCTCCGCGTGATCCGCACGCCGGACGGCGTGGAGGAGGACATCACCCTCACCGTGGGCTACGGCCCCGGTGAGGAGCCGGCTCTGGCGGCGCTGCCGGAGCTGGCCGGCGAGCTGGTGACCCGGCACGGGCTGCGGACCATGCTGTGCCAGCTGCGCGAGGCGCGCCGCGACCTGAGCGCGCCGCCCCGCTTCGAGCGCCCGCCGCTGCCGTATGCCTTCGTGCTGGGCTCCGAGGAGGTCCGGGAAGTCGGGCGGGACACCGCGAGCAGGACACCGCTGAAGGAACGACCGGCGCAATTGGGTCACAGTGCCCGGCCGGGTTATTACTACGCACTCGGTGACGGCGGGAGCGCCGAGAGCTGGGCCGCACTGGAGCAGCTCATGCGGCACCTGCGCGGGGCGCCGCCGGTCTAGCTCCGGATGGGGGGTGGAGGGGGACTTCCGGGGGCGTGGCCGGAAGTGGCCTTCGGCATGGCACGCTTGGGGCATGGCCGTTCAGATCAATCCCAGCATCCTGTCCGCCGACTTCGCCCGGCTCGCCGAGGAGGCGAAGGCCGTCGAGGGGGCCGACTGGCTGCACGTCGACGTCATGGACAACCATTTCGTCCCCAACCTCACCCTCGGCGTGCCGATCGTGGAGTCCCTGAGCCGCGCGACGGACATTCCGCTCGACCTGCACCTCATGATCGAGAACCCGGACCGCTGGGCCCCGCAGTACGTCGAGGCCGGCGCCGGGTCGGTCACCTTCCACGCCGAGGCCGCCGCCGCGCCCGTGCGGCTCGCGCGGGAGATCCGGGCCAAGGGGGCCAGGGCCGCCATGGCCCTCAAGCCCGCCACCCCGATCGAGCAGTACGAGGACATCCTGCCCGAACTGGACATGGTGCTGATCATGACCGTCGAGCCCGGCTTCGGCGGTCAGGCCTTCCTGGACATCATGCTGCCCAAGATCCGCCGTACCCGGGAGATGATCGCCAAGCACGGACTGGAGCTGTGGCTCCAGGTGGACGGCGGGGTCTCGGCCTCGACGATCGAGCGGGTCGCCGAGGCCGGAGCGGACGTCTTCGTCGCGGGGAGCGCGGTCTACGGGGCGCCCGATCCGGCCGCCGCCGTCCGGGCGCTGCGCGAGCAGGCGGGCGCCGCGATCGCGGCGGCGCCCTGGGCTTGCGACCACCGGGCCAAGGCTTGATGAACAGCTCGGTGCACCGGGACTGTGCGGGCTGATCAACGGCCGTCGGATCTGACAGGATGAACGGCGAGTCGAGAGTGTGAACAGCAGTGAGGAGAACGCGGTGTCTGCAATGTCGGCGGGACGGTCAGCCCTGCGGATGGGACCCGCGGAGCTGGTGCAGGCGGCGGCCATGGCCCGCCGTTTCTACCTGGAGGGCAAGTCCAAGATCCAGATCGCCGAGGAGTTCGGCGTGAGCCGCTTCAAGGTGGCCCGGGTCCTGGAGACGGCCCTCGAACGCGACCTCGTACGGATCGAGATCAGGGTCCCCGCGGAGCTCGACGCCGAGCGGTCCGACGCGCTGCGGGCCCGCTACGGCCTGCGGCACGCCGTGGTGGTCGAGTCGCCGGCCGACGCGACCGAGGACGCTCCCGATCCGGAGAACCTCGGCGCGGTCGCCGCCGACCTGCTGGGCGAGCTGGTCAACGAGGGCGACGTGCTCGGTCTCGCGTGGGGCCGCTCCACCATCCACATGGCGGCCTCCCTGCACCGGCTGCCGCCCTGCACCGTGGTCCAGCTGACCGGCGTGTACGACGCGGGGACGGCCGAGCGGGGCTCGGTGGAGGCCGTGCGCCGGGCCGCACAGGTCTCGGGGGGTGACGCGCACCCGATCTACGCGCCGATGCTGCTGCCCGACCCGGCGACGGCGGCCGCGCTGCGCAGCCAGACGGGCATCGCGCGGGCCTTCGAGTACTTCGACAAGGTGACCGTCGCGGCGGTGTCCATCGGCTCCTGGGAGCCCGGCATCTCCACCGTGCACGACATGCTGAGCGACGAGGAGCGGGCGCACTACGCCTCGCTCGGCGTCGCGGCCGAGATGTCCGCGCACCTGTTCGATGCCGAGGGCCGGCGGGTCGGCCGCGACCTGGGCGAGCGGTGCATCACCGTCGAGGCGGACCGGCTGCGCCGGATCCCCGAGGTGGTGGCGATCGCCGGCGGTCTGCGCAAGGCGTCCGCGATCGGTGCGGTACTCCGGTCGGGCCTGGTGACCAGCCTGGTCACCGACACGGCCGTGGCGGACTACCTGCTGACGGAGTCCCAGCCGGGGCTGCGTCCGGCCCTGGAACGGGCCGATCCGGACGACTGACCGGGGCTCCGGGTTCCGCTTCCGTGCCGTCCCGCCGCGGATGGTGCCGGAATTGAGATCCGAACGGCGGACCGCAGGGCGGCCCGCTGGGCGCATACTGGAGTCAATGACTAAGTCAGCAGTACCTCGCCGCCATTTGCCGTCCAGCCCGTTCAAGGCCCCCGTGGAACCGCCGCTCCGGCAGTTCAGCGTCGGCGACCGGGTCACTCACGATGAGCACGGCCTCGGCCGTGTCGTCGGTATCGAGGAGGGGATCGCCGTCCTCGTCGACTTCGGATCGGTCCAGAAACGCATCCTGAGCCCCTACACCAAGATGGCTGCGCTCTAAGCCGTCTTCACACCACCCGTTTTCACCCGCCGGTTGCCGCGGTTCCCGCGGTTCGCGGGCGAACCGGATATTTGGCACGATCGGCGCATGATCCTTCGGAACGTGCCCCGATCGTTGCTGCGCGCGCTGGGGGGCCTGATCCTCTGCGCCGCGCTGGTGGCCGCGGTCGGCTGCGCCGGGAAGACGCCCGGGGCGACGCCGACCGGCGCTCCCGTGAGCCCGGGCGCCGTGCGGCCGAGCAACCCGGCTCCCGTCGGCGTGCCCGGGTGGGCCAAGGGGATGGCCACGGTACGGGCGGACGCGCTGCCCCGCGAGGCGCGCGAGGTGCTGGCGCTGATCGACAAGGGCGGGCCGTACCCGTACCGGCAGGACGGCACCGTCTTCGGGAACTTCGAGAAGGCCCTGCCGTCGCACGGGCGCGGCTATTACCACGAGTTCACCGTGCGGACACCGGGGGAACGCGACCGTGGGGCCCGGCGGCTGGTGACCGGTGGGCGCGGGGAGTTCTTCTACACGGACGACCACTACGACACCTTCAAGGCGGTTCTGCGATGACCCTCGGAGCGGGGCCGCTCGGCCCGGCGCTCGCCGCCGCCGACGAGGCGGGCTGGACGACGCTGCGGCTGGACCTGGACGGCGTCGGGAGCAAGGCAGAGCTGCTGCGGCGGTGCGGTGAGGCCCTGCGGGTGCCGGAGTGGTTCGGAGGGAACTGGGACGCGCTGGCGGACGTGCTGACCGACCTGTCGTGGCTGCCGGAGGCGCCCGGGCGGCTGGTGGCGGTCACGTCCTGGCAGGACTACGCGCAGGCCCGGCCCGGGGAGTGGGCGACCCTGCGCGAGATCCTGGAACGCGCCGTCGATTTCTCGCGGGGTGGGGGCGAGGGCGGTGCCGATGGCGGGACCCCGCTGACCGTGCTCCTCGCCGACCGGGCGGGCGGCGCCCGCCGCGCGAGCCGCCGGCCCGCCTGAGCCGGCCCCGCGGCACCGCAGGCCGACCCCGCCGGAGTGTGCTCGGGCCCGAGCCGGTACGGCCGGCCGGGGCGCCGGCGGGCCGTACCCGGCAGCGCCCCGGGCCGGTCAGGACTTCGGGATCCAGGGCGGGGTCTGTCCCCAGGCCCAGACGGGGATCTTCGCCGCGTCGACCGGCGGCGGGTTGGGGCCCGAGTAGATCAGGGCCATCCGGGTGCCCCACTCGATGTAGTAGGCGAACACCGCCCGGAACTCCGGGTCCGCCGGCAGACCGACCTCGTCCGCGGTGTCCATGAGCAGTTCCACCCAGCGGCGGCGCTGCTGCTCGGTGATGCCGCGGCCCAGGTGCTTGGTGGCCATGTGCTGGTGGCCGCCGTGGTGGGCCGAGTAGTCGGCGGGGCCGCCGAAGACCTCCGACAGCCAGACGGCGACGTGCTGCGGGTGGTTCGCGTCCATGCCGGCGAAGACCGGGGCCAGGATCTCGTCCTGGAGGGCGTGTGCGTAGAAGACGTCGGTGAGGCGCTTCATGGCCTCGGCCCCGCCCATCCACTCGTAGATGGTGGGCGTCGTGTCGGGCGTGGTGCTCATGACTGGGAGGCGGCCTTTCCCGTGCCGAAGACGTCGGTGACCCGGTAGTGCTTCATTTCCTCGATGTTGTTCAGGTACGGGCGGATCGCGGCGAAGAACGCCGGGAACTGCTCGCCCTTGCGGAAGCCCTGGAGGTGGTCCTCGACCGACGTCCAGCGGATCCGGAGGATGTAGCGCTCGGCCTCCTCCTCGCTGTGGGCCAGTTCGTAGTCGATGCACTCGGGCGAGGCGGCCAGTGACTCGGCCGCCCGTGCGTAGGCGTCCTCGAACGCCGGCTGGTCGTCCGCTGCGATCCGGTAGCGGATGTATTCGACGGTGGTGGTCATCGTGTGGAGCCTCTCCCTCGGTCGGTGGTCCCGTCTCGGCTACCCTTCCGGGATCTTGCGCGCCCGGCGAGGTCTTCCGCTATTCGGACCCGGACTTCTTGATGTCCGACTTGACGTCGGGGCCCTGCGACCGGACCCGCTGGACCGTGTCGAGGGACTCGCGCAGCTCGGCGAGCCAGGTGTCGGCGTTGCGGCTCACCAGGCGGACGCACCACGCCAGCGCGTCGGCGCGGCTGCGGGCCACGCCGCCCGAGACCAGGGTGTCGAGCACCTGCCGCTCGGACTGGCGCAGCCGGGTCATCACCGGGACCGCGAGGTGGGTGAAGAGCGTGGTCTCCTCGCCGGAGCGCACGCCCCAGGAGACCTTGCGGCGGTAGAGCTCCTCCGCCTCGCGGGCGACCTCGATGCGCTGCTCGCGGGTGCGTTCGCGGAAGTCCTTCACCGACTCGTTCGCCGGGAGCGTGCCGATGACGGTGATCTCCTCGCGGTCCGCGGTGACGGAGACCAGGGACTCGTATGCGTCCACCGGGAGGCGGTCCGCGAACCAGGCGCGGAGCTGTGTCTGCTGCTCGGCTGTAATCATGTAATCAACGTTGCATCCGCTGCCCTCTTGATCGCAAGGATCTGCCGTTCGCTCTCGGCTGGTGCTCCGCAGGATTCAGCGGGATTCAGCCCATCGAGCGGTAGCGGTGGATCAGGGAGACGGCCATCGCACCCTCACCCACGCCCGAGGCGACCCGCTTGACCGAGTGGGCCCGGACGTCGCCCGCCGCGAAGACGCCGGGGACGCTGGTCTCCAGCGGGTACGGGGCGCGCTCCAGGCTCCACTCGGCGGGCAGCTCGCCCCCGTTGGAGATCAGGTCGGAACCGGTGAGGACGAACCCGTACTCGTCGCGCTCCACGACCCCGGCCAGCCAGTCGGTGTGCGGGCGGGCGCCGATGAACGTGAACATGAACCGGGCCGGGACCTCGGTGTCCTCCCCGGTGTCGGCGTCGTGCAGGGTCAGGCGTTCGAGGTGCTCGTCGCCGTCCAGCGATACGACGGTCGTACGCACCCTGATCTCGATGTTGGGGGTGCGGGCGATCTCGTCGATCAGGTACCGGGACATGCTGGCGTCGAGGGACGCCGCCCGGACCAGGATCGTGACGCGGGCCGCGTACTTGGCGAAGTGCACCGCGGCCTGGCCGGCCGAGTTGGCGCCGCCCACGATGAACACGTGCTGCGAGATGCAGGCCGAGCTCTCGGTGGTGGCCGCGCCGTAGTAGAGCCCGGCGCCCTCGAAGCGGTCCGCTCCCGGTGCCTGCAGCCGGTTGTAGGAGACCCCGGTGGCGAGGAGGACCGTCTCCGCGCTGATCTCCGTACCGTCCGCCAGGGTGAGGATCTTCGCCGGGTCGTCGCGGGTCAGCGAGACGACCTCCACCGGGTGCAGGATCTCGGCGCCGAAGCGGGAGGCCTGGATGGTGGCCCGGCGGGTCAGGTCGCCGCCCGAGAGGCCCGACGGGAAGCCGAGGTAGTTCTCGATCAGGCTGGAGGTGCCGGCCTGGCCGCCCGGGGCGCGGGAGTCCAGCATCAGGGTGGAGAGGCCCTCGGAAGCCGAGTACACCCCGGCCGCGAGCCCGGCCGGGCCGGCGCCGACGATGACGCACTCGTAGTGCGGGCGGGAGGCCGTGGTGGCCAGGCCGAGGCGCTGGGCGAGCTGGGTGTCGGTCGGCGCGGAGAGCACCGAGCCGTCCGGGAAGCGGACCAGCGGCAGCGCCGCGTCGGGGTCGGCGGCGGCGAGCACCGTCAGCGCCTCGGGGTCGCGCTCGACGTTCAGGAAGCGGAACGGCTGCCCGTTGCGGGTGAAGAAGTCGCGGACGGCGTGGGTGCCGGGGGACACCAGGTGGCCCGCGACGATGATCCCGTCGTAGGCGGGGCGGTAGGTGGCGAGCCAGTCCGACAGCAGGTCGTCCAGCACCGGGAACAGCCGCTCGTGCGGCGGGTCCCAGGGCTTGAGCAGGTAGTAGTCCAGCCGGACCCGGTTGATGGCGGTGATCGCCGCGTCGGTCTCCGCGTACGCGGTCAGCAGGACCCGGCGGGCGTCGGGGAAGCGGCTGACGGCCTCCAGGAGGAACTCCACCCCGGTGACGTCGGGCATCCGCTGGTCCACCAGGAACAGCGCCGGGTCGTGGCCGCGTTCGTCCAGCGAGTCCAGGATCTTGAGCGCGTCGGCGGCCGAGGAGGCGCCGAGCACCCGGTAGCGGTCGCCGTAGGCGCTGCGCAGGTCGCGCCGCACGGCCCGCAGCACCTGCGGGTCGTCGTCCACGGCGAGGATGACGGGCTTGCGGTTCTCCGACCGCTCGGCGGCGGCCGCGGCGTGCCCCGCCGTGGTCACCGGCGCGCTGGACACGGTCTGGGCCACGGCGGAGGAGGTGGCGGCGGAGGAGGTGGCGGTGGCGGGAGCGCCGGTGCGCTCCGGGGCCGCGCTCACGCGGGGTCCAGCATCAGCTTGTCGGTGTAGCACCAGGCCCAGTCCTCGCCCGGCTCGTGCGAGGCCGCGATGGGGTGCTCGGTGGTGCGGTAGTGCCGGGTGGCGTGGCGGTTCTTCGAGGAGTCGCAGCAGCCGACGTGCCCGCAGCTCAGGCACATTCTCAGGTGCACCCAGCCGTCCCCCGTCGCCAGGCACTCCTCGCAGCCGTCGGTCCCGGGCTTCACCGGACGTATCTGGTCGATGTGTGTGCACTTCAGGTCCATCGTCATCGTCCCCGTCCCTCTCCTCGCGCACTCGTACCGCTCGTCACGCCGGTTAATCACGGGCGCGTCCAGACCATAAGTCGGGGGTGCCGAGAAGGTTCATCGATTCGGCCGAAGTCATGGAGTACGGCAGCTACTTCATGACCTCGCACGGCGACTACATGAGGTGTCGGGGCGGGTCGCCCTTCTACCTCACGAAGTCGCATACGGGCGCTTTGACGCAGGCCCCGGGCGCAAGCAGGGTGGGGAACGCCAACACAACAGGCGGCGCCTGGAGGAATCTGTGAGCAGAAAGATTCTGGTCATTGTCTCCGAACACGGTTACTGGGCCGAAGAACTGATCGGGCCGGTATCGAAGTTCGACGAGCGTGGCTATGAAGTCGTATTCGCCACGCCGACCGGGAAGCGGGCCCACGCACTTCCGCCGAGCCTCGACGCCAACTACATCGACCCCCCGCTGGGCCGGTCGGTGACCACCGAGGAGAACGCCCGGCTGGGCCGCGAGTTCGAGCAGTCGAGCCGGCTCGACTCGCCCCTCGACATCGAGGCGTGGGCGCCCGAGCGCCCGTACACGAGCGACAAGGACTACCTGCCCAAGCTGGAGCAGTACCACCGCGATGTGGACAAGCTCCAGGAGGACATCGCCACCTTCGACGCGATCCTCGTCGTCGGCGGCAGCGGCCCCATCGCCGACCTCGCCAACAACGAGCGGGTCCACGCCCTGATCCTGGCCTTCAAGAACGCCGGCAAGGTCGTGGCGGCCGAGTGCTACGGGGTGGCCTGCCTGGCCTTCGCCCGGGACTGGGGCGACCGCAAGAGCATCATCTGGGGCAAGCACGTCACCGGCCACTGCAAGGAATACGACTACAAGGACGGCACCGGATTCCTCGGTACCGACTTCAACATGGGGCCGCCGCCGTACCCGCTGGAGTACATCCTGCGCGATGCCACCGGCCCGCGCGGCGCGTACCACGGGAATTTCGGCCACCCCCTGTCGGTGATCGTCGATTTCCCCTTCGTCACCGGACGTTCGACCCCCGATTCCTATCTGACGGGGCAGAAGATCGTGGAAGTCCTGGAGGACGGGCTCACCCGGTACGGCTGGTAGTCCGGTAACTGCTGGGAAAGAGGGGGAATTCATGGAAGCCACTCCCGGACGGGAAAGGCTGATCGAGCAGTTCAAGGCCGACGGCCTGAATGTGATGTTCGGAAATCCGGGGACGGTCGAACAGGGATTCCTCGACGCGGTCGACGCGGCAGCGGACTTCCAGTACGTCCTCGCCCTCCAGGAGACCGTCGCCGCCGGCATCGCCGACGGCTACGCCCGGGCGACCGGCGGGGCGGCCCTGCTCCAGCTGCACTCCGGGGTGGGCCTGGGCAACGGCATCGGCATGCTCTACCAGTCCCTGCGCGGCCACACCCCGCTCGTCGTGGTCGCCGGTGACGCCGGGGTGCGCTACGACGCCATGGACGCGCAGATGGCGTCCGACCTGGTGGCGATGGCCAAGCCGGTGACGAAGTACGCGACCCGGGTCACCGACCCGCGCTCCGTGCTCCGCACCGTCCGGCGGGCCGTCAAGATCGCCCTGACCCCGCCGCGCGGACCGGTGTTCGTGGCGCTGCCGATGGACGTGCTGGACGAGCTGAACTCCGAGCCCGTGCTCCCCGCCACCGTGCCGCTGACGGACGTGGCGCCCTCGCCCGCCTCGGTGGGCCGGGCGGCCGAGCTGCTCGCCTCCGCCGAGCGCCCGGTCGTGCTGATCGGCGACGGCGTGGCGCTCTCCGGGGCGCAGGCCGAGCTCGTCGCGGTCGCCGAGCTGCTCGGCGCCGACGTGTACGAGGTCGACTCCTCCGAGGTGAACATCGCGGCGTCGCACCCGCTGCGCCGCGGTCAGACGGGCCACATGTTCGGCCCGCACAGCAAGGAGCTGGTCGGCGACGCCGACGGCGTGCTGATCGTGGGCACCTACGTCTTCCCGGAGGTCTTCCCCGAGCTGGAGAGTCCCTTCCGGGCCGGTGCGAAGGTCGTGCACATCGACCTCAACGCCTACGAGATCGCCAAGAACCACCCCGTCGACCTGGGCCTGGCCGCCGACCCGAAGCAGGCGCTGCGCGCGCTGGCCGGCGTACTGGAGCACCGGCTGACCGCCCGGCAGCGCGCCGCCGCGGCCGCCCGTCTCGACGCCCGCTCCCGGGAGCGGGCCGCGGAGACGGCCGGGCCGGACACCGACGGCACGCCCATGGCGGTGTTCCTGCGGACCCTGGCCGAGCGGACGGGGGGCGACCTCATCGTCTTCGACGAGGCGCTGACCACCTCGCCGCTGGTCACCAGGTACCTGCCCGCGGAGCGGCCGGGCGACTACCACCTCACCCGGGGCGGCTCGCTCGGGGTCGGCTTCCCGGGAGCGGTCGGCGCCAAGCTGGCCCGGCCGGACCGGCTCGTCGTCGGCTTCGCGGGCGACGGCGGGTCGATGTACACCTACCAGGCGCTGTGGACCGCGGTCCGGCACGGCATCAACGCCAAGTTCGTGGTCTGCAACAACCGCAAGTACCGGCTGCTCGACGACAACATCGCCCAGTACTGGCGGGAACGGGACATCGCCGAGCACGGCTTCCCGGGCTCCTTCGACCTCTCCCACCCCGAGATCGACTTCGCCGGACTGGCCCGCGCCCTCGGCGCGGACGGTACGCGGGTGGAGAAGCCGGACGAGGCGGTCGCGGCCGTGGGCCGGATGCTGGCCCACCCCGGCCCGTACCTCGTCGACATCCAGATCTGATCCCCGCACCACGCCCTGACACCACTGCACCGGTACGGACAGGAGGAGACCGCATGCCCGCCGAGCGGCTGACCGAGGACGCGATCCGCAGCTTCGCCGAGAACTGGTACGTGGCCCTGGACCAGCACCTTCCGCTGGACCGGGTGCTCGGCCTCATCACCGAGGACCTGGAGTTCAAGGTCCCCGAGGACACCTTCCTCGGACACGAGGGCTTCGGCCGCTGGTACGCCGCCGTGACCTCCCGCTTCTTCGACGAGGTGCACACCGTCACGAAGGTCGAGCCCGTCATCGAGGGCGACCGGGCGATCGTACGGGTCCTCGTGAACTGGCAGGCCAAGATCTGGGACCCGCCGGCTCCGCGCAGCCAGTGGCTCGGCTTCGACGCCGACCAGACCTGGGTCGTGGTGGCCGGCCAGGACGGCCCGCTGATCAAGCAGTACACCGTCAACGAACTGGCGCCGATGCCCGGTTCCGGCTCCCTCTGACCGGCGCGAAGACGTAGGAGGAGGGGCGATGACCGAAGTGACACGGGACCGGGTGCAGGCGGCCTACCAGGCGCTGGGCTCCGGCGACCGGACGCGCATCCTGGAGTACTACTCCGAGGACCTGCGCTGGCTGGTGCCCGGCAACCATCCGCTCGCCGGCTGGTACGAGAGCCTGGACGCCTTCCTGGAGCTGATGGGGCAGACCCACAAGCTCACGGGCGGCACCTTCCGGATGGACATCGAGGCGGTGCTCGTCGGTGAGGACTGCAGCGCGGACGTGTGCCGCAACGTCGCCGTGCGCGACGGTGCGGACGCGGCGAGCGGGTCCCCGTACGAGCGGATGGACTACCCGGTCTTCCACTTCATGCGGTGGCGGGACGGGCGGATCGTCGAGGGCCGCGACGGGCTCTTCGGCGACACGGCCACCGCCTTCAGCCAGTTCTGGGCGCCCTTCGCGCCGGACGGAACCCGCAGGGACCGATAGGGGGATGAACGCGATGAGCGCGTCGGACGCACGAGAGATTCTGCGGAAGTACTACGAGTACGCCAATGCCGGTGACTGGGACCGCTGGTGCGACCTGTTCGCCGACGACCAGGTCATGGACGAGCAACTGGCCGGACACATCGAGGGCCTGGAGGTCCTGCGCTCGATGATGAAGGGCATGGGGACGATGTACCGGGTCTTCCGGAACGAGCCCGTGCACTTCCTCGTCGACGGGGAGAAGGCCGCGGCGGTCTCCCACCTCACCGCCGTCAGCGCCTCCGGCGAGGCCATCGAGGCCGAGGTCATGAACTTCTTCCGGATCGTGGCCGGAAAGATCGTCTACATGGCGAACTACCACGACACCGTGCCCTTCCAGGTGCTCGGCCAGGGCTGAGGGGTGGCGTGATGGCGAGAGATGAGTACGACTACATCATCGTGGGGTCCGGTACCGCCGGCAGCGTGCTGGCCAACCGGCTCTCCGCGGACCCGGACGTCTCCGTCCTCGTCCTGGAGGCCGGCGGCGACCGCATCCCGCCCGAGGTGGACGACCCGTCCTCCTGGTACAAGCTGCTGGGCGGGCCCGTCGACTGGGGCTACACCAGCGTCCCGCAGCCGGGGCTCGACGGCCGCCGTACGTACGAACCGCGCGGCAAGGCCCCCGGCGGCAGCAGCAACCTCTACATCATGATGCACATCCGGGGCCACGCCTCGGACTTCGACAACTGGGCCTACCAGGGCGCCGCGGGCTGGTCCTACGAGGACGTGCTGCCCTACTTCGCCCTCCTGGAGGGCCAGGAGGACGCCACGGCCGCCACCACCGGCACCGGCGGCCCGCAGCGGATCACCCACGCCGGACGGCACAACCCGAACCCGGCCTCCCGCGCCTTCATCGACGCGGCCGTCGAGCTCGGCCACCAGGAGATCGCCGACTTCAACACGGACGGGCCCCGGCGCGGGCTCTTCGGCACCGGCTGGCACCACATCGACGTCGCGGACGGCCGCCGCCAGGGCGCCCTCGCCGCCTACCTGGAACCGGCGCTGGAGCGGCCGAACCTGACGCTGCGCACCAACGCGCAGAGCAGCCGGCTGCTCTTCGACGGGGACACCTGCACCGGCGTCGAATACGTCCGGCTGGCACCGCCCGCCCCGATCCCGGGCCGGGTGGTGGGCGACGGGCACAGCGCCACCGCCGAGCCCGGGCCGCACACCGTACGGGCCCGCCGGGAGGTGATCGTGGCCGCCGGGGCGATCGAGTCCCCGAAGCTGCTGCTGCTCTCCGGCATCGGGCACCCCGAGCAGCTGCGCGAGCACGGCATCGAGGTCACCGCGGCCCTGCCCGGGGTCGGCGAGAACTTCCACAACCACGTGCTGACCGGGCTGATGGCCGAGGTCACCCAGGAGCTGCCGCCCCCGGCGCAGAACCTGTCGGAGAGCGCTCTGTTCCTCTCCTCCCGGCCCGGCCTGCCCGCGCCCGACCTCCAGATCGCCTTCGTGCACGTGCCGTTCGACGTGATCGTCGGCCAGGACCACCCGAACACGGTGAGCATCCTGCCCGGGGTGGTACGGCCCGTCTCGCGCGGCTGGATCAGGCTCGCGAGCACCGACCCGCTGGCCCACCCGCTGATCAACCCGAACTACCTGGGCGACCGGTGGGACCTGGAGCGGATGGTGCAGGGCGTCAAGCTCGCCCGGGAGATCTTCGCGACCTCGGCGTTCTCGCCCTGGTACAAGCAGGAGCTCCAGCCCGGGCCGGGCTACGTCAGCGACGAGGACCTGCGGACCTTCGTGAAGCAGAAGTCCGAGAGCTACCACCACCAGGCCGGCTCCTGCCGCATGGGCATCGACGACCTCTCCGTCGTCGACCCGGAGCTGCGGGTGCACGGCGTACGGAACCTGCGCGTCGTCGACGCCAGCGTGATGCCCGCCGTCCCGTCGGGCAACTGCCACACCGCCATCGCGATGATCGCCGAGCGCGCGGCGGACTTCCTGAGAGGGGTGTCCCGTGCCTGACGCCGTGCTGCGCGAGGGCGCGCTGTCCGGGACCCGGATCGCGGTCCTGGTCGAGAGCGACTTCTACGAGCCCGAGATCTTCTACTACCAGCACCGGTTCGCCGAGGAGGGCGCCGAGGTCGACTTCCTGACCCGGCTGTGGGGCAACGACTCCATCACCTTCTCGGGACACGAGTACCGGGCGCCGTTCACCGCCAGCCAGTCCCTGGAGGGGCTGAGCGACGAGGAGCTGCGCCGGTACGCGGCGATCATCGTGCCCTCGGGCATGGTGGCCGACCGGCTGCGCTACACCGAGGACGTGGACGTCCTCGCACCCGCCACGGAGCTATTGCGCCGGGCGTTCGAGGAGCCGACGGTGCTCAAGGGGATCATCTGCCACGGCATGTGGCTGGCCTCCTCGATCCCGGGCAAGGTCCGCGGCCGCAAGGTCGTCTGCCACAACAACCTCATCGGGGACGTCCGCAACATGGGCGCCCAGTACGTCGACGAGGACGTGGTCGTGGACGGGGACCTGGTCACCGGCCGCTCCGGCGCCCACCACCACCTCTTCGCCCGCCGGATCATCGAGCTGATCGCGGCGGGACGGGGCCGGGGGACCGGCTGATGGGGCGGATGGTCTGGTCCCACGTGGGCCTGAACTGCACGGACCAGAAGACCACCGAGGACTTCTACACCAGCTACTTCGGCTTCGCCCGGGCCCGGGTGGTCGACCTCGGAGACTCGCAGATCGTGTTCCTGCGCAAGGGGGACGCGTACCTGGAGCTCTTCGCGGCCGGCACCCGACCGGCGCGGCCGGCGCAGGACGACGGACCGCAGGCCCCGGGCCGGATGCGCCACCTGGCCTTCCAGACCGACAGCGTGGACGCGTTCCTGGCCGACCTGGGCGACGCGGCGGAAGTGACCCTGGGGCCGCTGGACTTCGACGACTTCATCTGCGGGTGGCGGACCGTGTGGGTCCGCGATCCCGACGGGGTGATCGTCGAGGTCAGCCAGGGATACGAGGACGACAGCTCTCACGACAAGGACGGTGTGTGAAACATGGCTGACGCCGTGGGTTTCTCCTTCTCCGACACGATCGCGGGCTACGTCGTCCGCTTCGACTCCCGCAGCCGGACGCTGCGGCTGAAGACCGCCGACGGCCGCGAGTTCGACGTGTCGCTGGCCGGCGACCCGAGCGCCGAGCTGGTCCGCAACCTCGACGAGCCGTACATCGACGCCTCCGGGCACATCGACGAGATGCTCTCGCCGGGCCGGCCGCTGTTCGCCTACGGCGTCCACTACCCGGAGGCGGGCGGGCGCTTCGACGCCAAGCGCCTGGTCTTCCTCGGCCGCGGCGCCGAGGACTACCGGTTCGAGGAGCCCAGCTGGTGGATCAAGCAGATCGAGTCGCTGGCCGACTTCTACAAGCGGGCCCAGTTCGGTGACGGGCCGGTGGACTTCACCGAGTACCGCACCGAGATCCGGCTCGGCGGCGACAAGACCGCCAGTCACGTCCAGGAGACCGACACGATCTCCCGGCTGGTCTACGGCATGGCCTCCGCCTACCTGCTGACCGGCAAGGACGAGTACCTGGAGGTCGCCGAGCGCGGCACCGAGTACCTGCGCAAGCACATGCGGGTCGTGGACAGCGAGGAGGACGTGGTCTTCTGGTACCACGGCATCCGCGTCGACGGGGACAGCGAGCGCAAGCTGTTCACCTCGGAGTTCTCCGACGACTACGACGCGATCCCGATGTACGAGCAGATCTATGCCCTGGCCGGCCCGATCCAGACGTACCGCGTCACCGGTGACGTACGGATCAAGAACGACGCGGACGCCACCATCCGGCTGTTCGACAAGTTCTTCAAGGACGAGGAACTGGGCGGCTACTACTCGCACATCGACCCGATCCTGTTCAGCGCCGACCACGAGTCGCTGGGCGAGAACGCGGAGCGCAAGAACTGGAACTCGGTCGGCGACCACGCGCCCGCCTACCTGATCAACCTGTACCTCGCGACCGGCGACCAGAAGTACGCCGACTTCCTCGAGTACACCTTCGACACCATCGCGGACAAGTTCCCGGACTACAAGAACAGCCCCTTCGTCCAGGAGCGCTTCTACCGCGACTGGTCGCACGACACCACGCACAGCTGGCAGCAGAACCGCGCCGTGGTCGGCCACAACCTCAAGATCGCCTGGAACCTGATGCGGATGAACTCCCTCAAGGCCAAGCCGGCCTACGAGGAGCTCGCCCGCAAGATCGGCGAGATCATGCCGGCCGTCGGCAGCGACCGCCAGCGCGGCGGCTGGTACGACGTGGTCGAGCGGGTCAAGGACGGCGACCAGGAGACGTACCGTTTCGCCTGGCACGACCGCAAGGCGTGGTGGCAGCAGGAGCAGGCGATCCTCGCCTACCTCATCCTGAACGGCACGACCGGCGGGGACGACTTCCTGCGCGAGGCCCGGCAGGCGGAGGCGTTCTACAACACCTTCTTCCTCGACCACGACGAGGGAGCCGTCTACTTCAACGTGCTCGCCAGCGGTACGCCGTACCTGCTCGGCACCGAGCGGCTCAAGGGCAGCCACTCGATGTCCATGTACCACTCGGCGGAACTCTGCTACCTCTCCGCCGTCTACAACAACCTGCTCATCAACGGCCGGGAAATGGACTTCCACTTCCAGCCCGACCCCACGGACCTGCCCGACCGCGTCCTGCGCGTCTCGCCCGACCTGCTGCCCGCGGGCTCCGTCGAGGTCGCGTCGGTGGAGATCGGCGAGAAGCCGTGGACGGACTTCGACGCGAAGGGCCTCACGGTCCGGCTGCCCGACGTCCAGGGCCGGGTCAAGGTCAAGGTCCGGCTGCGGCCGGTCACCAGGTAATGCCCAACGGGGGGCGCCCCACCATGAGGGGAAGAAGACAATGACTCTTCACGTGAAAGAACGCCGGAACAAGGGCGGCACGGTGCTCGTCGCCACCGGCGAGATCAACAGCGAGACCTCGGGGCAGCTGCTCCAGGCCCTGCTGCCGCTCGTCCGCGAGGGCCGGTCGCTGCGCATCGACCTCACCGCCGTCACCTACGTCTCCAGCGCGGGCCTGCGCACCCTGCTCGTCGTGTACCGCGAGGCCCAGCACGCCGGTGTCGCCGTCACCCTCTACGGGGTGAGCGAGGAAGTCCGGTTCGTCATGTCGGCCACCGGCTTCCTGGACTTCTTCTCCGCCGGCGAGGCGGAGGCGGCCAACGCGAAGGCCCGGGCCGTGCGATGAGCGAATCCACGACCGAACAGGTGCTGCGCGTCGACGCCTACCCGACCCACGAGGTGGGCGGGTACCGGGTCCGCGCCGGCAAGCCGTTCCCGTTCGGGGCCAACGTGGTCCCCGGCGGGGTCAGCTTCTCCGTCTTCTCCGACCAGGCCACCTCCATGACCCTGGTCATCTACAAGCGCGGTGAGCCCGAGCCGATGGCCGAGCTGGAATTCCCCGAGGAATTCCGCACCGGCAGCGTCTTCGCGATGACGGTCTTCGGACTCGACCACGAGAACATCGAGTACGGCTACCGGGCCGACGGCCCCTACGACCCCGTCACCGGCCACCGCTTCGATGCCCGCCAGGTCCTCTCCGACCCCTACGCGCGGCTGATCTCCGGCCGCGACGTGTGGGGGGTGGAGCCGGACCGCAGCCGCGGCTACCAGTACCGCTCGCGGGTCTGCCTCCAGGACTTCGACTGGGGCGACGACACCCCGCTGCGGATCCCCGCCGAGGACCTCGTCGTCTACGAGGCCCACGTGCGCGGCTTCACCCGGCACCCGTCCTCGGGGGTCACCGCCCCCGGCACCTTCGCGGGGCTGCGCGAGAAGATCCCGTACCTGAAGGAACTCGGGATCAACTGCATCGAGCTGCTGCCGGTGTTCGAGTTCGACGAGAGCGACAACCCGCGCAGCAACCCGGAGACCGGCGAGAAGCTCTACGACTACTGGGGCTACAACACGGTCGCCTTCTTCGCGCCCAAGGCCGGCTACGCGGCCACCGGACGCTACGGGATGCAGGGCGACGAGTTCCGCACCCTGATCAAGGACCTGCACGCGGCCGGCATCGAGGTCATCCTGGACGTCGTCTTCAACCACACCGCCGAGGGCAACGAGCAGGGCCCGACGATCTCCTTCAAGGGGCTCGACAACGCCACGTACTACATGCTCACCCCCGAGGGGTACTACTTCAACTTCAGCGGCACCGGCAACACCGTCAACTGCAACCACCCCGTGGTGCGCAACTTCGTGCTCGACTGCCTGCGCCACTGGGTCGCCGACTACCACATCGACGGCTTCCGGTTCGACCTCGCGGCCATCCTCGGCCGCTCCGCGGACGGCACCCCGCTGCCCAACCCGCCGCTGCTGGAACTGCTCGCCTACGACCCGGTCCTGCGGCACACCAAGCTGATCGCCGAGGCCTGGGACGCCGGCGGCCTCTACGAGGTCGGCAACTTCCCGGCCTACGGCCGCTGGGCCGAGTGGAACGGCAAGTACCGTGACACCGTCCGGAGCTTCCTCAAGGGCGACCCCGGCGTCACCGGCGAACTCGCCACCCGGGTCGCGGGCTCGCCCGACCTCTACTCCAGTCGCGGGACCTCGGCGTCGGTCAACTTCCTGACCGCCCACGACGGGTTCAGCCTCGCCGACCTCGTCTCGTACAACGACAAGCACAACGAGGCCAACGGCGAGGGCAACAACGACGGCGGCAACGACAACGCCAGCTGGAACTGCGGGGCCGAAGGGCCCACCGACGACCCCGGGGTCAACGCACTGCGGCTGCGCCAGATGAAGAACGCGCTGGCCATCCTCTTCACCAGCCAGGGCATACCGATGCTGCTGTCCGGCGACGAGGTCGCGCGCACGCAGCAGGGCAACAACAACACCTACTGCCAGGACAACGAACTGTCCTGGTTCGACTGGGACCAGGTCGACGAGAACGCCGAACTGCTGCGGTTCACCCGGGAGATGATCGCCTTCCGCAAGCACCACCGCGAACTGCGCTCCACCTCCCACCCCACCGGACAGATGCGGGACGCCCTGGGGCTGCCCGACATCAGCTGGCACGGGGAGCGGGCCTGGCAGCCCGACTGGTCCCAGGATAGCCGGCTGCTGGCGGTGGCCCGCTGCGGCACCGGGGACGACGACGTGGTGTACGTGGCCATGAACGCGCACTGGGAGTCGCACGACCTGGAACTGCCCGCCCTGCCGGGCGGGCGGACCTGGCACCTGTTCGCCGACACCTCGGCCGAGGCACCGCACGACATCCGCACCCCCGGTGCGGAGCAGGAGCTGGACAACGCCGGCAAGTACCTGATCGGCCCCCGCTCCGTCGTGATCCTCGTGGGCCGTACGAACGAGCCCGAGACGACCGGGACGTTCTGACCGAAGGAGACCTGACATGCCGCTTTCCGTGTCCCTGAGCATCGAGGGCGACACCACCGTGATCGAACTGGCGGGCGAGCTGGACGCCAAGACGGCCCCGGACTTCCACCAGACCATCGAGAAGGCCGCGGGCCACGGCACCAGCACCGTCGAGATCCGGATGGCCGGCGTCGGCTACATGGCCAGTGCCGGACTCCGGTCCCTGGTCTTCGCCCAGCAGAAGGTGGCGGACCACGTCACCATCAAGGTGGTCGGCGCCATCGAGCCCGTGTCCCGGACCATCCGCACCGCCGGACTGGACCGGAGCATCCTGCTCTCCGACGACTGACGGCCGTGGGCGACATGGTCGAACTGGCGAGCAAGCCCTCCGTACTGGACGTGCCGGCGAAGGTCGGGGCACTGGGCGAGATCGCCGCGTTCGTCCTGCGCCTGGCCGGCCGGGCGGGCCTGGGCAAACAGGCCACGTACCGGATCCGGCTGGCCGTGGACGAGCTGGCCACGAACGTCATCATGCACGGGTACCGGGGCGGCGGCGGACGCATCACCGTCCGCGGCCACTCCGGTCCCGGCGGGGTGCGGATCGTCCTCGAAGACGCCGCACCCCCCTTCGACCCCGTCGAAGGCTGCCTGCCCCCCGCCACCGGGATCCCCCCGGAACGGCGGCGGGTCGGCGGCCTCGGCATCCACCTGGCACTCACCAGCGTGGACGAATTCAGCTACGCACGCATGGACGGCCGGAACATCAGCACTATGACTGTGAAGGCTGAGGGGACGGACCCATGCCCTCCACGACCGTGATCATCCTCGACGAGTACCCGCCTCCCACGCCCGAACTGCTCGACGCGCTCAGGCTGATGGACGCGGAACTCGTGCCCCGCACGCTGACGGAACTGCTGCGCGGCCCGCTTGAAGTGCTGCCCGTCGCGGACGTGCTGCTCGCCCCGGCCGAAGCCGACGGGGAGGACGTACGGACAGCCGTGCGGCGGCTGCGCCGCTGGGCCGGGGCCCCGATCGTGGTCGTCTGGACCGAGACGGAGTTCGCCGCCCTGGAGCACCACGTGCGCCTCGGCCACGACTACCTCGTACCGCCGTTCCTGCCGGCCCTGGTCGGCGCCCGGCTGCACAGCTGCTCCGAGCGGGCCGGGCTCGGCCGCACCCTGCGCGAGGCCGACGCCCGGGCCGAACTGATGGGCTACGAGAAGGAACTGGAGATCGGCCGGGAGATCCAGGCCGGCTTCCTGCCCGAATCGCTGCCCGTCCCGGCGGGCTGGGAGATCGACGTCCGCTTCCGGCCGGCCCGGCAGGTCGCCGGGGACTTCTACGACGTCTTCGAGATGTCCCGGGGCCGCCGGCTCGCGGTGGTCGTCGCCGACGTCTGCGACAAGGGCGTCGGCGCGGCCCTCTTCATGGCCCTCATCCGCTCCCTGCTGCGGCACACCGCCGAGAACAGCGGCCTCCAGCACCTGATGGCGGAGGGCCGCACGGGCGGCAGCCGCCGCACCCCCGTCGTCGGCGCCACCCCACTGCTCAACGCGGTGACCGCCACCAACGGCTACCTCACCCGGAACCACCTGCGGCAGGGCTACTTCGCCACCCTGTTCTTCGGCGTGCTCGACCCGCTCACCGGCAGCCTCGTCTACATCAACGGCGGCCACAACCCGCCCCTGCTGCTGTCCGGCTCCGGTGACGTGCCCGTCCCCCTCGACGTCACCGGCCCGGCCGTCGGCGTCCTGCCCGACTGCGTCTACACCCTCGGCTACGCCCAGCTGAACCCGGGCGACACCCTCTTCGTGTTCACGGACGGGGTACCCGAGGCCCGCTGCCCGGAAGGCACCTTCCTCGGCGACGAGCGGATGCTGGAACTGCTCGCCGGCCCCCCGGTGAGCGGCAAGGACGTGGTCGACCGGATCGACCTGGCGGTGCGCGAGCACACCGGAGCCGCCGAACAGCACGACGACGTCACGATGCTGGCCCTGCACCGGCCACGTGCGGCGCGGGGGCCGCACGTGAACCGAACGGTGGCGGCCTGATGACCCGGACCATCGTGGTGCACTCACACCGCGGCGGTACCGGCAAGTCCTCGGTACTGGCGAACCTCGCGCTGCTGATCGCGGCCGGGGGGAGCCGGGTGGGGGTGGTCGACACCGACATCCAGTCGCCCACCCTGGACCTGCTGTTCCGGATCGGCCCCGGCTCCGGCTCGCTCGTCGACTACCTCCTCGGCCGCTGCGAGATCGAGGCCGCGGCCCAGCAGACCGCGGTGCCCGGGCTGTACGTCGTACCGGCCCGGACCGGGACCGCGGCCCTGCGCGAGCTGATGGCCACCGGTTACGACGTGGGGCTGCTCCCGGAGGGCTTCGACCGGCTGGCCGAGTACTACGCGCTCGACGTGCTGCTGCTCGACACCCACGCCGGGCTCAACAACGAGTCGGTGACCGCCATGGCGAGCGCCGACGTGGTGCTCATCATGGCGCGGGCCGACCGCGTCGACCTGTCCGGGGTCGAGGAGACCATCTCCCTCGCCGGACGGCTGGCCTGCCGGCGGGCGCTCGTGCTGAGCATGGCCCCCGAGGGCGTCGACCGGGTGGACGCCCGGCGGCGGGCCGAGGAGGTCTACGGCGCCCCGCTGGCCGGAATCCTTCCGTACGTACCGGAAATGGCCGCTCTGTACGGCGAGCGCATATTCGCAGAAGCCCATCCCGACCATCCCCTGGTCGGTGAATTCCGCACCATCATCTCGGCGCTGGACGCACGTGACGAAGTATCGCGCGCCTGACGCTCCCCCCTTACGCCCCTCGCGGGCGGCGTGTTGAATCGGCAGCGATTCCAGAACAAGGAGATCAGTCATGAAGATCCTCGTCGTCATGACGGCAAAGGCCACGCTCCATCTGCTCGACGGGGAACAGCACCCCTCGGGATTCTGGGCCGAGGAATTCGTCGTGCCCTACACCCTCTTCCGCGCCGCCGGCCACACCGTGGACGTGGCGACGATCGGCGGCCGGACCCCGACGGTCGACCAGACCAGCATCGACCCGCAGTTCCTCCAGTGGGTCCGGCCCGCCGGCTCTCCCGACGAGGACGCCGCCAACGCGGCCGAGTACGTCCGGGTCATCGAGAACACCCCCCAGCTCAAGAACCCGATCGCGCTCGAAACCCTCGGCGAGAAGGACATCGCCGGCTACGACGGGATCTACGTCAGCGGTGGCCACGGCGCCATCGGCGACCTGCCCAAGTCCGACGAACTCGCGCAGATCCTGCGCTGGGTCATCGCCCAGGACAAGCCGCTGGCCACCGTCTGCCACGGCCACACCTCGCTGCTCGCGCTCCGCGACGGCGAGGGCCGCTGGCCGTTCGAGG
The DNA here is from genome assembly GCF_053610645.1 of Streptomyces sp. NPDC054883. Taxonomy (NCBI): domain Bacteria; kingdom Bacillati; phylum Actinomycetota; class Actinomycetes; order Kitasatosporales; family Streptomycetaceae; genus Streptomyces; species Streptomyces sp. NPDC054883. The sequence goes on along the minus strand of NZ_JBSGYT010000044.1, from coordinate 14,635 downwards.
GCTACCGGATGACGGCCTTCTCGCACAGCGAGGAGCTCGTCACCAACATGGCCGGCCGGCTCCCGCTGATCCTGGAGGCCGAACTCACCAGACTCGGCGCCCGCTACGAGAAGGCCGAGGCGATCTGGGACTCCCACGTCGTCGTCGACCGCAAGCTCACCACTGGGCAGAACCCCTACTCCTCCAAGGCCCTCGCCGAGACCTTCTTAGCGCAGCTCGCGAAGGGCTGACAGGCCCCCGCACCCCCGAAACGGAAGGCAGCCATGACCAAGCGTGAGCTGAGCGGCCAGCCCCTCGCCAACCCCGGGAAACTCTTCATCGGCGGCAGATGGGTGCCGTCCCAGGACGGCCGGACCGAACCGGACGTCAGCCCCGTGGACGGGCGCGAGATCGTACCGGTGGCCCAGGCCACCGCGGCCGACGCGGACGCGGCCGTCGCCGCCGCCCGGACGGCGTACGAGGAAGGCCCGTGGAGCAGACTGTCCGCCCAGGAACGCGCGCTGCGGCTGAACCGGGTCGGGGAGCTCATCGAGCGGGACCTGGAGGAGATCGCCCTGCTGGAGACGGTGGACATGGGCAAGCCGTTCGCCTTCTCCAGCACGGTCGACGCCCCCATGGCCGCCCAGCTCATGCACTACTACGCGGGCGCGGTCACCCGTGTCGACGGCTCCTCCCGCGCGCCGGCCGGCGGCCAGCTCGCCTACACCCTGCGCGAACCGCTGGGCGTGGTGTGCGCCATCACCCCGTTCAACTTCCCGCTGCTGCTGTCGATGACCAAGATCGCCCCGGCCCTCGCCGCGGGCAACACGGTCGTCCACAAGCCCTCCCCGGCCACCCCGCTCACCGCCCTCAAGATCGCCGAGCTGTTCCAGGAGGCGGAGATCCCGGACGGGGTGCTGAACGTCATCACCGGTCCGGGCGTGGAACTGGGCGAGACCCTCACCGACCACCCCGGCATCGACAAGATCGCCTTCACCGGTTCCACCGCCGTCGGCCAGGCCATCATCCGCAAGTCGGCCGGCACCCTGAAGAAGGTCACGATGGAGCTCGGCGGCAAGTCCGCCAACATCGTCTTCGCCGACGCGGACCTCGACGCCGCCGAGGAACTGGCCTTCTTCGGCATCTACTACAACAAGGGCGAGATTTGCACCGCCGGCTCCCGGCTGCTGCTCCAGCGCCCCATCCACGACGAGCTGGTCGAACGGCTCGTGCGGCGGGCCTCCGCCCTCAAGCCCGGAGACCCCCGCGACCCGGCCACCCTGTTCGGGCCGCTGGCCCACCGCGGCCAGTTCGACAAGGTGAGCTCCTACATCGAGATCGGCGAGAAGGAAGGCGCCGTCCTGCGGACCGGCGGCACCGGCTGGACCCCCGAGGGCGCCTCCAGCCAGGGCCTGTACTTCCTGCCGACCGTCTTCACCGGCGTCGACAACGGGATGCGCATCGCCCAGGAGGAGATCTTCGGCCCGGTCCTGTCCATCATCCCGTTCGACACCGAGGAGGACGCCGTACGCATCGCGAACGACAGCGCGTACGGCCTCGCCGCCGGGGTGCACACCAAGGACCTGCGGCGTGCCCACCGGGTCGCCTCGCAGATCAAGGCGGGCACCGTCTGGGTCAACTGCTACAACCAGTACGACCCCTCCGTGCCCTACGGCGGCTACAAGGCCTCCGGTTACGGCCGTGAGTGCGGGCCCGAATCCCTCGAGAGCTACACCCAGACCAAGTCGGTCTGGATCGGCATGGACTGAGGAGCGTAAATGCGGACAGGCATCATCGGCACCGGGCGGATCGGCACGGTCCTCGCCCGGATCCTGGTCGCCGCCGGGCACGAGGTCGTGCTCGCCAATGCCCGGGGCCCGCAGACCCTGGCCCCGCTGCTGGCCGAACTCGGCCCCACGGCTTCGGCGGCGCACCCCGCCGAGGCCGCCGGCCGGGCCGACCTGCTGGTGCTGATGGTGCCGTTCGACCACGTGCGGGGGCTGCTGCCGCCGCACGTCGTGCAGGACAAGGTCCTGGTGGACGCCACCAACGCCTTCGGCGGCGCCGGGACCCCCGCCGATCTCGGCGGCCGCGGCTCCAGCGACCTGGTCGCCGAGTGGTACCCCGGCGCCCGGGTCGTGAAATCCCTGAACACCATGCATTTCGAGACTCTCGCCGTAGCCGGCACCGCAGAGGGCGAACGACTGGCCCATTTCACGGCCGGCGACGACGGGAAAGCAAAGGAAATCGTCGGGGGAATCATCTCGGATCTGGGATTCGCCCCCGTCGACACCGGCCCGCTGCACTCCGGAGGAATTCTCCAACAGCCCGGCGGACCCCTCTTCAACCGGCCGCTCACGGAAGCGCAGGCGCTCGCATGGATCTCTCACTGAACGTGAACGGAAGACCCGAGCAGTTCTCGGCCCCGCCGAACGAACTGCTCGTGGAACGGCTCCGTGACGGTCTCGGGCTGACCGGGACCAAGGTCGGCTGCGACACCGGCCAGTGCGGCTCGTGCGTCGTCCGGCTCGACGGCAGGTCCGTCAAGAGCTGCCTGGTCCTGACCGCATCGGCCGCGGGCTCCCAGGTGACCACCATCGAAGGGGTCACCACCACCGGCGGCGAGCTCACCGGCCTCCAGGAAGCGCTGCGCCAGGAGCACGGCACCCAGTGCGGCTTCTGCACCCCGGGCATGGTCATGGCCCTCGGCGAACTCGTCGACAACACCGCCGACCGCGAGGCCCCCACCGAGCCCGAGATCCGCGAATGGCTCACCGGCAACCTGTGCCGCTGCACCGGCTACCACAGCGTCGTACGCGGAGTGCAGCGCGCCTGCTCCGCCGCCCGCGCCGAAGAACCCGCCGCCGCGGCGGCCGCCGCGTCCGGACAGGAGGTGTGAGGCCATGACCGCAGTCACGGGGGAGAGCGCTCTCCAGGGCAACGGAGTGCTGGGGCAGCCGCTGGACAGCCGGGAGGATCCGCAGCTGCTGCGCGGCGAGGCGATCTACGTCGCCGACATCGACCTGCCGGGCACCGCCCACATGGCCATCCTCGGCAGCCCGGTGGCCCACGCGCGGATCCTGTCCATCGAGACCAAGGCCGCCGAGCAGCTGCCCGGCGTACTGAAGGTGGCCACCGCCGCCGACTTCACCGACGTCATGCCGCTGCCCTGCATCTGGATACCCGGCGGGGTCGAGAGCCACTTCCCGCCCCACCCCTACGGACTTCCCGGCGCCCGCCCGGTCCTGACCGGCGACGCCGTCCGGCACGTCGGCGACCCGATCGCCGTGGTGGTCGCCGAAACCCCGCGCCAGGCCGCCGCCGCGCTCGCCGCCATCACCGTCGAGTACGAACCGCTGCCCGTGGTCACCCGCGCCGACGAGGCCCTCGCCGAGGGCGCGCCGCAGCTGCACGAGGCCGTTCCGGGCAACCTGAACGCGTACTGGACCTGCGGCGACAAGGACCGCACCGACGCGGCCATCGCCGAGGCCGAGGTCACCGTCGAACTCGACCTCGTCAACCAGCGCACCATCAACAGCCCCATCGAACCGCGCGGCGCGGTCGGCGACTACAACGCGGCCACCGGCGAGTACACCCTCTACGCCTCCACCCAGGGCCCGCACAACCACCGCTTCCTGCTCTCCGCCCTGGTCCTCGGCATCCCCTTCAACAAGCTGCGCGTGATCGCGCCGACCGTGGGCGGCAGCTTCGGCACCAAGGGCTACCTCTACCCCGACATGGCGCTGGTGCTGCTGCTGTCCAAGGCGCTCGGCCGGCCCGTGAAGTGGGTGGACACCCGTACCGGACTGATGAACTCCACCGTCCAGGGCCGCGACCACCGCCAGCACGTCACCCTCGCCGGCAGCCGCGACGGCCGGATCACCGCGGTGCGCGCCACCAGCTACGCCAACCTGGGCGCCTACCCCTCCACCATCGGCCCCGGTGTCGCCACCGCCCTGATGGGACGCTCCATCAGCGGCATGTACGACATCCCCGCCGCCTTCTGCGAGGTCTACGCCGCCTTCACCAACACCGTCTCGCTCGGCGCCCAGCGCGGCAGCGGGCGCGCCGAGGCCGCGTTCCTGATGGAGCGCCTCGTCGACCGGTACGCCTCCGAGATCGGCATGGACCCGGCGGCCGTGCGGCGCAAGAACCTGGTGCCGAAGGAGAAGTTCCCGTACGACAACGGGCTCGGCTGGACCTACGACTCCGGGGACTACCAGCTGAACTTCGACCGGGCCGTGGAGCTGTCGGGATACGCCGACATGCCCGCCCGCAAGGCCGAGGCCCGCGCCCGCGGCAAGCGCCTCGGCGTGGGCCTGGCCACCTACGTCGCCATCTGCGGTGTCGGCCCCTCCACCCGGATGTCGAAGGAGGGCATGCTCGGCGGGACCTGGGAGAGCGCGAACATCCGCGTCCACCCCACCGGCGAGGTCACGGTGACCGTCGGCTCCGCCTCCACCGGCCAGAGCCACGGCACCGTCTTCGCGCAGGTCGCCGCCGACGAACTCGGCATCGACCCGGCGCAGGTGCAGGTCCTGGAGGGCGACACGCAGAAGGCCCCCTACGGGCAGGGCACCTACGGCTCGCGGTCCTACAGCATGGCCGCGCCGGCCGTCGCCCTCACCGCCCGCAAACTCAAGGCGAAGCTGGTCAAGGCGGGCGCCGTCTTCCTGGGGGTCCCCGAGGACAAGGTCGTCTACGCCAATGGCGGCGTCCACGAAGAGGGCAACGAGGAGAACGCGAAGACCTTCGCCGAACTGGCGATGGCCATGTGGTACGGCTGGGGACTGCCGCACGAGATCGAGCCCGCCCTGGACGAGACCACCCACTTCGACCCGCCGGACTTCAACTACCCGTTCGGGACGCACGTCGCGGTGGTCGAGATCGACGAACTGACCGGCGAGACCGAGGTGGTGTCCTACACCGCCGTGGACGACGCCGGCAACATCGGCAACCCGAAGATCGTCCTCGGCCAGATCGAGGGCAGCATCGTGCACGGCCTCGGCCAGGCCCTCATGGAGGCCGCCGAATACGACGAGGACGGGCTGCTCATCAGCTCCGACCTGAACCACTACGCCCTCCCGCGCGCCGCCGACGTGCCCTTCTTCTCCCTCGACAAGACGACCACGCCCAGCCCGCACAACCCGCTCGGGGCCAAGGGGGCCGGGGAGATCGCCACCGTGCCGCCCGCCGCCGCCGTCGTCAACGCCGTCGTGGACGCCCTCTCCGACCTGGGCGTCCGGCACATCGACATGCCGCTCACCCCCGAGAAGGTCTGGCGCCGCATGAGAGGGGAAGCCCAGTGATCCTCACCGAGTTCGACTACGCACGGCCCGTCGGCCTCGAAGAGGCGCTCACCCTCCTCGCCGGCACCCCGGGCGCCCGCGCCCTGGCGGGCGGCCAGAGCCTGCTGCCCGACCTGCGCACCGGCGCCGCCCGGGCCGGGCTGCTGGTCGACGTACGGCACCTGGAGGAACTGCGGGGAGTCGCGACGGCCCCGGACGGGACGCTGCGGATCGGGGCGCTGACCACGCTCGCCGAACTCGCGGCGCACCCGCTGGTGCTGGCGCGGGCCCCGGAGATCGCCGCCGCGGCCCGGGCCAACGGCGACCCCCAGGTCCGCAACCTCGGCACCACCGGGGGGAACCTGGCGGCGACCGGCCGGGCCACCGACCTGCCGGTCGCGGCCATCGCCGCCGGCGCGGAGGCCGAACTGGCCGGGCCGCGCGGGCGGTCCACGGTCGCGGCCGAGGAACTCGCCGCCTCCGGGGTACCGGCGGGCGCCGTGATAACGGCCCTGCTGGTTCCGGCCGGCGGCCCCGCAGCCGCGTTCGAGAAGAGCGCCGACCGGGCCACCCGCTACCCGCTGTGCGCGACCGCCGTACGCATCACCGCCGACGGCCCGCGCATCGCGGTGACCGGGGCCACCGCCCGCGCCCTGCGCCTGCGCGGGGTCGAGGACCGGCTGCGCGGCGGCCCGTACACGACGGACAGCGTGCTCGCGGCCTTCCGCGCCGAACCGCGGGAGCTGTTCATCCCGGGCCGCGGCACCTCGGCCGAGTACCTCGGCCACCTCGCGGGCGTACTGACCGCCCGCGCACTGGCGAGGGCCCAGGCGCTCGCCTGACCAATGCCCACCACGGGGGAGTTGACGAGAGTGGCCGAACCGACCAAGACGACCACGGGGGACATCGTGCACCCGACGGGCCAGCCGGCCAGTGCGCCCAGAGGCTCCGGCTTCTGGGTGGTGGGCGCCGTCCTCGTGCTGCTCATGCTCTCCTCCTCCGTGCCCTCCGCCCTCTACGTGCTCTACCAGCAGAAGTGGGGCCTGTCCTCGGGCACCATCACGGTGGTCTTCGCCCTGTACGCCGTCACCGTGCTGGCCGGACTGCTGCTGTTCGGGTCGCTGTCCGACACCCTCGGACGGCGGCCCGTGCTCGGCGCCGCACTGGTCCTCGCGATCGTGTCGATGGGCCTGTTCGCCGGGGCACAGGGGCTCGGGCTGCTGCTGGCCGCCCGCGCCGTGCAGGGACTGGCGGTCGGCCTGGCCACCGGGGCGATGGGCGCGGCGCTGCTGGAACTGACCCCGCGCTCCAAACCCGCGCTCGGGGCCCAGGTCAACAGCGCGGGCCCCACCGTGGGCATCGGGCTCGGCGGCCTGGGCGCCGGACTCCTGGTCCAGTACGGGCCCGCCCCGACCGTCCTGAGCTACGTCCTGCTGGTCGGGGCCTTCGCGCTCACCCTGGTCGGGGTGGTCCGGATGGGCGAGAGCGCCCCCGGGCTGCGGGGCGGCCGCTTCCGGGTCGCGCCGCACCGGATCCGGATACCGCAGGGCGCGGGCGGCCGCTTCGCCGTCCTGGTGCTCACCATCGTCGCCGTCTGGTCGGTCGGCGGGTTCTACCTCTCGCTCGGCCCGCACCTGGCCCTGTCCCTGCTCCGCAGCACCAACTACCTGGTCGGCGGGGCCACCGTGGCGCTGCTCGCGGGCGCCGCGACCGGCGCCCAGCTGCTGCTCGGCCGCACCGAGGCGCTGCGCACCGCGGTCGTCGGGCTGCTGGGGCTGCTGGCCGGCCTGGCGCTGGTGCTGCTGGCACTCGGACTCGGCTCGGCCCCGGTCTTCCTCGTCGCCACGGCCGTGCTGGGCGCCGGCTGGGGGGCCGCCTTCCTCGGCTCCTTCCGGGCCCTGAGCGCCCTGGCCGAACCCGCACACCGCGGGGAACTCACCGCCGCCGTGTACGTGTTCGCGTACCTGGCCATGAGCGTTCCGTCGGTGCTCGCCGGAATGCTGACCAACATCCACGGGCTGCACCGCACCTCGGTCGGCTTCATGGCCGCCGTCGCCGGAGTGTGCGCGCTGGCCCTGATCGTGACCTTGCGGCTGTCCGCCCGTACCCGGGCAGAGGGGACCACGGCATGAACGGCCCGGAGTTACGGTCGGCGCTGCGCGAGCTGGAGATCTTCGGCGGTCTCACCGAGGAGCAACTGGACTGGCTGGTCTCGGTCTCCGAAGCCCGGGTGCTGGCCGACGGCGAGCTGCTCTTCCGCGACGGCGACGAGGCCACCTGCTTCCACGTGCTGCTCGCGGGCGGACTCGTCGTCACCAAGGTCATCGACGGCCGGGAGGAGGTGCTCACCCGGCACTCCACCGAGGAGGAGAGCGCCGCCGCCGAGGAGCACGACGGCAAGCCCTCCGCCGCGCACCGCTTCACCGGGGAGCTGCCGCTGCTGACCGACGGCTCCTACGTGGCCACCGCCTGCGCGTCGGGCCCCGCGACCACCGTGGTCGGCTACCCGAAGCCGGTGTTCTTCGAGATGCTGACCCGCTGCCACGGTGTGGCGGCCGTCCTGCTGCCCGTACTGGCCTGGCGGATCAAGTCCTCCGAGGTGCAGGCCCGCAAGCGGGCGACCGTGGAGGCACTGGGCACCCTCGCCGCGGGGCTCGCGCACGAGCTGAACAATCCGGCGGCCGCGGTGGCCCGGGCGGCGCAGGAGCTCGCGCCCGCCCTGGACCGGCTGACCCGCACCGCGCACGCCTGGGGTGCGTCCGCCTCGGGGGCCGAACGCTCGCTGCTCGACCGGCTCACCGACGAGCTGGACAAGCTGGCGCCGCCGCAGACCTCCGACCCGCTGGCGCAGGCGGATGCCGAGGAGGAGATCGCCGACTGGGCCGAAGAGGCCGGCACCGAGCGGCCGGGGCTGCTCGGATCGGGCGTCTCGGACCTCGGCCTGGAGCTGGGCTGGCTGCTGGAGCGGCTGGAGGGGATCGGCGAGCCGGCCCTGCCCGCCGCCCTGGACCACCTGGCGGCGCTGCTGGAGATCCGCTCGCTGGCGGCCGAGCTGCGGGCCGCGGGCCCGCGCATCTCCCAGCTGGTCGCCGCCACCCGGGATTACGCCAATCTCGACCGCGCTCCCGAGCAGCGCTTCCCGGTGACGGACGGGCTGGAGAACACGCTGGTCGTGCTCCGGTCGAAGCTCTCCGGCATCACCCTGGTCCGCGAGTACGAACCCGGGCTGCCCGAACTCACGGGCTATCCGGGCGAGCTGAACCAGGTGTGGACCAACCTCGTCGACAACGCCGCCGAGGCCATGGAAGGGGCCGGCACCCTCACCCTGCGCGCCCGGGCGGAAGGCGTCTGCATGGTCGTGGAGGTCATCGACACCGGCCGCGGCATCCCCGAGAACGTCCTGCCCCGGATCTTCGAACCCTTCTACACCACCAAGGACGTGGGCAAGGGCACGGGTCTGGGACTGCACCTCAGCTACCGGATCGTGACGCAGCGCCACCACGGGTCGATCACCGCCCGCTCCCGCCCCGGCGAGACCCGGATGGTCGTACGGCTGCCGCTCGCCACCCCGCCGCAGACAACCGCCGCAGCCGCTCCGGCCAGTTGAGCCGGTCGCGGCACCAGTTGAGTCCGTTCCCATTGAGAGAGTGGAGTCGAACATGGCCACGTACGACATCTCCAAGCTGCACCCGGTCTTCGTCCGCCAGATGGAGGCGCTGGCCGCCCTCGACATCGAGGCGGTCATGAAGAACTACACGGACGACGCGGTGCTGCTGCGCTTCGAGGGGGCCTCGGTGGGGATCGAGGCGGTGCGCGAGACGTTCACCGGCTACCTCTCGGTCAAGCCCACCCTGGTCGAACTGCAGGAGTACGTCGAGACCGAGGACACGATCTTCTACCGGGCGATCATGAACTTGAACGGTCAGCCGGAGCACGCGTTCGGGACACTTGTGGTCCGCGATGGCCGGATCTGGCGCCAGACCGCCGGGTTCGGCAGCTGAGCCCCGAGAACTGGGTAGCGTGTGCGGGGAGGGCGGGGCAGCGCCCTCCCCGCGTGCGCGGAGCGAAGTGACAAAGGGGGAGCCAATGGAGCGCGAAACCGGTCGCGTCGAGGCATTCAGCGACGGCGTGTTCGCCATCGTCATCACGATTCTGGTTCTGGAACTCAAAGTTCCGAAAGAAACGGGGTCGGAGTTCTGGCACGGCGTCTGGGAGCAGTGGCCGCATTACGCCGCCTATGTGGTGAGTTTCCTCATCATCGGCGTGATGTGGGTGAACCACCACACCATCTTCAGTCACCTCAAGCGGGTCGACCGTCCGCTGTTGTTCCTGAATCTCCTGGTGCTGATGGTGGTATCGGTGATCCCGTACACGACCACCGTCCTCGCCGAACACCTGATGGAAGAAGGCGGATCTGCCAACGCGGCCGCCATCCTCTACAGTTCGCTCACCGTCGCCTACGCCCTGGCCTTCCTCGCCTTCTGGTGGTACGTCACGCGGGTCGGCCACCTCTTCCACGAACAGGTGGACAAAGAAGGCGCCCGGGCGACGCGAATGCGGTTCGGCCTGGGGGCGATCGCCTACCCCATGACCGTACTCCTGTCCTTTTTCTCCGCACCGCTCACTCTCGGCGCACACTTCCTGATCGCGCTCTACTATGCGGCGAACCAGATCCCGATCCCACTCGTGGTAGAGGAAGAGCGGCTCGCAACTGCCGGCGACCTCAGGAAGTAGCCGCCCTGGCCTACGGCCGTTCTCCGCGGTCAAGTAGGGTATTGGATCTAGCTGGTCGCGGGGGAGGCCCAGATGGCTCGCGTAGTCCTGCCGGAGGATTCCGCAAAGGAAATCTCCGAGTTGATCGACGTCCTGATCTCTCTGTTCTTCGAGTCATTACCCCGGCGGGACCAGCGAAACTGGGCCCGCGTTTATCTCAACGGGCTCGTGCGGACCAATGGGAAGAAAACAATCCGCAACATCGCCGGAACCGGCGCCAGTTCCGTCGAGCAGAGTCTCCAGCAGTTCATCAGCAAGTCCCCGTGGGACTGGACCCCCGTACGCCGGTCCCTCGCCCAGCACATCGAACGCACCGCCCAGCGGCCGCTGGCCTGGGTGGTGCAGCCGATGGTCATCGAGAAGGCCGGCGACCGCTCCGTGGGCGTGGGGCGGCAGTTCGTCCCCCAGCTCGGCCGCACCGCCAACTGCCAGCAGGCAGGCGGCATCTGGCTCGCCTCCAGCGAGGCCAGCTTCCCGGTCGAATGGACCCTCACCCTCCCCGGGCCCTGGACCAGCGAACTGCTGCGCCGCCGCCGGGCGGGAATCCCCGACACGGCACGCTCGCTCACCCCCGCCCAAGACGCCGTGCACGCGGTCCAGCGCATGGCCGCGACCTGGCAGCTCCAGCGGCGGCCGGTGGTGATGGAGGTCTCCAACAGCGACCTCCCGCAGTGCATCGAGTCCTTCTCGCTCCAGGACATCCCCTTCGTCTTCAAGGTCGACGGCTCGCTGCCCGTCTCCTTCGGCGGGTCCGGGCGCCACAAGCCCGGACCGCACACCGCCCCCGCCCGGGAGCTCATCGACTCGCTGCGCTCCCAGCGCCGCGTCGTCGAATGGACCCGGCACGGCCGCGCCGAGGGCGCGGTGACCCTGCTGACGTCGGCTTCCATCCTCGCCGCCGCCGGCGAGGACCGGCCCGCCGCCACGACGACCGCCCCGCTGCTGCTCCTCGGCGCCTGGACGGAAGCCGCCCTGCTGCCCTCCGAGTTCTGGATCACCAACATCGGGGACCGGCCGCTCGCCCAGCTCTTCCTGCTGGCGAAGCTCACCGACCGGGTCTCCCTGGACTTCGCCGAGACCTGCGAACCCGTCGGGATCCGCGACTTCGAGGGCCGCTCCTTCCGCGGCTGGCACCACCACGCCACCCTCGCCAGCGTCGCCCACGCCGCCCGGCTGCTGGGCAGCGCCGCAGGCCGGCGGCCCGACCCGGTACCACTGCCCTACCAGGGCCCGACCCGGCCCCGCCCGCCCGCCGTCCTGCCGCCGCGGCCGCTCATCCCCGGGCAGACACCCCGCCGCGAATACATCCGCTGATGCTGGACATCGCGGGGGAACTCCGCACCTGGTGCGCCGAGCGGCGCGAGTTCGCGCTGGCCACCGTCGTCGCCGTCAGCGGGAGCGCGCCGCGCGGACCGGGAGCCTCGCTGGCCGTGGACGCCGGGGGCACCGCGCTCGGTTCCCTCTCCGGGGGCTGCGTCGAATCCGCCGTCCACGAGCTGTGCCTGGAGGCGATCGCCACCGGGGAAGGGGGCGTCCACCGCTTCGGGTACAGCGACGACGACGCCTTCGCGGTGGGACTGACCTGCGGCGGGATCCTGGACGTACTGATCACCCCGGTACGCGGGCACGACCCGGTGCGGCCCGTCCTGCGCTCGGTGCTCGACCAGGCCGGGGCCGGCGCGCGGACCGCACTGGCCCGGGTGGTCGCCGGCCCGCCCCGGCAGCTCGGCCGGGCCCTGGCCGTGCGGGCCGACGGCTCCTACGAGGGCCACCTGGGCGGCGGCCCCGCCCTGGACCGGGCCGCCGCCGAACGGGTGCGGGACCTGCTGCTCGCCGGGCGGACCGGCACTGCCGAGCTGGGGACGGCGGGCGGGCTGTGCGGTCAGCCGCTGACCCTGCTGGTCGAGTCGGCCGCCGAGCCGCCCCGGCTGATCGTCTACGGGGCCATCGACTTCGCCGCCGCCCTGGCCCGGATCGGCGCCTTCCTCGGGCACCGGGTCACCGTCTGCGACGCCCGGGCCGTCTTCACCACACCGGCCCGCTTCCCCGACGCCGACGAGGTCGTCGTGGAGTGGCCGCACCGCCACCTCGCCGCCGAGTGGGAGGCGGGCCGGCTCGACTCCCGGACCGCCGTCTGCGTCCTGACCCACGACGCGAAGTTCGACGTACCGCTGCTGTCCCTCGCGCTGCGGCTGCCCCTCGCGTACGTCGGGGCCATGGGGTCGCGGCGCACCCACACCGAGCGGGCCGCCCGGCTGCGGGAGGAGGGCGTGCCCGACGCCGCGCTGGCCCGGCTGCGCTCACCCATCGGCCTCGACCTCGGCGGCGGGACTCCCGAGGAGACGGCCCTGGCGATCGCCGCCGAGTTCACCGCGGTCCGCCACGGCGGCAGCGTGACCCCCCTGGCCGACCGCCACGGCCCCGTTCACCGCCGCGTGCTCCCGGTGGGCGAACCGGCGGGACGGGGCTGAAGGCCCCGGCGTGCGCCGGTCGGGCTAGCCCGACCGGCCCTTGACGTGGTCGAGGACCCGCCGGATCCCGTCGCTGGGGGAGAAGTCGACGTAATCGGTGTCGGTGAGCGCCACGGGCACGTGACCCGGGCCCCAGTAGAAGGCCTGCCCTTCCTCGTAGACCGTTTCCCCGTCGTTCGAGCGCATCAGCAGCCGGCCTTTGAGGAGGTATCCCCAGTGCGGGCACGGGCACATGTCGTCGGGCAGCCCCGTCAGCGCCGGGGCCATGTCCGTGCCCTCGGGCAGGTGGAAGAAGCCCACGCTCAGGTCCCCGCCGATCTCCTCGATCCGGATCTCCAGACCGCCGCCCTCCAGGGCGACGGGCGTCTCGTCCCGCTTCATCGCAGGCATGGTTCCTCCCAGGTGGTGGTCCGCAGGTGCGGGTGCCCCGAGGTCTGTCTCCCTGCCTTCCACTCTCCGCCGCAGCGGACTTCCGGTCGCGCCGAGCCGGCGGCGCGTCCGCCGGACTGGAGGAAGCGACCAGGTGGTCCCTTATGTCCTGGACGATCGGACCGGGCTGCATAAACACCGGGCCATGGGAGAATGAAGTACGTGCGTTTCCTCGGCTGCCCCGTCGAGGGCCAACTCCGATCGACTGGGATGTTCAGCACGTGCGTTTCCTCAATGACCAGAAGCCGCCGTACGACCTGACGTACGACGATGTGTTCATGGTGCCGAGCCGGTCCGCGGTCGGTTCCCGCCAGGGCGTCGACCTCTCCTCGCCCGACGGCACCGGCACCACCATTCCGCTCGTCGTGGCCAACATGACCGCCATCGCGGGACGCCGGATGGCCGAGACCGTCGCCCGCCGCGGCGGCATCGTCGTCATCCCGCAGGACATCCCGATCGAGGTCGTCACCGACGTCATCTCCTGGGTCAAGACGCGCCACCTCGTGCTCGACACGCCCATCACCCTGGCGCCCACCCAGACCGTCGCCGACGCGCTGTCCCTGCTGCCCAAGCGGGCGCACGGCGCCGGAATCGTCGTGGACGCGGACAACCGGCCCGTCGGCGTCGTCACCGACCACGACCTGACCGGCGTGGACCGCTTCACCCAGCTCTCCGAGGTCATGTCGAAGGAGCTGCTGCTCATCGACGCCGACATCGACCCCCGCGAAGCCTTCAACAAGCTCGACGCCGGACACCGCAAGCTGGCCCCGGCCGTCGACCAGGACGGCAGGCTCGTCGGCATCCTGACCCGCAAGGGCGCCCTCCGCGCGACCCTCTACACCCCGGCGACCGACGCCGACGGCAAGCTGCGCATCGCCGCCGCCGTCGGCATCAACGGCGACTTCGTCGGCAAGGCCAAGCAGCTGCTCGACGCGGGCGTGGACACGCTCGTCATCGACACGGCCCACGGCCACCAGGAGTCGATGATCAACGCGATCAAGGCCGTCCGCGCGCTGGACCCCCAGGTCCCGATCGTGGCCGGCAACATCGTCGCCGCCGAGGGCGTCAAGGACCTGATCGAGGCCGGCGCGGACATCATCAAGGTCGGTGTGGGCCCCGGCGCCATGTGCACCACCCGCATGATGACCGGCGTCGGCCGGCCGCAGTTCTCCGCGGTGCTGGAGTGCGCGGCGGAGGCGAAGAAGTACGGCAAGCACGTGTGGGCCGACGGCGGCGTCCGCCACCCGCGCGACGTGGCGATGGCGCTGGCCGCCGGCGCCGCGAACGTGATGGTCGGCTCCTGGTTCGCCGGTACGTACGAGTCGCCGGGCGACCTCCAGCAGTCGGCCGACGGCCGCTTCTACAAGGAGTCGTTCGGCATGGCGTCGGCGCGTGCCGTGCAGAACCGCACCTCGGAGGAGTCGGCGTACGACCGGGCCCGCAAGGGCCTGTTCGAGGAGGGCATCTCCACCTCGCGCATGTTCCTGGACCCGGCGCGGCCCGGCGTCGAGGACCTGATCGACTCGATCATCGCGGGCGTGCGGTCCTCCTGCACGTACGCGGGCGCGGGCTCACTGGCGGAGTTCGAGGAGAAGGCCGTGGTCGGCGTCCAGTCGGCGGCCGGCTACGCCGAGGGCAAGCCCCTGCACGCCAGCTGGAGCTAGCTGCCGTCATCCCGTGGCCCCGGCCCGTCCG